>NZ_CP049890.1 GCF_011299095.1 Jeotgalibaca porci | reverse complement strand
TACATCGAATAACGCCGAGGAGTTTGTAAAGTCTAATACTGTTGTTAAAACGATTAGGGTAGAGCAAAACGGCTCCATTCGCGAGCATATGTCATTCCCAACTTTTAAAATAAAAGAGTTATTAGAAGAAGAATGGGAAGATTCTTGGTTCTATGATTACTTCAGTGAGACTAAATTCTTGTTTATCGTTTATAAACATGATGGTGAGGAGTATGTTTTTTCTGGCTCTAAATTTTGGAACTTTCCGATAGAATTATTAGAAGGAGCTGCCAAAGAAGATTGGATTAAAGTAAGGGACTCTTATAAAAACATCTCATTTTATCCTAAAAAGAATCAAGTAAGTAATTCATTACCTAAACCGAATGATGTTAATATCGCGTTTTCAAAGCTACATATCGGTGAGACAGCGCATATCATTGATGGTATAGGGTATGGAAAAGGTCTTGAAAATTACGAAAGATATACGGATACTCTCCCAAATGGCGATAGAATGCCGATTCAATCTTTCTGGTTAAAGAAAAAATTCATTGCTGAACAAATAAAAGAATACTTATAGAAATGAATAGTATAATCTCTATTTTAATTCTTTTTTTAAAAGTAAGCATCACGGAAATACGCTTGTTTAGAGCGCATTTCTTCCATGCACGAAGAACAGAAGGACAGCTACTTTGCTGTCCTTCTTCTTTTTATCTAGAGTAAGCCCATTTCTTTGAAGGATAACCATTTGGTTTCTGAAACGATAAAATGGTCCAATAATTCGATTCCAAGAACGTTCCCTGCTTCCATCATTCGTTGGGTGAAAACGAGGTCTGCTTCGGATGGGGTGAGGTCATATCAAGAGTATTTATCCTTAAATTGAGACAGACCAATACTCGACCTTTAACTACATATATTTAAAGTGGTTTTCTTATATTGATATTAGCTTTAAATATAAGTAAAAATACATTTAAAAATTAAAGCTTAATTCATTTTTTAAAACTCTGTTTTTCTTTTATTAGCCTTTGAAATTCCATTTCTAATTCTTCTGAAGGTTCAATACTCAATCGACTCAGTACCTCTGATATTTTTGTATCTAACAATAGTGCTTGATCTTGCTGTAAATCTCTTTCTCCTTCAGGTTGACGATCCCTAAATTCTTTATAAGTTCCATCAAATAGTATTAGCTCATTATTATGGATTTCTAATATTCGAGTAGCAATATTCTCAACGAATTGTCGATCATGAGATATAAAGATAATGCTTCCATCATATTCTTGCAAAAGAGCTTCTAGTGATTCCAAGGATTCTAAATCCAAAAAATTTGTTGGTTCATCCAAAACTAGCATATTAACATTACTTAAAAACACTTTTGAAAGAGCTACTTTAACACGCTCTCCACCACTTAAAACCTTAACAGATTTATATACATCATCATCAAAAAAATGCATTCTTGCTAAAACTGTTCGGATAAGAGTTTCATTTTGATTTGAGCTTTCTTTCACATTTTCCAAGATGGTTTTTTCATTGTCCAATATACTCAAATTTTGTGCGAAATATCCAATTTTTACGGACGGTGATAAGGTAATACCAAGTTCCTGATTAATTATTTTCTTTACTAACGTTGTTTTACCACTTCCGTTAGCACCAATTATCGCTAATTTATCTCCCCCTTGAACTTGAAAATTAGTTTTTTTCCATAATAATCGATCCCCAACCACACCTGAAATATTTTGAACCCGAAGTACTGTTCTATTTCTAAAAGATTCTTCATTCGGCAAATCCATTTGAATAGGGGGAAGTTTGTTTGATCTTTTTACTACTTCTAAGTTCTCTAATCTTGTTTCCATTACTGTGACTGTTTTTCGTAACTTCTTTTGTTTATTCGCAAAATGTGTCTTTACACCTGTGATTCTAGCTTCTGAATTACTAACATTTTTTGGCCGTTTAGTAGCCCGTTGCGCTTGCTCTTTTTTTGCTCTAATTGCTTCTTCCAACTGTCTTTTTTCATTTTGATACTTTTCAAAGGCTAATTTTTCTTGCTGATATTCAACCTCTTTTTGTTTTGCATAATTGCTGTAATTTCCTTTATACTCTGTTATTCGTCCTTCTTTTATTTCCCAAATTGTAGAACAAAGTGCATCTAAAAACGTGCGGTCATGCGACACAATGATGAGAGCCCCCTGCCATTCTTTCAATTTACTTTCTAGCCATTCAATATGAGTTGTATCAAGGTTTGTAGTAGGCTCGTCTACTAGTAAAAGCGCTGCATTACTATTTAATGCTTTTTGAATATATTCTTGTGTAACTTCACCACCACTTTTAGTTGTATCTGTTCGCTTCAACTGAGGTAAAAGTTCAATATGAGAGGGTCCGCTTATGTTTCCTTCATCTGCTAACAAACTTCCAGAAATCAAATTTAATAAAGTTGTCTTTCCACTCCCATTTTTGCCAACCAAACCAATTCGTTCGTTTTGATGGACACTAATTTGAGCTATATCTAATAATAAACGATCCCTAACATAATGTTTGATGTGCTTTGCTTCCATTAAAAGCATATAAATCTCTCCTTTATTTTAGGGAATACAAAAATACCCCCTATATTCATTCAGAATAGGAGGTAAAGATTAAATAGAGGGTACACTAAAAAGAATTAATTCTCTCTTAATAGTCCAACTATAGAAATCCAATCCTATTCTGAAACTAAACAATTAAAGGCTCGAAAATAAAGCAGATATAAACTGCTACAAACCTTAAATAATTGTTTCTTTTCATCATTAGGATTAGTACTTCATGTAGTTGGGTCACCCTTTCTTATTAAATGTAATTTTAACGATACAACATGGCATTAATATTTGTCAATGAATATCTACTTAATAATATAATGGGTAGCTTAACCATACTTCACTAAATTGATTTTAACATAAAAGTTAGAGAGTGTAAAATATTTTGTGTAAATAGAAAAAAGGAAGTCCCTTCTGTAGAATAGAGTTACCACAACACATTCACAGAAAAGAGGACTTCCATATGAACGATTTTACTACAGAAATTCTAAAGACTCTAGCGAACAAAGGCGATTTGAATGAATTATTCCGTGTCCATTTGGAAAAAGCTGTCAATACGCTTCTCAAAACGGAGTTAACGGCTTTCCTGGATTACGAAAAGTACGATCGCATTGGTTTTAACACGGGTAATTCTCGTAACGGCTCCTATGACCGTACGGTCAAGACCGAGTACGGGGAACTTCATCTCCAGATTCCGCGCGACCGCAACGGCGAGTTCAAGCAACAGACTGTTCCTGCTTATAGACGGACGAATGATACCTTAGAGGATACCGTCATTCACCTCTTCCGAAAAGGTATCACCATGTCGGAAATCGCAGACTTGATTGAGAAAATGTATGGGCATCACTACACGCCCCAAACCATGTCCAATATGACTAAATCATTTACGGAAGAAGTCACTTCATTTAAGGAACGTGAGCTTCATGACCGTTATGCCGCTATTTATATGGACGCAACCTATATCCCTTTAAAGCGGAAAACCGTCGCCAAGGAAGCCATTCATATCGCAGTTGGCATTCGCCCGGACGGTTCAAAGGAAGTGTTGAGCTATGCGATTGCACCAACTGAATCTATCACGATTTGGGAAGAGATTTTAATAGACCTCCAGGAACGTGGCGTGAAAAACGTCCTCCTTTTCATCACGGATGGCTTAAAGGGGATGGCAGGGGCCGTGCAGCGGTTCTACCCCAAAGCCCGTTTTCAACATTGCTGTGTGCACGTTTCCCGTAATATCAGTCACAAAGTGCGTGTCGATGATCGTAAGGAAGTCTGTGATGATTTTAAAATGGTGTATCAAGCGTCATCTAAAAAGGCGGCATTGGAAGCACGTGGTGCTTTTGCGGAAAAATGGAAAACCAGCTATCCAAAAATGGTGGAATCGATCCTTTCGAACGATTACCTGCTCACTTTCTATGATTTCCCATTAGCCATACGCAAGACTATTTACTCTACGAACTTGATTGAATCCTTTAATAAGCAAATCAAGAAATACAGCCACCGCAAGGAACAGTTCCAAAATGAAGAGTCGATGGAACGTTTCTTAGTCTCGTCTTTTGATACTTACAACCAAAAATTCCTAGGTCGCAGTCATAAAGGTTTCCAACAGGCCGAAGGCGAGCTCGAACAAATGCTGAGTCAACCGATGGAGAATTAGAAACAATCTACAGTAGGGAAGAACCATTTACACAAAATTATTGACGCTCCCGAGGAAAAAATGCAGCCATTATTAATAAGTCATATGGAAGCTACAAAGAAGCAATAAATTCTGGAGATATAAGACCTTTGTAGTATAAAAGAGTGAATTTTAGCATAAAATAAAGCGCCAATAAAACTTTCCATTTATAATGAGTTTTATTGGTGCTCTTTATTTGGAAGCTATCTCCTTCTAATTGCAGCATTCGCCAACATCTTAGCACCTGAAATCGTGCTCCTTCCACTACCGGTTGTAAACCACATGGATTTCGCAACACTTGGGCCTTTGATAATGACAAATCCCATCCCAATTAACCCGGCTAGCTTCACCCAATTAAAATCATCAGACATAAGAATCTGTGTAAACAGTAACATCGATACGATTTCCAACAACAAGGTCACAATCTGACTCAAGAATTCGCGCCACCAAATGCCCATATAGTTATGTTCATCATTAATAATAGTAATAGCCGCAAATACGCTGGTCAGCTCCAATATCAAGAGTTCCGCATGGACAATGCAGACTTTTACTAAGAATACGCCAATGACTACCATGATAAGGATACTCGCTACTAAGGTACTAAAAGTCGTATTGAATATTTGTACAAATTTATCTGAGTCTTGAAGTGACTTTAAGTCTTCTATTGTTAGGATACCAATGGAGCCAAACATGTAATCTCCTAAAGGCTGAACAAAACGGTTCATAATAAAATATAACAACGTTGGTAGTATTAAAACCATAGAGGATGACTTTAATATACCCACAATCATGGACCAAATATCAGCTTCGGCGGATCCTTCTGCTTCACTAAGTTGATAAATTAGAATTTTTACCAGAACCATGACAACCAGTAGAATCCCACCAAAGAAGACAAAAACACCATACAAGTTCGTCGCAAAACCGTTAAGACCGTCGTAACCAAAGATAAACTCGGATAGTATATTAAAAATTGTTGTCGTTCCGTCTTCCACCCACTCTAGAAACATCCTTAATATTTTATCACCCATTTATGGCACCCCTTATTCACTAATACTGAATATCTTCCACTCGCCATCTTCCTGGTGCATTGTAATTTTCAAATCATTTGAGTGCATACCATACTCCTCACTACTAACCTCAAAAATCACTTGTTCATTATCAGAGTTTATTTCATAATCGTGAATGACATATTTCGTCCATAAAACTTGTTTATTTGAATCATCTAAAAAATCTAATTTGTTCGGTATAGGATCCAGTGTCGTTTCTTCAAAAGGAATTTTTTCGATTAAACCTGGAATTTCTTCTTTGAAATTGTCACTGAAGTAATTTGAAACATCGCCCTCTAAAAAAGCTGTCACACTTTCCTGGGTATAGTCCGCCACAACTTCATCATCTTCATAGCTAGTAAAGAAAGCAGTTAGTTGTTCGCGACTCTCGTTTAAGGCTGTTTCGGGTTCAAATCCCCCGCATGCTGTTAAAAGGAAAGCAATGCCCGCCAACAGTATTCGTCGTCTTTTATTCATTTCCCCTCACCCTTTCTATTCCGCGAAGAAATCCAAGAGTTCCTGTTCCTCTTGCGCCGCGATTGTTTCTTCTTTTAACTGTTTCGCTGTTTCCAGTTCTTTTTTCTTTTCTTCCGCATTCACTGCCGCGGCTTCACGTTGTGCGACGTACGTGCGTTGCTTCTGTTCAAAGCGAAGAAGCTGCTCATCCGTTGGCTGTGAACGGTAATGCGTCTGATTCAACAGTTCCGTCGGTTGCGGAAAAATCTTGAATTGGATCGCTTTTTTGACTTTTAACGGTGGTTTATTTAAGAAGATGAGAATACCCGTGTCATCTGGTAGTTGCTTCACTTCACTCACGGTCATGAGGTCTCGACTGGTGTAGCTTTCATTGGCACTGGTGCTATTAGACGTGTTTTCTTTTCCATGCTGCGTGCTCTCGCCTTCTGTTTCCACCCGAACAGTGGCTTTACCTAGTTCCTTTACAATGTATTCAGCGGTTGTATTATTCGACGCATTGAGACAGTACTTCACGGCACAATTCCCTAAAATACTTTCGGCTTTTTCTTTTCCGTACTTATCCTGGAGCTGCGTCAGCGTTTGAATAATCGTTGAAACGCCAATCCCATACCCGCGACACGTCGCTAAGAATTCTTCATAGCCTTCAATTTTACCGAGATTCACGAACTCGTCCAATATGAACGTAATCGGTTGCGGAATTTTCGCATGGTTTTCTTTTCCCAGGGTGTATAACTGGCTAAACAGTTGCGTGAAAAATAGCGCGGTTAAGCCTTCAAACTCATTATCCATGACAGGCAAGATGATATACAAGATGAGTTTCCGCTTGCCGATATCTTGCAGGTTAAAGTCTGAAAAATGAGTAAACTGATTCACTTCTTCGTCCACATAATTTCCCAGGGTGGTCAACAGCGACATGATAATACTGCCCTGCATTTCCCCCCGTGCGTGCTTATAGCCCAGTTCATAGGCGCGCCTTGCTGGGTGTTTGAATTCCAGTACGGCAAACAAATCGTCCAATCCCTTGTCGCCCGTTTCCCCTTCCGAAGGATTATAGGCTTGCAACAGATCCAGTATGCCCCCGATATTCCGTTGATCAGGTGGTAATTCATGGACCGCATATAAGACAAGCGCCGTTAACAAGCGGATTTGCGAATAGTACCAGACATCTTTCTTGCCACCCTTGTTATTCCCATCGACGATTTTCGTGGCGACGGTGGTCGCTTCCCCGTCCTTGGAAACATAATCCAAGGGATTATAGCGGTCACTTGCTATCATGTTGGCAAAATTCAGGACACGGACATCATAGCCTTGTCGCCGTTTCACATCCGCTGTGTATTCATAGACCTCGCCCTTGGGATCGGTCACGACCAGACTGTTTTCTGTTTCATTGAAGACGTTGGTGATCACATAGCTTTGGGTTTTATAGGAACCAGGCCCACCTAATACCAATACGTTCCGATTTGGTTTGGAATCCGTTGGCTGGACCACGAATTTGTTGTTATAAATTCCGAGTATCGTGCCGCTCATGTCACCTCTCCTCTCCCTGTTTCAATGAATCCGTGAAAGCTGCTAGAATATCGTTTTGGCTTTTGGCCACGAAATTTTGCCCGTCAAAGATTTCTTTGGGCCGTGCCCAGCGCGCGGAGCCATGGTAGGGATTTTGTTCGTCCACTTCCCAACCCTCTTTCTTGCCCCTGTAAAAGCGAACCTGTATGTAAACACCGTACAAGATAATCCCTATACTCCCCAACAGGAAAAGAGGATTGCGAGCCGCCACCAATGCTTGGCCTGCTTGAATCGGGTGGCGCGTTGTTTCAGCCACCACCCGCCATAAATCGGCGCTGGTAAAGGAAAATTTCAAAGCTGAGAATGCGAGTAACAATTGAACACCAATTAATAAACAAAACAACGAAATTAAAACTGTTATGACATACCACATCAGGCGCTTGCCTACTTTTTGCATACCGGTTTCCTCTCTTTCTATTCCCTATCAAAGGGGGTGATACTCCCCAGCGACGCCATGCTTTGAATCCTGTACGGTTCACCAGGGGCGAGTGTGGCTTGATAAACCTGTGTATACACGGAATCTATCCCTTCCCCCACTTGCAAGGAGACACGCGCGACAACTAAATAGTGATCCGTGTCTGTTCCTTTCGTATAAACAGCGAGGTCCTGTACCGTGTTTTGGACCTGGATACCCGGTTCCAGTGTGGCGACCATGCCTTTTAACTGGTCCAAGACAGCGTCGTCCAGTTTGTCCGCAACGCCGTCAAAACGAGAAAGATAGGTGTCTTCGGTATAAGGCAGGAACTGCTGAAAGACGCCTTCCACAAATAGTGCTTTGGCAGAAGCATCTGTTTGCCTCACGTCTTCCTGATTCAGTTTTTCTATTTCTTCACTGCTATATGAGTCTTCAAAAGCGATGGATTGGGATTCCGTTGCTGCTTCTTTCAAATTGTGATTCTCACGTACCAATAGGAAGAGAGAGCCACTCATCACCAAAAATAAAAGACCCAGGACACTCCCTACTAACAGCCGGTTCAGATTCATAGATTCACCATTCCTTCCGATTGGTTTAAGTAAGGGGTCGGATCAACCCGAACACCTTCCAGCCACACTTCAAAATGCAAATGCACCCCGGTTGATTTTCCAGTGGTTCCCATGACGCCGATTGGGTCGCCCGTTGTCACGGTATCTCCCACTGAAACGCCCAGTTCCGATAAATGGGCATAGAGGGTTTCCACCCCACTACCATGATCCAGTCGCACATAATACCCATAGGAAAAATCATACCGGGCTTCTATCACGGTTCCAGATTGGACCGCGTAAATGGGAGGCGTGCCGCCATTCCGCGGCGCAAAATCCACACCATTATGTGGACTGAGACCGCCGGTAACCGGGTCAATCCGCATGCCATAGGCAGAGGTCATAACGAGATCAGCCACCGGATACGCAAAGGCTCCCGCTTCTTCCGCAGCAGTCAAAAAACTCATCACCAAATTCGCATAATAAAAATTACCGCCATCTTGATACAAATAAGACCCGTGCTCCTTCGCAAGCGGGTGTGGATAGGCATAGGTGGCACCAGTTGTATTGCCCAAACTGGGAGCCACCACATCACGGGAATAGACTTCAGCTAAGGGAAGCGTATGGGTGCCGCCGTTTTCGGCCACATGTGCGATATAGGCAGTCCCAAAGTTATAGCTTTGCAGAACCGTTTCAATATCCACATTTTTTTCCGTCATCTCTTGCATCAAAGAAGCAAAATAAGAAACACCCACTTCAATAGAATACAACGGATCGGCAATCGTATTCGGCGGGAGCCCCTGGCTTTCGCTGGCTTGCATAATATCCCCGCCAACCCCACCGCTTTCAACGGTGATCAGCGCTAAAACGAGCTCAGTATAGCTTTCTAAGTTGTATGCCTGTAGTTCTGCTTCCACCACGTCCTGATACGTCCAAACCGTGGCTGGTATTTTGTTTGATACCCCACTTGGGATACTGGGAAGGGAGAAAAAGGAAAAGACAATACTGATAAACAACACAATTCCCAAAGTGAGCCAGATAAGTGCCTTCCAAAATGTGGCTTTTACCCGGTATAAAGCGACTTGTGCCATGGGGTTTCACCTCTATCCATCACGGTTCGCTCCATTCTTTTCTGCATGCAGTTGCGATTGGAGTGTTTCTTTGCGTTCCGTTAATTGCGCAATCGTATTTTCCTGTACTTTTCTCTTCTCTTCTTTCTGCTTATCATCGTCTTTTACTTCCGATAGGACCTGTTCGGCTTGTGCGAGATCGGCTTCGGTTTGACGAATCGCGAGCTCCAGTTCCAGAGTGGTGATTGCAAATTTTTCTAATACTTTCTCTGCACCCGCCAAGTGATTATTTGCCAAAAAGGCTTCCCCCATCCGTGTGGCGGTCGCTTCGCTTTCTAAAAATGGTAAAGCATTCAGGAGGGCTTCTGTGTTGTAGGCTACAATGTGTTTCTCCAACTGCAACAATGCCTGTAAGTCAGCTGCTTCTTCTGGCAGCGTCAAATCAATAATGCGACTGTGTTCGCCGGTGGCAGAGAGTGCCTGAACGACAGGCTCCAAGTAAGTCGGATCCAGATTCAGGGCTTCTTGATAGAGACCATTTTGAAAATACAAGTCCGCTAGAAAGGCCGGGTCTTTCCCGTTTTCGGCATACAATTGAACAGCTTGGGTGTATTCCCCCTGCAGCAAATGGTTCTGGGCCCGAATTTCCTGTTCCTGCTGCACCAATTGGGCTTCGAGTCCTGCTACAGCGGTGTCACGTTCTTGATTGCCCCAATAACGGGTGACTCCCACTGCGCCCAGCACCAAAACAGCACTCGTAAGGAACCCGTAGAGGGTTTTCTTTTTGAAGCCACTGGCGAACGTGGTACGATTTTGAATCTCCGCATACACGACAAAGTTATACGCGTCAGCAATAATCGCAGTCAGTTCCAATGGCGTTTGTGCTTCGGCAAGCGATTGAATCAAGGCATTCCCTTTCCGACTCACGCTGGCGGTGTCGGTCAAACAAATCTCATAGCTAACACCTGTTAAAACCGACAGGATGAGGGCTTGATACCGTTTAACGGGCAACCATTTTGCCTCGCGTGGCATCATAGCATTCGCACGGTAGGTATAACGCACCGTTTGCATCGGGTAATAAAAAAGTGTCGACGGGTGCAGACTGACATAGTCGGCCGTGTGAGCCAATACCTGATCTTGCATGAGTTGGTGGCAGATTGCGAGCTTCACCGCGTATTCTTCTGTTTGTAAGGCACGAAACGGCTTGATCCGTTCGGAGACGTGATAGGTCAACCGGACGTGCGTCTCACCTTCTGCAATGTCGGTTAAATCCAAAAACAAAGGCGCGGACTCTTGGATTGGTGCCAGTTCACGGATTCGTTGGTAGGAAAAATGGTCGTGAGATAATTCTAAAACCAGGTGATCCGTTTCGAGGTGGCTACTGCCACATTCAAAGTGAGACATATGAAAATTGTTATTCTTTAACACCCTGCATCCCTCCTTTAGTCGTATGTGAAGTTATGGACTTCCATCAGTTCACTTGGCGTCATACGAATACGGGCTTCATAGTCCGGACAGACAGACGGATCGTTCTGATAGCGTTCGGCATACTGTTCCGGATCAACGAGACGGAGTTCTTCTTCGGTTAATGTCACTTTCATAAACGCGCGTTGGGAACCATGAATAATCAGGGCTTCCCCTTGTTTCCGGCGCGCCAATAATTTCTTTTCTTTTTCCGAAAAGGCGAGCCGTAATTTTTCGGTGAGGTCTTCCACTCCTTTGTCATCAAGGCCAAAGAAGACTTTCGTATAACTGTTCCCGATAATGGCTTCACCCACATTGCGGCCGTCGGTCATGGTGCCGTCCAGCACGTCCTGAATTTGCTGCGTACCGGCAATCGCACCCGCATTGTATTTTCGGAACCGTTTAAAGGCTTGATAGAAAAACTGTGCGGCATCCGGATTCAGGGTCAGGAAATGGAATTCGTCCACGAATAGTTTGATATTCTCATGCCGATTCTTCGTGATTTCATCCCACAAAAAGCTAAATGTATTTAAATAGGCAGCCGCTTGCACGTCGGCTTCACTTTGCAAGGCTTTTAAATCAAAGGACACGAGATCAGCTGTAATATCAATATTCGTATGCCCATTGAACAAGGTCGTTGAGCCGTGGACGTAACTTTCCAGAATATAATAAAAATCCCGGACAATCCCAAAGCGGTCCGCGTCTTCTTGCTTTAAGCGCTCCAGTTGCACATACACATCTGCTAAAACGGGATAATCCGTCGCGGTCAGGGTCTGAATATTGGTTGCCGCAAACAACCCCGCTGCTTCATAGGTGCGTCGTAAGACCGTATCAATGACGGCTTTTTCAACTTGTGTCAAATCAGGCTTTAAGACTTGAAAAAACCCTTTGACACGCTGGATTTTATCTTTTAAAAGAAGTCCCATCGTAACCGGAATATCATCCGCCATATCAGCAATGTCTTCTGAAAAAATCTCCAAAGGATTGATTTTCGTTTGCGCATTCGCAGATAAGTGGACCACCGTTCCGCCTAATAAAGAGACAATCTCGGAATATTCATTTTCAGGATCAACGATAAAGACTTTCACACCTTTCGCGACATACCGGAGGATTTTTTGAATCATGTAGGTCGTTTTACCGACCCCACTGGTTCCAATGACCACCATGTTTTGGTTAAGGGAATGCTTCTTATCGAGATAATCAATAGCTACCAGACTATTGGTATCGCGGTTAATGCCTTCTACGTCACTCCGTGCCGAAAGGTTTAATATTTCCGCGTCATCAAAGGAGAACATACTGGACGCGATTTCGGTATTCGATTCTTTATAGGTATAGTCTTTGAGTAAATTTTCGGCAATCGGCATGGCGGACCAGAAGGTCTGAAACATGCCTTTGATCGGGGTAATGGCTTTCATCTGCAATTTGATCAGGGTCTTTTGGATACTGTCCGTTAAGTCGTCCAGAATCGCGCGCGTCTGCGCTTGGAGATAAATGTAGGTGTACTGGTAAATATACCCGGAATGATTTTCCAGGTACTTATCCAATTGACGGTTGGCTGTGTCGATTTGCTGTTGGAGTCTCTTCTGTTTCAAGGGGTCATAGGTTTTAAGTAATTCGGCTTCCTTGTTTTTAATCGTATCGTTGTAGTGCGTCACCATCTTAGAAGAGGAACTGCCTTCCAGAAACTGAACAATCGTGATATTCCCTTTCTTGCGTTTCAATTCTGATAACCAGTTGCCATACTGTACTTTGGGATAATCGACAATCGCAATCACGCGAATGAAATTATCGCCACTTTCGATATGGTCGGGAAATTCCTCAAACGAAAACGGGTAAATAGCGTCTAAACTAGTGCGGTCTAAAAAATCGTCCAGATTACGCAAGTCTTCGGATGGAACAGGACGTTCCGATTTTGTTTCTTTCTTTTTTTTGAACAGCTGCATACACGCACCTCCTGTGGTTAATGCTGAGAAAAATTGAAGAGGTGCTTCAAGATCCCTCGGATTTCATGGGCGTTGAGTCGGGTGACGGCCATATCATAACTTTCCAGGCTGCTTTCCAGTTCACGGATAAAATGTTGACTCTTTTCCGTCAAATGCAGAGCAGCCAGTTCCAAACTGGTCTTACTTTTATCGGCCAATTTCTCTCGCAAAACAATGACATGCACTTTTGTACTCATTTCATTCGTGGACTGTAAGGTTTGGTAATAGTCCACATAACTGGCAAGTAACGTTATTTTGGCCTGATTATCCGGCTCTTCTTCTCTAACCTGTAAGTAGCGTTTCTTCCAGAACAGCACGTAATCATCAAAGGCCACGGGAATGGTCATGTCCAAGTACTGGTGGACATCCGCTTCTTCCAACGTACTCATTAAAAAGGCATTGAATTCATTAAACACGTCTTCTTGTTCACTAGCATTCAGTAAATCCAGATTAATCCCCGTTCCTTTTAACAAACACACGAGGTAACCTGTTTTTGTGACCAGAAAATCGTAATACTGGGCCTGGATCAGGCTCATATCATGAATGGACGCTTTCCCAAGATCCAACTGTTGGGGTTCGTAATCAAATAAGGGCGTTAGATCGGCCTGTCTTTTGGTTTTAATTTTATCTTTTTTGAATCCCATCATTCTGCCTCACCTGCTTTGCGAACCGGACGGATATAGTAACGTTTTTGCCGATTTTGATACCCTTTTTTGAAGGTCAGGTACTGTTGCAAGGTAATATTGTTGCGGTATTTGACTGGACGCGAGACTTTAATCGCAATGGCTGCCACGTTGATAAAGAAAAATAAAAACAACTTGATTCCCATAAACAGAACGGTATAAGGCGGCACCGCCAACACTAACAGGGACAAAAGGAAACTCGGTACCAGACCGGCAAGATCCTTCAAGTTAAGACCAAAAAAAGCGCCGTAGGAGGCGTTTACGTTATCCGCAAAGATAAATTCCTTTCCTTTTTTTGCCATGCTTCACTCCCTCCTTTTTAAACGAATAAGCCGTACACCCAAGGTAAGAGCCACACAATAGCCGCCGCTAAGGCAACAAGACCCGCTACCCGGCCGATTGCTTGGTACACTTCATTCTTTTCATGCGGGTTATCTGCTTGGGGTAAACGTTTAATGATAATAAAAAGAGCCACGCATACACCGACCAGAACCACCAATCCAGTCAGTAAGGATTGGACGATGTTTCCAGCACTTTGTAGCTTGGCTTCGACTTGAGCAGCATTGGCGCTCGCTAAAACGGGGTTCATCATAAAGAATCCCACTAAACTTGTACCAATGAGTGTCTTTCTATTCTTTTTCATAGGGGTCATCCTCCCTTTTCTGTGTCAAGGTCATGGACGGGGAATCAGTCGCAACGCGGCGGTTGGCTGCCTGCTGTTTTTGAAAGTGACGGAGGGTCTCTTGGGCGGTCTCAGGTGTTTGTAAGTCGGGTGACAGGTGTTTCACGTGGCCTTGGGACAGTTTACTGATATAAACGGCCGTTTGGCCTGTTTCTTTATTTTCTTCCGAAATAATCCGGAGGCGCCGTTCATAGGACGCCACAATCCCAGCGATTTCAATGCCATAAAAATCAATAAAGCCTTGCGCCACACTGGCACCAATAAAGGTTAATTCATTTAAGAGGATTCGGCTGTTTGTGTGAATGTCTGAAAAATCAACGGCTCGGACGTGCGGAACGGCGGCATGTTCGCCCCGATTCTCTAAAAAACGCTGGAAACGAAACGGGTGAATGATGAGTTGACGTTTGGCGTGTTGTTCTAATAGCATGTGTCGCAGAGGTACCAGGGGTTGGCCCTCTTCCTGTAATAGACGTTTTTGCTCAGAAGGCGGTTTGGCTTGTAACGCAGCATCATAGACCAAGCCTTTTTCATGGTCACGTAAAATTAAAACCGGAGACGTTTTATCAAACCATTTTTCGACAATCATCCCATCCCCCACTTTTGTTTATATCCATGAAGATTGTTTGCTCTTTATAGATATAATAAAGGACAGGGAAAGCGATTACAACTAATATCCCCCTGGAAGAATCTTTTTATCCATAAAATCTTGAAAACCAAGCGAGAGCACTTGGTTCGGTTTCATCTTCTTCCGGATGGCACGTTCTTTCAACTGATAGTGGGCCCTGTCAGTGAGTCGCAAACCAAACTGGACTTTATCCGTTGCCTCATATGACCGTGGCGTGCCGAGCGGAAGTGGCGCATACGTCACATAGTAGGCCGCAATCACGGAGAATTGCAAACCCGTTTCTTTGGAAAAGTCTTCCACTTGATCAATAATCCGTTGATCAAGTGACAGGGTCGTAGGTGTACGTTCCTGCAAGGTCGGTCTCGTATGCCACAAGCCAGTCGTTTTCTCAATTACTACATTTAAAAATCCTGTGAAATAGGCACTACCCGACAGGAAATACGTCTTATGGTGTTGATACTTGGACACAAGTGGGTCTGGGACTAAGACTTGAATGCTATTCCGTGCTACTTCGCACGGATTCAGATCCAGTTGTAATTCTTCCAGTGAAAGGTCGGAAAAGATTCCTTCATACAGATACAAATGCAACAAAATAACGGCTGTACGTGAAACGCCCATAAAATGAGCGCGTTCCACGAGTTCCTGGTAATGGGCGTCGGTAAAAGAAAATGTGATCTTCAATAGGAGGCTCCTCTCTAGCGGTTGCCACGTAGCCCTTTCATCCGATTGTGTTTCTTTTTCCGGAGGGCTTTTTTGTGTTCACGTTCCGTTTCATGGATTTGTTGCGCTTCTTCATATGCAAGATGATTCAGTATTTGTTCCAGTTTCTCTGGTCGGAAAAGGGTCTGGAAGAGCAAGGATACTTTCCGTGGTCTAAATACTTCTGCAGCAGGTGCTTGTTGAACCGATTGGACATAAGCCGTAAGCGTCTCATCCGCGACAATTCCTTTTTCCATTAGTTCATTGAATACCAGCGTACGCATACGCGGATTCGCTAATTCTTCTGCGAGTGTCGGATACATTTCGGCCAATATAGCTTGGATTTCTGCCCGTTTCTTTGGTTCTTGTACATAACGCGCCACCAGTTCATAGGCGGCATCATCGTATTTGAAGAGCGGTTGTGTGGTTATATTTTCTAAAGCGTTTAGCGTGAGTCGGTTGCCGTAGTAGTCAATGGTATCCCCATATAAGACACGCTCTTGAATCGTTAAGGCGGCCACGTCTAACGTCGGGAACTGACGGTTTATTTTCGCTTCGTAATAGCCGTTGATAACCGTCAACGCAAGTTTGGTCCGTTCTAAATCCTTTACGATGGCTTTTAATGCACCCTGTTGCGCTGGTGTGAGCGCCTGTAAGGTGTCAGGTGAAAAATGTGACAGCTGATGGGTCTTCTTAAAGGTGTCCACTTGATTTTGTAAGCGCTCATATTTCGCATTGTATTCATCATACGTTTCTAAAGGACGTTTCGCAATTATTTTTAGGTAATGCGTTAATTCGTATTGTGTTTCTTCTGTTAAAAGCCGATTGGCTTCCTCCTGAGTGAGTGGCTGATTACGTTGGATTGTCACTTCAGCCAAACGATTGAGGGCATGTTGACTAAGGTGATTGGTCTGTAACGACGGATAGTAGCGCGACACAATCCGGTTGCTTTCTTTCGTAAGCAACGCAAACGCTTCTTCTACTTTTTGATCCTGGGCCAAGATGGTTTCAATACGTGACGGTTCCTCTGAAAAGAGTGCCTGTGTTTGCTCATTGGTCAACCAATTCACCAATATGCGTTTCTTCTCAATCACGTTATCGTAATTAATAAAGAGCTTCAGGTCTTTCGATAACGCCGCAATCTGTTTCTTCTCATCTGGTGATAAAAGACGGTGAATCCCATCGCTTTCTTCTGACAATTGGATTTCCTCTTTGACATCTTGTAAGAGTTCTTTTGCTGCATTTTCTTTTTTTATGAGGACGTTTATTTGAACGCGATCACTCATGCGCCCCCTTTTTTCCATCTGTCTGGCCACATAACCTTCATGGATTGTGGGTTGCTTCGTCACGCCTAATTCGGCATAGGATTTTTCACTAATCCGTTCTGAGAAACCGTTCTTTTCTAAATACACATTCGTTAAATCAGCCCAGCCTTTTCGCCAAGCGTGCATGGTTTCTTTGCTATCCCAATCGGTTACATTCTCTTTTCGATTGGCACGGTAACCACTCTTCGTATACAAAGGATTGCCTTCTTCATCGTATAAATAAATTTTCCGTGATTTGATTCCCCACTTGCCTTGTTCATCAAAGGGACGTGTCGTCAACATCACATGGAAATGCGGATTCTGTTTATCATCTAAATGAATCGCTACGTCGGCCACCATGCCACGTTCTACGAACGCCGTTTGGCAATAGTCTTTGGTCAATGCAATCTGTTCATCAAGTGGTAACTCAACCGGCAATGCGACATTAAATTCCCGAGCGAGTTGCGAGTTTTTTGCCTTCTCATTTTTTTCAACTGCATTCCAAAGGCGTTCACGAGTTAAGCACCAATCCGGTGCATGATCCGGCTTTAATATAAACGCAATGGGTTGGGCGTCACGCTTATAAAATTTCGTTTGCCCGTAGCGTTCATCGTACAGCTTTTCCCCGCTGCGGTAGGCAGCACTAGCGACAGCCGACTGGCCTTTGCTACGCGAAATTATTTGTCCGGAAAAATGATAGAGTGCCATTTGGGTTCATCCTTTCTTATTTTTACATTCTTTTATCTTTTTCAACATGAGCCGGAGGCGAATTTTAAACCCCACGCCAATTAATCAGCACAAATAGCAACGCCATTTTTACGAAGTAAAAGATGGAGTATAAGTGCGCCCTTTACAGGGATTATTATATCACGTCCTTTTTGTTTTCCAAACTCATTCACTTATGGCATACTTTATTTGGAAGCGTTTTAATAACTAACGCGTTTATTTGAGGCATTGATTTAGGGTCAGAGAGGAGAAATACAATGGCAACGATTAATAAAAAATTAGAGCAACTGAAGAAAATAAAAGAGGAAATTGCATTCGAAAAACAAAAGATTGAGCAAGATTTTGGGAAAGAAATCATTACCACACTGAATTTGGATTATGATCAATTAACCAAGAAAGAAATGAAGCGATTAGCCAACCAATTTAAAAATAATCTAGAACAATCTCACGTTAGCATCTCCGATAATCCTAATGAGCAGAACCAGTATGACACGCATTAAAAAATTAGAACAAGAGAAAAACCGGTTGGAACGTTCTCTTTCGCGCGATCATCAAATTGAGCGAAAAAAAAGAACGCGACGTTTGATTCAAAAAGGCGCTCTTCTTGAGAAATACTTTGAATCGGAACACTTATCAGTCGAAGAAACAGAAGAGTTATTAAAGATGTTCGCTGAGTATGTCAAAGGTAAAAAGACTCCTAAATTCAAGGAACAATAGTGAGAGATACTTCGCATACTCTCCTTGATTATGATTCAGAAAACGATAAAGAATTTAAATTGCAGGTAAAAAAATAGAATTTTTATTTAGCTGTTAACAGATACAATGCTATGATTTTATTACTCTAGTTATCGAAAAGAGAACTTACACATGCGCATAAAATCTGTTATTTTTGATTTAGATGGTTTGTTAATCAACTCTGAAATTGTATCATTTGAGATTTACAAAGAATTACTTGCACAACATCAACACGATTTTACATTAGAAAACTATGCCCAAAATTATGCAGGACGCGCCGGTACATTGAATATGGAAAATATTATTAAAGAATATCGCTTACCGCTTAGTATAGAAGAAGGACTCATGCATACAGATGGCATTTATGTGATTAAAAACTGGATATTGTTGTTTTTTTTCACTCATGTTATACTAGCGTTGCGATAACGAAATGAAGTCTCATGGACGACACAAAGCCACGCCTATTCGTAGTAGGCGTGGCTTTTTTTGCGTCTGCTGCGACGACAGACGTGTGGGTTAGGTGGCAACTTGCTTGTTACCGCTAATCATCTAACCAATGATCAACCAATACTAATATTAGTCCCACAAGAAGTGGTGCGATAACTAACGAAATCAAGTCTTTCATGAACAGCACCAAGTTGCCAAGCGCTATTATACCTCAAAAAAAGAGTTCTTTTAGCATTTTCCATGCAGTTTTTAGTGCCCACTTTTTAATTTTCCCCGCTACTACCCAAGTCACGCAGACTGTTTTTATAATATTCCTGTTTGCATGTCGAACCTTTTTTATCTGCCTTAGGGTTGTTAGGCTGTATAGTGTATAAGTACGCCCTTTTTTCTAAAAAAGAGCTAGAGTATTTGAAATATTTTTTAGCTAATTTAAGTGAATAACCCTAAACAATACCTAGAACAAAACAAAACAGCATAATTAGGGGGATGGTGAAAAAGAATATACCAAAATCAAATCTTTTTTTGTTGAATAATTTCCATAGTAAAAAAGTATAACTAATAAAAATAATTGATAATATTAGAAATTCAGAAGCAAAGTAACCAATAACATTCCCAGAACTGGATGGTAAACTTTTTACAAAGAAGCCTCCAGTAAATAAAATCCAATATGTTAACTGCAATAAATAAATGTCTTTTTCTTGTTTAAGTAATGAACTACGATTTGAATGATTGAGATACTTCAAATAAAAGCTACTTAAAATAATATTTAAAGTAATTAAAGGAAAAAAAATTCCATTAAATAAAATCCAATATGTTATTAGCAATAAATAAATGTCTTTTTTTTGTTTAAGCAATGAGCCACGATTTGAATGATTGAGATATTTCAGGTAGAAGCTACTTAAAATAATATTTAAAGTAAATAAAACAAAAAGGCGAATTTCTAAATTATTGTAATATATTTCAAGTTTCATAACGCTTTCCTTCCAATTTGTGATATATGTATCATATCTTAAAATTATTAGGGGAGGTTTAAGAATGAAAAAAATATTGTTAGGACTTTTTTCACTTTTATTCGTTTCATTTTTCTTACTTAACGGAGAGAGTGTTTATGCTGATGAATCTGGAGAAACGTCATTTGTTATGATTGCTCCACACCTGGATTTAAGTATAGTGTCCGAAGAAGACATGGCTATTTTAAAAAGTCAAGGGTGGGATTTTACAGGAGAAGTCCCTACTTTAGTACAGACAGAAGAAGAGCTTAGTTTTGAAATAGCAGATAGTGTAGTTGGCACTACTATTAATCTTGGTGATTTATTTGAAGACATGGACCAAGCAGATAATAAAACACGCCAGAAGTGGGTTATATATGCCGATTTTCAGTGCACCACCTCACGGCTCAAAAGTTTATAGAGATGGAGATTTAGTTCACTGTAATAGATTCAATGGTCCTAATTCAGATAATAAACATTACAGTAAAAGTGGAACAAGTTTAGCTAAATCATTAGTTAATTTTTATAACAGTGATTGTTACTGTGCAGTAATAAGAGGTATTTGTAATGAAATAAATGACGTTTGCAATACTTCCACACGTTACCATCGTGCGTGGTGTTCATGGCAAATAGGCCATAAATTAGCGTACCATAAACATTGAAATTCGCTGTATAGACATTCTTATCTATCTCGATTATAAATATTTTGCAGAACCTGAAAATATTTAACAACAGCCCAATCTTTCATGCTAACGGTTTTGATATTTTATAATGCTTTTAGAAGGGGCTAGGAAATAACTAGCCCCTCTCGTTTTTAATTAAGGCTTATAATAAATGCTATTAGTGATTAGTTCACCAGTATCATTTTCTGGTTTTAACGACGCCGATTAGAAAGTTCGTTTATTTTGAATGCACTTCGAGCCATGAAGAAATAGCTTCCCAGGTGAGGTCTTTATCCGTGGCAATCGCTACCGTATAGTCTTCTATTTCTTTATTGCTAACGGTTAATGTCACACCATTTAAACGTAAAAATGTATGAACCGCCACCAGTGCGGTCCGCTTATTGGCATTGTGAAAACAGTGTTTCTGAACTAGTTTTTGGTACAATATGGCTGCTTTATCAAACAGAGTCGGATAGAGCTCTTTACCAAATACAGCCTGTTTTGGTAAAGCCACACACATGTTCAAGGCTGTTGGTTCCTTTACACCAATCTGCTCATCCGGGCTGTAACGTTGAATCTGCAGCGTATTAATCATAACTAATTCCCGTTCGGTTAAATAACGAATCATCGGTTGACAAGCCCTTCTAAGGCCGTACTATAATCGTCCATCACAGCGTTAACCGTTGCTAAAAAATCGTCTTCTTTTTCGACTGCTTTACGGATTTCGACGTGACCACCTTTGATAACATATTCAATGGGATCACCCACGTTTAAGTTGAGTTGCTGTAAGACATCGGGTGGGAGTGTCGTAATCACGCTGTGTCCCGATTTCCGCGTACTTCTTTGAATCATTTTCATATTTATCACCTCGTACACATAGTATATACGTATGTACTAAATGATTCAAATATATATGTATGTATTTGAATCATTTTTTAATACCTTAATCCTGTTTGACTGGTTCTCTCACGCGTCTCTTTCATAAAATGATTAAATGGCTGTGCTTCTCCCGCTATCGTTTTTTCAAGTGTCGCTATTTTAGTATAGAAATTCGAATGTTTTGATATAAATGATTACTTCTCTTTCAATTCTTTCCGCCACGTATCCCAAGTATCGCGAATACGACTTCGGCATATCACACGTGTTAAGTGCTCTTGTTGTGTGATATAAATCAGAGCGCCTTCGGCAAGACCTTTCTTTTTTGCGTCCGCGATTGATAATTCCACTATCTCCAATTGTGCCAGTAATGGCCATCCTTCATTATCACCAAATCGTACCAATAGAATCCCTAGATCTTTCGGTGTAATGGGAACACAGATTGCTTTATCGAACAGTTCCTTGAATACCTCCAATTGCCTTTGACTCAGTGGTGTTTGCCAATTATTTATCTGCATCTCTTTTCCTCTTCCAACTAGATTATGGATAATATTTCCATTTTGTATTTCTTTCTAATCACAGGGACAAGCCACTATTTATACCTTCGGATCGTTCTTTTGCAACATAGGTATCCAATAATTCTGGACCTGCAGGAAAGTCTTTCTCTATGTTCGCTATTTTTTCTTGCGGCGAGGTGATTTCTGGATGTTTCTCAACAAACGCTGTGAGCGTATTTTCCTTTAACCAGTCCGCGCCACTTTTTTCTCCTTTCCATGTTTGCCCAATTTCAACAGGGGTTTTGGTTGTCAAAATCCGATAAAACTGTGGTTCAGTCGTTTCAGAGTGCAATTCCAAATCATAAACCATATGGGTGCCAATTTTTGCAATCGGTTCAATCGTGTGAATAGAAAATAAAGCATGCCCTATTCCGTTATTTTTGGCTTCTGGTGCGTCTTTTAAGCCTGCATGCATATTCAGTCGTTCATTTTCTAAAAGCTTCTCTAAACGTGAAATCAGCTCGCTAGAGACACTTTTCACTTCTTCCAGTGCTTTTTCCAGCTCGGTCACATGCTCTAAATTCTTCGTCCATTGTGCTGTATACTGCAAGGAATGGGCTTTTGTATCTAAGCCAAACGCATGTGCCACCACATAGGCCGTCATTTCAGCTTGGTATTCTAAGACTGGTGTCTCCTGCAGCGCTGTTTCTTTTTGCGCCATTTTTTTCGGATGGTGCATGGCTGCATGCGCCAGCTCATGTATAAGCGTATGAATGGATTCGCTTTCATTATTACGATCACTTAATACAATCGCATGCGTATCAGGCCGGTAGTATCCTTTAGCAGGACTGTTACTGATTTTCGCTGTTTGAACCCCTATCTGTTCTTCCTTGGCATAACGCAATAACGTTTTCTTCAAAATCACCATCTGTTTCCCCGCATACTGAAAGTCTTTTTTTCGATTTGGAAACAAATCGGGATAATCTTCTGGCTGCGCATTTGTTTGCGTCACATCAAAAACAGTCCCCAACTTAAAGCTGACCCGTTTTCGTGTCTCAACTGTTGTTTTATGGGCTGCGAGATCCTCTTTTTCTTCTTTTGTGGCAGCACTCAGGTTTTTCCAGGTTCCCTGTTTCGTCTTGAATTGCTTAATTTCAACCGGCACAAAAATCTTGATGCCTTTTTCCCCTTTTAAGACAGAGAATCCCCAATCTTTAAACGTCTTAAAAGACGCAACACCAAACGCACCTTTAAATTGAGAATGAATCAATAACTGATTCTTCAACGAATAATTATAAAACTGACTCATAAAAACGAGAAAAGCTTCTAACTCTTTCGGATCTGTCGCATAGTTGCGTAAGTTGACATGCATCTCATCGGTTAGGCTATCAATTTCTAATTTCCGTTCTTCTGCTGTTTTCTTTTTATAGTTGTACGCCATGACGTTTCCCCTTTCGGATTACTCAGACAACCTGCTTCAATGCCGTATCAAGCATGACAAAATAGCTTTCTTCTTCTCCAAGAGCCGCTTCAAATTCCGCTATTAAATCATCTGTTACAGTCACCTGTATGTCTTTTTTTTCTTCCAAGAGATAAAACATCACTGCATTTTCTTCTTCAATATTTACAAGCATCGCTAAGGCCTTCGGCATCCCGATACCCCCCTCTCACATGTTTATTCCTGTGTTATTTTCTTGATTATTATATCTATATTTAACTTAAAATAACGGTATAAAGCAAGAAAAGCTATTGACTTAAGGTCTCACTTAACCTAGCAGAGGAGAGGGAAAGGAGCAAGTGGGCATAGTTGTACCCTAGCCATGCAAAATTAAAAAAATAATTCTGCAAACTAGGGTACAACATGTGTGTGCTTTATTTGAATTTCTAGCGTCGGATCGGTCAGTCGCTGCTTCACATCTGTATGCGTCGGTGTTGTTCGTGCAACACACCTAAAACCCTCTTAAAATCCTCCCTAAGAGCGTTGTTTTAGGTTACCGGGCTTTCGGCCCAGGATTACCACCCCCACCGTTCAATCGGCCGTAGTCGCCATTCAGGGCAGGCATGCATACAGTAATGCCTGTGATCCCCTATCTTTAGTTATTGAGGCGGCTAAAGAGAAACCGGTCCCCTTGGTCCCAGTTTTTCATGGCTGCAGCTTGTCCCCTACAGTGTTAAAAAAGTCCCATTATTGCCAACCGGAAAAGAGGTTGGTATAATAGACACATAAAACCAGAGAAGTTTTGTGTGTCTCGTAGATTGCCGTCTACGGGGCTTTTTTTGTATTCAATTGTCTTTCACTACCTAGACGATACCCTATTAAACCGCGATTTGTAAACGATTTTACAGCAAAAAAAAATACTGTGTTACAGTGTTAAAATGGGATAATGTTATTTAACATTTTAACATTTATGTTATTTAACATTTTAACATTTATGTTATTTAACACTTTGGGGGACATCTTCAGAATGCTTTCATATCAATCTTTATCAAAATGTTATTTAACACTAATGTTATTTAACATTAGTGTTACAGTGTTAAAATGGGATAATGTTATTTAACATTTTAACATTTATGTTATTTAACATTTTAACATTATGGGGGAGTGTATTGTGGGGGAGATATTTATTGCATTAAAAAGTATGTGGGGTATAATAATGTTAAATAACACAAAGGGGGAGTACATGAATGGTAGCTACCGTAATGAGTTTTGCAAACTTTAAGGGGGAGTAGGGAAAACCTCAACTTCTGCTTTAGTTGGATACAGCTTGTCTAAATTAGGGAAAAAGGTGCTCATCATTGACTTTGATGCGCAAGCCAACCTGACCTCACTGTTACTTAAAACAAAAGCGTCTGACAGCGATATTATTACGATTGATACGTCTTTAATGTCTGCCATCAATGAGAACATTCCATTAGATAGCATTGTGATTCCAATTAGTGATACCTTGCACCTGATTCCAAATGCAGTAGATTTTTCCATGTATACGCGTTATCTCGAACGGAATTTTGAGACAGAAATAGAAAAGGTTGCTTTTTTCAGTAAATTAATAGAGCCATTGAAGACTATTTATGATTTTATTTTTATTGACGTGCCACCAACATTAAGTTTGTTAAATGATACGGCGTTCTATGCCTGTGATCAGATTGTTGTTGTCCTGCAGACACAAGAACGTTCATTAGCAGGGGCAGAAGTGTTTATTGAGTACTTACAACAAACCCTTATTGATGAATTTCATTCGAAAGTTGATATCTTAGGCATTTTACCTGTCTTAAGTAAAAAAGGTGCCCGCGTAGATGATGAAATTTTGAAATCTGCTTACGAGGAATTTGGAGTAGAAAATATCTTCGACAACAAGATATCTATTATGGAACGGGTAAAACGGATGGATATGGAAGGTATTACGGATAATGATAGAGATATTCATGACCGTCGCGTCCACGAGACATTCACCCATGTTGCGAAAGAAATTATGACACGTCTAGAAGGGTAGGGGAATCATATGGCTTTATTGGATCATGATAAAAATAAAAGTAAAACAACCGGAAAGAAACTCCTTACCCGCGGACCAAGGATAGAAGTGAATTCCCAAGTTAATAGAAGTGATATCGAAAAAACCACTCCTTCTGAAGTGGTAAAAGAGAATCCAACAAATAATTTGGCAACATTATCCACGACTATCACGGAACCTGTAAATATCCGTGTCGATAATCATATTCGTAACCGCATCGCTGCTTTGATTACTATGGGGCATTCGGATACGCAAAAAGAAATGGTTGAGACACTTGTTAATCTATTTATCGAAGGGTTAGAAAAAAGTGAACTCAAACGTTTTGAAGATTTAGTAGATATCTATGAACAAAAGGATTATATGAAGCATCAGAAAAAGAATAATAAGAGGAAATAGCAGAAAGTGTTAAAATGTTATTTAACATTTTAACACTTTGGGGGATACCGATAAACCTATACCCACTATTTTTTCTAGAAATGGCATACAATGAGTCTTTAAGGAATTAATATATAAATGGGTTTGTTCAGTTCGCAAAGGAAATCTTGGATAAAGAACAAAAGCGTATGCAGGTGTATAAAAATATAGATAAAGAAAAATAAAGACGAACAATTCGGTTTTGAAGGTTTTTCTTCACATTTTATTTGGAGGATAGATATGTATATACAGTTCGGTAATGAAAAAATACCTTATGAATTATGCTGGAGCAACAAGCGTAAAAGCTTAGGTATATCTGTCCGGTCCGACAAAGTATCCGTAACAGCTCCTGAAGGGACCACGGAAGAAAAAATCAATCAGCTTTTAATGAAAAAAGCTCCTTGGATTCGAAAGCAGCTACAAGACTATCAAGAGATCAATCCGTTTATGCAGGAAAGAGACTTTTTATCTGGAGAAAAACTGCCTTATCTGGGAAGGCTATATCGTTTAAAAGTAATCAAAGAAGTTAACTTACAAACCAGTCACTTCGAATTTCAACAAGGAAGATTTATCGCTACTGTCCCAGATTCCTTGAAGGAAACAGAATACAGACAAGTCCTCTATCCTTTGTACAAAGAGTGGGTCACTGCTAAAGCAACTACCTTTACGCAGAAGAGATTGAATCGCTTTACCGCAAAGTTAAGAGAAAAACCAACCCGTATCCAGATTAAAGAACAAAAACAACGCTGGGGAAGCTGTACTCCCGATGGAAAAATTTTGCTCAATTGGCGTATTTTTTTAGCTCCAACCTCTGTCGTAGACTATATCTTAGTGCATGAATTGGCCCATTTAAAAAATATGGACCATTCAGCGGAGTTTTGGAATACCATCAAAATGATTCTACCAAACTACGAAGACAAAAAAGAATGGCTTCGGATTAACGGAAGAAAACTTTATATATAAAAACAAGCAACCAAATTAAAATGGCTGCTTGTTTTTATTTAGCGATTTCCGTATTGCGTTTCAGCTAAGCTCATAAAGTATCCTGTCAGCATAGCTGCGTCCTCCACGTCAATCTCTTCCAGTAGTAATTTAAGCTTCATATCCGCTGTTAATTGGCGCTTGAAATCGACTTTCTTAGTCCAATCACTTATAGTAATGACCCTATTCTCAATGAAATCCTGTAGGCTAATAGCTAATTTTTTTAATTTCTTCTGTTCACCGTCTTCTATTACTTCCATTAGCTTATTGTAGTAAGGTTCTTGTAAAGAAGTCAGACCGGAAACTGTTTTTCCTGCCGCTTTCTTCACTAACTCTTCTCGTGTCTTTTCTAACTCTTCTAGTAATTCTTCAATGGTTAACTGACGATTTTTGTATTCTTCTACCAATGCTTCCACTTTTTCTTTAAGAGACGTGTAGAAAACCTCATCTTCTTGCATTTTTACGGAGATTTCTTTTTTTATCGCATGTTCCATTTGAGCCGCTTTGGTTTCTGGTTTCGTATTCGCTTCTACATCAGCTTTAAACGAAGCATCTAAGATAGAAATAGGGTCATGGGCAATAATACCATTGGAGTGAATATAGTCTTGTACAATTTGACGTACCTTTTCACCACATTCTGAGATATCCATCGCGTCATCTATGGCAAACTTTGAACGTGCTAATTGACGAATGGTTCCTGTCCATTTTAACGTTGGTAAGAATCTTCCGGCTTTCGGGTTCGGTAGAACGCGGTCCATACTTTCCGCAAACCGTTTATAGGCTAAATCAAAATCTGTCCGAACATTTTCATCGCTTAGACGCAAGACTGCTTCTTCTCTTTGTTCTGGTTTTAAGCCATCGAAATAGCGCATAACTTGTCGCTGACGTTGCTCTAATCTTGGAATTTCCTCATCTATTGAGTGTAGTGCCCCTTCAATGTCGTTAGAGCTGAATACGGCTAAAGCTTCGTCTAAGAAGCGAGAAACTCCAAAGTAATCAACAATTAATCCATAAGATTTATTGTCGTCGTAGCGACGGTTCGTCCGTGCTACGGCTTGTAATAGATTATGTTCTTTTAAGGGTTTATCTAGGTACATGACTTGCTCTACGGGCGCATCGAAGCCAGTCAATAATTTATCGCAAACAATCAGCATGGCTAATTTGTCTGCTTCAAATGGTTTCTTAAAGCGTTCAATCAGTGCTCTCTCTTCGGACTTCGATTTATGATGACTAGCTAGCTCTTCCTTATCGTTATGGCCATTGGATATGATCACCGCTGTTTCAAACTTCCCATTTGAGAAGGAATCAATTAATTCCTTGTATTTGGCAGCGGCTTTACGCGAAACAGCTACTACTTGTGCTTTATAGCCGTTTACCAGCACTTTCTCTTCAAAGTGCTTCACCATATCTAGAGCAACGTCCCGCATTCGTTCAGGAGACGTTAAGACCAAATCGTTGGTGACATACTTTTGTTTGATTTTTTCTTTTTCTTCTTCGTCATACTCACTAAAGGAACGATTGAATAGTTCATCTAAAGAATCCCCACGTACTTGGAGGTCCGGTAAACGAGATTCATAAAAGATTGGGACCGTAGCGCCATCAGCCACGGCTTGTTCAATCGTGTATTTATCGATATATGCCCCAAATGTACCCGTGGTAGATCGTTCTTTTTTATCGATTGGTGTTCCCGTAAAGCCGATAAAAGTCGCATTCGGCAAAGCTTTGCGCATGTTCAGCGCAAACGTCTTATATTGCGAACGGTGCGATTCATCCGTCATGACGATAATATTGTCGCTTTCGGAAATAAGGGGAAATTCGCCATTTCCATTCTCTTGAAATTTTGCAATCAAGGTCATGACAGTGGTGCCTTGACCTTTTGACAGTTGAAGTTTTAAATCTTCCACCGATTGCGCTTGTTGCGGAGAAGAAAAGCCGCAATCGCGAAAAGTTGCCGTGATTTGATTATCTAAATCGGTACGGTCCGTCACAATCGCAATCATCGGATTCTTCAACTGCTGTATCCGTCGTAATTTTTTTGATAAAAAGATCATGGTTAACGATTTACCCGAGCCTTGCGTATGCCAA
Source organism: Jeotgalibaca porci (assembly GCF_011299095.1). Classification (NCBI taxonomy): domain Bacteria; kingdom Bacillati; phylum Bacillota; class Bacilli; order Lactobacillales; family Carnobacteriaceae; genus Jeotgalibaca; species Jeotgalibaca porci. The sequence goes on along the minus strand of NZ_CP049890.1, from coordinate 23,994 downwards.
ACGACCCCTCCACGTTTAGACGGTTTTTCGTTTTGTTCAATACGTTCAATCGCTTTGTTTACGGCTCTGTACTGTTGGTAACGAGCGAGTTTCTTTACTTTCCCATCATAGACAATGAAATTCCGCAATAAATCCAACACAACCTCTTTACGCAACATTCCTGCGACTAAGATATCTTGAGGCGAGTCAGAGCCCACATCTTCCAATGAAAGAGGATATGGATCTTTCCAGACACTATAATGCTTAGCTGGTGTGAAAAGAGTCGCTGCTTTTGCACGATCACGACTAGTCAAAATTATGATTTGGTTATGCCAAAACAATTTTTCATGCTCCCGAACATAGCGCTCAATTTGACGATATGCTTCTGGGAGTTGTTTTTCAGGAGACAGCTTAGGACTTTTACACTCCACAAGCACCAAAGGTAAGCCATTTATAAAAATGACGATATCCGGAATAATGGTTCCTAGGGCATTGGTTAACGTAAATTGGTTGGTTACTACAAAGTCATTATTTCCAATGGTGTCATAGTCAAAGAGTTGCACCGAATGGTTTTTATTTCCTGAGCCTAAATCTTGGACTACCGTAATCCCTTCACCAAATAACCAATCAAATATTTGTTTATTCATATGCCATAAATCTTCCGCTTGTGGCGTCGCAAAACGGCGGACCACTTTATCTAAGTTATTATCACTAATCCATGGATTAAGATGCTTTAAACTGTTTCGAAAACGCTCTTCCAACAAGACGGCTGCTTGAGAGGAGCGTTCTTGATCTAATTCAGCTGAGGTTAAATAAGTATAACCGTAGGTCTTTAATTGTTCGATAAAAGGAATCTCCACTTGCGTTTCTTCGTATCTCTCCAATGAACATTCACCTCCTTAACTAATCTACTTTTACACGCGTTTTTCCTGTTAAGAGTTGTTGTATTAATCCTTTTTTCAATTCTTCATATTTTGATTTTTCATTTTCATATCCCTTTATTTTTTCATCTACGGTAGATATGATACTTGAAATTTTATTTTGTTCTTCCAATAAATTTGGTACTATAATTCTCGTTTTAACAAATTCTTTTAGATTCAGATTATTTCTACCATCACCTGTACTAAAGTTATAAAACTGTTTCTTAGCAATTTCGGAATTAAAAAATAGCATTAACCATTCCGAAGAGGTATTATCTGGGACTGTAGTTTGTAATGTAGCAAATCCTAAAGCACCGATTAAATTATCTTCGATAACAGCAGATGTTCCAATATCTCCAGTATGTATGGTTACAATATCCCCTCTCTTTAGCATCTTATGCTTATTAGAACTAGCAAAATCATAAGATAAATTTACCATTTTTTCTGTACGGACAAATCCTTCTTTTATATCTGAATTTCTAATTAAAGGAATCCCATTATCAACGTAATTTTTCGTCATGGATGTTACTAAACCAATGGTTACATCAGTAGTTATTTCATTTAATGATTTAATTTTCCAATCAATAGGTATATAGCCAAGCTCTGTTTGTTTAAATTCAGTATGTCCAATCCCTTTTGTTAGCAATTGCTGCATAAGCCCTTTTTTCAGTTCTTTTGTTTTTTCAATCAATTGATCGGTTTGTTCAATTTGTTCGTCCACTGTGGAAAGGATTTCGGCGATTTTTTGTTGTTCTTTTAGTGGAGGAACTTTAATAAGCACTTTAGCTAAGTTACCTCTACTGATTCTTTGTCTTGTAGTTCCCGAAGTATACTTTTTAACTTCTGAAAGATTTTCATCTGAATTGATATAGTATACTAAATACTTTGAATCATATTGTTTAGATGGACGAAATATAGTAATATCTACAGAAGTTATTAACCTCTCTTCTTTCGCAGGTATCAAACAGGCTCGACCAATAGGATCTGCTAGTCTACATATCAACATATCTCCTTCATAAATCTCTTTGCAATTAAGTTTTTCAAATGTTGTTTCTGAAATATACCTTTTTGCTTTTTTTTCAATAAACCTCCCAATTCCTATATTTCCTGTTTGTATAATTCTAACACCCTCTTTAGACATGTCTTTCGACTCAATCCAATCACCGTCTATAAAAGAATTTACTTTGTCACCAGAAGCTAATTCTTTTAACGGATAAATTTCCCATTCAACAGGTATTTTACCAAGCTCAGTCATCTTAAAATTACTTTTAACTTCCATCATCTCACTCACCAAACCCTAACTCTTGTAAATAGCCATTCAGTTTATCTTTTGTATCACTGCGTTTACTTTCCAACTCTTGAATATCTGAAAGTACTGCATGAATATCAATAGGTTCTTCTTCCACTGATTTATCAATATAGCGGCTAATATTCAAGTTATAATCGTTCTCTTTAATTTCATCTAATGTAACCACGCGAGCATATTTTTCCATGTCTTCATATGTTTCAAATGCTGATAAAATTTTTTCTACATCTTCTTCACGTAGTGTATTTTGATTTTTGCCTTCTTGATACTCTTCCTCAGCAGCAATAAATAAAACATTCCCTTTGCTGGTTTCTTTTTTATCTCGATTAAATATCAATATGCTTGCTGGGATTCCTGTCCCATAGAAAAGATTCGATGGCAATCCAATGACTGCTTCTAGTAAATCGTTTTCAAGTAACCCTTGTCTGATTTTTCCTTCAGCTCCGCCACGGAATAATACACCATGCGGCATAACTACGCCGGCCATTCCTTTACTATTTAAAGAAGCTATCATGTGTTGCACAAAAGCATAATCTCCTGCATTTTTTGGTGGAATCCCATATTGGAAACGACCATATACATCCGCTTCTGCTTCTTCACGCCCCCAATTTTTCAAGGAAAATGGTGGATTCGCAATTACGCGATCAAAGAGCATGATATCTCCTTCTTCAGTCAATTTAGGATTACGGATAGTATCTCCTTTTTCAATTCTATGGTCTGGAAGGTCATGTAAAAGCATATTCATTTTTGAAATAGCCCACGTGTTTAGGTTTTTTTCTTGTCCAAATAAAGAGATTGATTGCGGGTTTCCACCTTGTTTCTTCACATAATCAACGGATTGAATTAACATCCCTCCTGAACCACAAGTTGGGTCATAGACACGCATACCTTCTTCTGGTTTTAACAATCGTACTAGTAACTCTACCACTTTTGTTGGCGTGTAAAATTCCCCGCCTTTCTTCCCAGCATCATCGGCGAACATTTTGATTAAGTACTCGTATGCACGCCCTAAAATATCAGGTTCAGATAGGTTTCGGTTTTGTAAATTTAGCAAAGAAAAGTGCTGTAACAATTGTTGTAGTATATCATCGGTTAAGACTTCACGGTTGAAGTCGATTGTCGTCAATACGCCTTCTAGTGTCGCATTATCGTTTTCCAACGCTTCAAATGCCACATTAATAGCCGTTCCAATATCTTGTCCTTTGCTACGTACTTCATTCCAGCGTGCTTTTTCAGGAACATAAAATTGATATTGATCTGGATCATTTTTTAAGAGATTCCCTATCTTTTCTCCGTGTTTTTCGAATAAATTTTCTTGTTGTTCTTCAAATACATCGTTAATACGTTTTAAAAATAATAATCCGAAAATGTAGCTTTTATAGTCACTTGAATCGATAGAGCCACGTAATATATTGGCTGATTCCCATAAATGTGATTCTAATTGTTGTTGTGTTAGTTTTGACATGTTTTTAATTTCTCCTTTTGTACGATAACTGTACTATAGTCTTATTCTAACACTATATTGAGCGTGATAAACATCCTAATTACATAATCATTGATATAGTTAGTTTTACTTTAATAATTGTATATCTACTTAGACCATTTATAGATTTCATTATAATGTTGATTAGATATAACTTAAAAGACCGAATAAAATAACTTCGGGAGCGTCAATAATTTTGCAAAAAGTTAAAAAGTATATAATATAAAACAAGAGGACATATGTTAGAATATACACAAAAAAGGAGAGTGGTAACATGAAGCGTCCCAAGAGTGAAGATGTGCCCAATCAAGGATGTGGAATATTCTTTTTAATGGTTCTTACAACGTTCCTTCTTATGAGCCTTCCCGTTTTAAAAACTACTTATAACCATTTTTTTGAAAAGAAAATCTTATTAGTCAGTGACTCTCCCGATAATACTTACCATATAGAAGTATCAACAGAAGGGTATTCAAGTGAAATCATTATTAAAGAAACCGCAACTTCTTCAGAGCATAGTGCCGTTATCATAACTGATCAGCTCACATATGTGAATCCAGAAGATATCAAAATCAAATGGCTCAATGACAAGTTAGCTGAGATCATTGTGATGGGTCGAGATGATACTCAAAATTTTTTTTATTTCAATGGTTATTCAGAGACCGAAAAGATACAATGAAAAACAATACATTACTAAGCAATAAGCTAGTCTACTTCAAATATATTTATTTCATTCTTTGACTAATAAGACCTTTCTTAGCAGGTTAAGGGATTTTAGTTTTTACTAAATGAAAAGCTGACCTTCTTTTAGAACATACTGGCTCTTTTTTTAATATACTTTTTTGTAACCTTCGCTCTTGCATAAATCTTTTTTCGGATTAGTTTTAACAATTACCTTTATAACTAATCACAACGCTCATAACGTAATAATTACCTTCTCCAATATCTATCTATAATCATGAAAATTTTTCTCGTTATCAAAAAGGCTAACAATAAGAACATTGGAATCCTTACCCGAAAACGAGACGCTCAAAAAAAGAGTATCTTGATTCCAATGTCATTAAGTTAAGAAAACGAGCCTATCGAAATATCGATAGGCTTTTTTCTTGTCTTTCTGAGAAAGATTTCAGGTTAAAAACACCATGTTTTCGAGTATAAATGCTTGATAAATAAAAACGCTCCTAAAAAATATCGAGTAATAAGAGATTTTTTAGGAGGATATAGTATGAATAATCATTACTGGTTCATAAATAGTTGAAAGACTATGAGGTCCATTATCCTCAAAAATGGAAAATTTAAATAAAAAAGCGTTTATTCTCTAGTTTAAGAATGATATAGCGAATGAAATAAAGCATTTTAAGCTGTTTTCATATTCAATTACCTACAACTACCCATGAAAATGCCTTAAATTATCCTTTACTAAATTAGTAAAAACCCTAAAAGAAAAACTTTCTGGCAACAAACTCCTTACTCTTATAATAACCGTCACTAGTTAAACAAGTGAGACTAGAGTTTATCAAATTTATATCTTTTTACCGATCAGCAGTTTCCGTTTATGGCGCGTCAGCGTACTTTTACTAATCCCTGTCATTTTTTCAACTTCTGTATAAGAGTTTGTTTCTAGTAACTGCATTGCTAGAGCCAATTGCTGTTTGGAGAATTTTCTTGGCCGCCCTTCTCTAAAACCAGGCCGTTGTTTCGCTATTTCTTTTCCTTCTTGTGTGCGTTCCACAATTAAATCGCGTTCGAAATCCGCAAAGGCACTAAAAATCGTAAAAATTAGTCTTCCGGTTGACGTGTTCTCAATAACGCCTAAATTCAGGACATTAATCCGGACACCTTTTTCAAAAAGATATTTAATCGTATTTAAGGCATCTTGTGTGCTTCGGGCGAACCGATCTAGCTTGGTAACTACCAATGTATCACCTGTCTGAATCTCTTCCAGTAATTTTTGAAATTCCGGACGATTACTTTTGGTTCCTGTTATTTTTTCAAAGAATACCTTATCGCAGCGTTCCTCTTCCAGCTGACGTAGTTGCCCTTCTAAATCTTGGTGACGGGTACTCACCCGCGCATAGCCATATTTCATATTATTCACCTCATTTTTCACTTTACTTATGACCATTAGTTATGACACAGCTATACCCCTTGTGTAAATTGTAATTTTATTTTGCATTAAATTTAAGGGGTGCTTTGCACTAATAAATCGAGTAGGAGACTAGCCATTAATTGACTAGTCTCCTACTCGATTTAAAATAGTCCTTTTTTCAATATATAAATACTTTAACTGCCATAAGCATACCCTTTTTCCAGTTCGTCTTTACTTGTAGTTATTTCTATTGTGATATGATCCTTTACACCCGATGTATGGGCAAGCTCTGCAATTTCTTCTTTGATTTCCCTAGTCTTGTTTATATCGGAAGAGTCTATAAGAACCGTAACGATAAGGGCATTTTCTTCTCCGTCCAGTGACCAAATGTGAAAATGAGAGAGGTCCTTTACAGCAGGAATATTGTTAATGGAGTTCGCCAGGTTCTCTACGTTTACATTTTCCGGCGAACCGTTCAATAAAATTTTCATTGTACTGAAAAATTCAGGTACAGTTTTATAGAGGATATAGAGTGCTATCAAAATCGATAAGATTGGATCCAATCGATAAGCCTCGGTAAAGTTCATTACGATACTCACAACCAAGACCCCAATCCACCCTAATACATCTTCTAGCATATGCAGGTTCAACATGCCTTCGTTTTTAGATGACCCTTTGCTTAGAATCCAAGCCGCATATCCATTCAATCCAATAGCCACGAGTGAAAGCCAAAACATGCCACTGTAATTAACCGGTTGCGGATCAATCAAACGTGGGATACTTCGGTAAATCATAAAAAATGAGCCGCCGATCAGTACTACTCCAGTTATCAACGCCCCTAATAATGAAAAGCGGTTATAACCAAAAGTGAACTGTTCATCTTGCTGCTTTTCTGAGTACCCCTGGAAAAACCAAGCGAATCCAATAGAAATGGAATCTCCTAAATCATGAACGGCGTCGGACATAATTGACACACTATTGAAAAGAGACCCAAAGAAAAATTCAATCATGGAAAAAATAAAGTTGATGAAAAAAGCAATTTTAATATTCTTATTCGGTTGATTTTGGTGCGAGTGATTTTCTTGTTTCTCTGACTTTGAAATTTTAAAAACCTCCATTTAGTTTTATACCTTATTAGCTTTTATTGTTCTTGTTCATTGATATGAGTTAAGACTTGTTCGAGAATACTGAAAACATGAAGATCATCAAGACTGTAAACCATGCTTTTCCCTTCTCTTCTTGCCTTCACTAAACGTGAATCTTTCAATATTTTTAGTTGGTGTGAAATCGCGGACTGTTCCATATCCAATGCAAGCACAATGTTTCCAACACTGAGCTCTTCTTTCTGTAAAAGAAAGAGAATTGACAAGCGTGTAGGGTCACTAATCACTTTGAATACTTTGCTTATTGATTGGATCTTCTCTTTATTGATTGGCGAAGTTGTTGATGTATCCATATGCTCTTATTCCTCTCACATGATTTTCCATTCATATATATAATACCACATGAGTAAAACGATGCTAGTTTTTTGTTTATAGACAAAATTAAGACTTTTGTATCAGCAATAGTAGTCCATTTGAATAAGAAGCATCTTGTCTTGACAAAACTCATACAGTGAGTTAATATGATTTTGTAAACATATGATTTGTTATTCATATGTAAGACGTAAAGATTCCGATTTACATATGGGACAACTGAAAGGAGTCAGAGACAATGGAAATTACATGAATACTTCTCTTCTTTTAGTGGGAATTTGTGTGATTTAATAAGTAAATGAATGGAAATCAAAGGAATTATATAGGAAGGTGATAAAAATGGAAACTATCGAAGAACAACAATCTCAAGAAAAACATAATCACAACCACGACCATGACCATGAACACGGAAAAATGCCAATCGTTTTATACTTTATTGGTTTAGCCTTAGCGGTGATCGCTTTATTTTTGAATGAAGATTATCAGTTAATGCGAAATATTTTATTCTCAATCGCTACAATCAGCGCTGGGTATCATGTCATTGTTCTTGAAGGCCTTGGAGAAACAATTGAGAACTCAAAAAACCAAAAAAAGTTCATGCCTAATTCTCATATTTTAATGGGATTAGCGGCAATCGGAGCTTCTTTAATGGGGAATTTTTGGGAAGGAACATTATTGATTCTTATTTTTTCTGGAGCACATTTTTTGGAAGATTATGCAGAAGGAAGAAGCAAACGAGAAATAACGAAATTACTCGAAATGAATCCAACGACTGCCCGGTTAATCCTACCTGATGGCAGTACAAAAAATGTAGATGTCAGTGAATTAAAAGTGGGAGATCAACTTCAAGTTTTGAATGGCGATCAAGTACCTATTGATGGCGTCATTTTGTCTGGATCTACATCCATTGATGAGTCGTCTATTAATGGAGAAAGTATCCCGAAAGAGAAATACAAAGGAGATGGCGTCTTCGGGAGTACAATTAATGGAACAGGTAGCTTCACGATGAAAGTCACCAAAGAAAACGAAGATACAGTATTTTCAAAAATTTTACAATTAGTGAACCAGAACCAAGATAACCAAACAAAAGCTGCGAGTATTATCCAAAAATTTGAACCCAAATACGTCACAGTTGTTTTAATTGCCATTCCGTTATTCATGTTATTGGCACCTTTTCTACTTGATTGGACATGGTCACAAAGTGTCTATAGAGGATTAGTCCTTTTAGTTGCAGCTTCACCGTGTGCTTTAGCAGCAGCTACTGTCTCGGCAACGCTATCGACGACTTCTAATTTAGCCAAAAAAGGAGTCCTTTCAAAAGGTAGTTCTTACCTGTCTCAATTAGCCGATACTCAAGCCATTGCATTTGACAAGACAGGAACCTTGACTAAAGGAAAACCTGAAGTAACCAATTACTATTTTGCTGATTCCGTGAACGAAGAAAACATGATTGATATCGTAGTAGCTCTTGAAAAAGAATCCAATCACCCTTTAGCAGATGCTATTCTAAGAAAGTTTGAGCAAAAAAATAAACTAACTATCGAAGTAGAAAACCAGATCGGCAAAGGATTGACAGGAGATTACAAAGGGAGAAATTATCGTATAGGAAAACCGACTTCGTTTGACGATGTTTCAGATGAATATAGTCGTTTAAATAATGAATGGTCGTCAGAAGGTAAGACGGTCGTATACGTAGCAGTAGATGAGGCTGTTATAGGTCTTATTGCCCTCATGGATGTTCCGAGTGAGCATGCAAAAGAAACCATTGATTATTTCAGAGAACAAGGCATACACACCACATTAATTACTGGTGACTCAGAAATGACGGGTAAAGCAGTCGCTAAACAATTAGGAATAGATGAAGTGATTGCGAATGTCATGCCGGAAGACAAATCCAGAATTATAGACGAACAAAAAGAAAAATACGGTGTAGTTACCATGGTTGGAGACGGAGTGAATGATGCCCCCGCTCTCGTAAACGCAGATGTGGGAATCGCTATGGGAGATGGGACCGATGTGGCAGTAGAGGTATCGGATTTAGTTTTAATGCAAAACGATTTATCCAAATTGGTACAATCTCATAATATATCTACGAAAATGAATCGTGTCATTTGGCAGAATGTTATTTTTTCAATGGCCGTTGTTGCCTTTTTAGTTGTCGTTAGTTTCTTAGGCTTAACGGATATTGCAATCAGTGTCATTATTCATGAAGGAAGTACATTGGTTGTTATTCTGAATGGGCTTCGATTGTTAAGGTCTAATTCTAAGCCTATCAAAAATTAATAACCTGTTTCAAATATTAACTAATTCTCGTTTTCATATGCCTCTGAAGTTTTGGAAACTTTAGAGGCATATTTTTATAAATCAGTTAGTATCAAAAACAATCGATTATGAGACACAATAAAATGACTACTTTCGTTTAATGAAAGTGGTCATTTTTCGTATCAAAAGTTGTCTCTTTATTAAAGACTTCTTTTATTTATTAAAAAGGAGAATTTAAGTAGATTTTTTTAACTGTTTTTCAATTTTCATTCGAGCAACTTTTTTAGCTTCCAAGGCAACCATGTGTCTGTTTTTTAATTTTATTTTTGAAAATCTACAGTTTGGGCATTTCCAGCGAAACCTTCCTATAACAGCTTTTTTTTCAATTAATTCTGTATGGCATTTTGGACAGAGAGGGTCATAGTCAACTGTTACATAAGAAAGGGTAATTTTCTCATCGCCATAACCTCCGATACGTGGATACATAACTCTCCATGTAACTCCATCATGGGATATTCTACCAACTTCCCTTTCATCAGTAATCACATTCATTATGGGATAGTAAACAGAATTTTCGCGATTTATGGAGATTAATTTGGCAATGAAAACAATTACTATTGAAAAAATAAAGATAAGTATCCATATCTGAATGCTTATCCCACTAAGGTAATTAAAAAAATTACCTGTATTAATTGCAGAAGAGGTTCCTATGCCCAAAATGGTAATGAAGACGGTAGATAAAACCTGAATGAAGACACTTTGGAGCACTCCTTTAATGAATTTCATAAGTTCCCTGCTTTCTAAAGTTTAGGTGACTTGTTTTACTACTAGGAAGAGAAGGGGCGAAACCGGTGCATTGATAGGGCTAGTATATTCTCAATATTCTTTGAAAGTCTGAGAATCTTTTTATCTAGTGACTGCTGGTAATCTTCAGGTGATATACCCTCAAAGCAACTTTCGATTAAGCCAAAAAACGGATTTCCCTGTAAATGTTCATCCTTAACTGCACATACTCCCTTGTTATAAAATCCGTAATGGATCATACAACTGCGAAAACTACTATTAAATAAAGCTCTATTCTCCACTTCTTCCAAAAGTGAAGATTTATAAGGCACTTCCATTTTTACTAAGTGTTTCAAGCTCTCATTTACATAGTAGGCGGTAATATACTTGATCCGAAGAAGCCAAGGGTTTTTACTATCTATATATTTGGGAAGCTCATATCCCACGAAGTTTACTGTCGACAAAAGGTGTAATAAAAAAAGTGTAAGTTCCTTCCCATCTTGTACATCAGGAAAGCGATTGAAGTTTTTATCAGTATTGTAATCTCGATAGAGCCAATCCATAGAAATTTCATTCTCGTTCATCTGGAGATCTGCTTCAAATGAAATTAAATCCTGAGAAATCATTTGGAGGACTGAACCTAGAAAAACAGCGAATTCATAGATACCCTGACTGTTCTCTTCTATGGTAAATGAAGGGTTTTGAAGTAAGAAGCTCACCAACTGCGTGTTCCCCACAGTATGTCCTTCAGCATTACAGAAAACGCCAAGATTATAGTGTACATCCCAAGAGTGCATCCACCTGAATCTCAACTTTTTTTTAAATTCTTTATCCTGTTGGGAATCCGCTAATTTTATTTGCTTGATAGATTTCCCATAGCGGTCACTGAATAGTTTGAGCTTATTTCGGACTTGTGTATGATTGATTGATGACCGGGATAATTGATCAGGTGTTAGATTGTATTCCAAAAAATTCAGGGCTTCATTGCAGCACAAACAAATATAGGGAAGCAACATTAAACTTGCGGGCGACTGCATATGAATGCCTAATTGCTTTAGTGTCTCTACATCGTTCTTAATTAAGAACAGCGAACCTGCCTTAAGAAAGTCGTCCTTTTTAATAATAGAACTCCTCCATTTCCTTTTAGAAAGGGTACAAATTTCTCCCCATAAAACCACAGCGGTTTACTTTTTTGATTTGACAAATCGGACCTTGCACCAGGCCGGTCCTAAGTATCGGCGGAATACTTTAGAGAAGCTCAATGTATCTCCTCTTGCTCCGTTATTCTCTCTTGGAACTGCTTAAGTGGAGAACCGCTTTAATGATTGCGCCATACATTATGACTGTTGTTTAGTGAGATTTGACCAGTAGCCCTAACTCCTCATGGTAGTTTACTAATGTAGTAAAACTATATGCATTTTTATATTCCACAGGTAAAACACCTGTTGAAATAAACTCTTTATAAATACGCACATATTCCGAAAAATCAGCAATAATTTTTTCTTGGTTTCTATAAATCCGCCCAAATTGATTATTAGGAATAACGAAGGTACTTCCTAAGTATGAAGGGTCAATTATTATTGCTTTTGTATAATCTAACCCTTGGTGGCCACCCTTTGCTTCTGAAGGGGTGCTTACGACAAAGCTGTAAGGATGTGTAATAGAAGAGCGTAAGGGTATAGCAAAATGGTGCTTCTCAATCAAACAGCTGATGTATCCGTAACCTCGAACCTTGTTCTCTTCTTTTTTCATAATTTCCTTCAAATCACCATGATCAGAAAAAAAAGAATCTTTGAGTTTACGTAATTCGATTTTGTTATTCCCTGCCATAAAAATCTCCTTTTTGATATATTCTTTGACTTTTTAACAGTTTTATTCTAATATGAGTATAGAGCAATTCCCATTGTGGCAAAGCAGCCACGTTAAACATAGCTTATCGAAAGATAGATAGTGGCAAAGCGGCCACGTTAAATATAGCTTATCGAAAGACAAGGTTCTCACTTCTAGTGGGAACTTTTTTTATACTCTCAATACTGTGTCCTCAGATATATGGATTATGCTTTCAGATAAGGTTTCGATAGTATCTAGTACGTACCTGTAATCTTTATCCTTAAGGTTATATACCGTGGATAACGCAATACCTTTGACGAGAATATCGGCAGGTAATTTTCCTTCTAGAGGACTCTCAAACCAATAAATATCTTCTTGGAAATTTTGTGCGGAGAGAGAAATAGAAAATTCTTTTATCTCTTCTTCAATTTCTAGCAACACATATTTTTTCTTTTTAATTATCTCTCCGTTAGTTTGTTTAGGATGTATGGTTTTCTCAAATGTAAGCAAAACAACATTGTAGGGTTGATCATATTCTTCTTTTTCAGAGTTTTTTCTCCATTGAAACAAGTGGATGACGGAAACTAATTCTCCATCTATATCTGTATTGGCGGTTTGAATATACTTATTCAAATCAGGGCTAATCACTTTGACAAAGTAGTTTGATAAAGGAAGTAAGAATGTAGTAGCGCTCTTTTTCCCGTCATGAATTCTATATATAAGTCCCAAATCAATTAGGTCGTTGTTCCAGGTGTTAATGGATCTAGTAGAGGCATCTAGAGATTTAGCCAAGGAGTCGGTAGAGTACCAAGAGGTCCCGTCTTCATTATTGGAGTTCAGGCAATAGAAAAGGTATAAATTCAAAGAGTTCGATTTTAATAAAGGAAGATACTTTTTCATTTCCACAGGGAGAATGTAGTAATTAGCGTTACTGTCTTTTCTAAATTTTCTCCAAGTGGCATAATTGTTTTTCATATATTCAGGCTTATCGAGTTTTTTCAATTCGCCTTTGTTAAAAGGCAGTTTTAATTTCTTTTTGTGCATCTAAAGCCAACCTCCTGCTCAATAACTTGTAGTGGTATTGTAACATGGAAAAGGAAGTTGAGAAGAAATTTAAAGACAAAACGTTTAGAAATATATCATTATTTTTCCAGTTAGTATGAAGTATACTTCATACTAACTACTACATATAACCAGACGTAAACTATCATTAAACTAGCATACTATAATAATTCAATTGCGTATTTGTAGGTCTTCATTGTTAAGCTGGCAAGAAATTTTTTTCTTGATATAACTTCCATGTTTTCTGGCCTGTTTTACCTTCTATCCCTATGTGGACAAGAAATTTTTACACATAATGAATAAACGAAAAACCTAATGAGCTTTAGTAGGCAACACGGTGAATGGATAAAAAGAAGGCATTTGGAGATTTTATTTCTCCAAATGCCTTCTATATGTATTAAGACTTTTTATTTTCTATTTCTTCTATACTACTAAGAACCACCTGTGAGGACAATTTTCTCCCAGTCCAATCGCTGTACCATATGGTCGTAGTTCTCCCTAGGCGGTTTTGGTCACTTCATAATCAGAAAGTCCTTCTCGGCCTGGCCTGCTCAGCGTATCAAAATTTCTAACTTTCTTTTCCTCTTATGGCGGGTCAGGGTGCTCTTACTGATTCCCGTCATCTTCTCCACCTCGGTGTAGGAGTGTGTCTCGAGGAGCTTCAGAGCCAGGTTAATCTGCTGCTGGGAGAACTTCTTCGGCCGCCCTTCCTTAAAGCCCGGCCTCTGCTTGGCAATCTCCTTCCCCTCCTGGGTGCGCTCCACAATCAGGTCGCGCTCGAAGTCCGCGAAGGCGCTGAAGATGGTGAAGATCAACCGTCCGGTGGACGTGTTCTCAATCACGCCTAGGTTCAGGACATTGATCCGCACCCCTTTCTCGAAGAGGAACTTGATCGTGTTCAGGGCGTCCTGCGTGCTGCGGGCGAAGCGGTCCAGCTTGGTCACGACCAGCGTGTCCCCGGTCTGGATCTCCTGCAGGAGCTTCTGGAACTCGGGGCGGTCACTCTTCGTCCCCGTGATCTTCTCGAAGTAGATCCGGTTGCAGCGCTCCTCCTCGAGCTGGCGCATTTGTCCCTCGAGGTCCTGGTTACGGGTGCTCACCCGTGCATAGCCATATTTCATGTTTTTCACCGTCTTTTCCATTTCACTTTTGACCATTAGTTATGACACCGCTGTACCCCTTGATTTTACTGGAACGGGAAATTATAGTCAATACTCTTAAGTTATGAATACGAAAACTGGAAGAAAAACTAAAACCGCTAATCTGGCCTATAGGATCAGCGGTTTGTTTAATTCAAATTTCCTTAAACAACTTCTGTTAAAATAGCTATGACGAAGGAGGGTACAAGATGAAGCGTCCCCGTAATGACTATGTGCCGAATCAAGGATGTGGGATATTCTTTTTAATGGTTCTTTCAGTAATTTTTCTTTTGAGCATTCCTGTTTTCAAATTTACCCATGAGCTTTTTTTATATTATACTGAAAAACAAATTCTCCTGATCAGTGATTCTCCAGAGGAAACCTACCATATTGAAGTCTCAACAAAAGGACCCTCCACTACGATTCTGATTGAAGAGGACACAACTTCTTCCGAGCTTACTGCTGATATTGTGAAAGATGGGCAGGCAGACGTTCATTCTAAAGATATTGAAATTCAATGGCTTAATGATACCGTTGCTGAAATTATGATGGAAGGCAGAAGAGATACCTTTCATTATTTTCTTTTCGACGCTAACGCAGAGGAAGAAAAGATAGAAAGAATGCCAAATGGTATCGAGCGGAACTAGTTTTTTTGAAGACACAATTTTTTGAAGACACAATTATGAGGGCTCCGTTTCACTCAAATATAATTAGCTGTTGCATTTATTAGAAACTTTAAATCTACATGGAAAACGTTGTAAAACCAATGTAGAGTCTATGTCTTTTTTGGGTACACCCTAATGATACATACATTAAGGGTGTCTTTTTATTGGTTTCAAGTGTATCATTTGCATGTATCAATAAAAAGGAGTGATTATCATGATATTTGGTTATGCTCGTGTTTCAAGTTTGGACCAAAACTTAGATACACAGATTGAAAAATTGAGAGCAGCTAACGTTGATAAAATTGTATCAGAAAAAGTGTCTGGCGTTTCGTTAGAGCGTGAGAAGTTAGATGACCTACTAAATATGTTAGTTAAAGGAGATACGCTTGTAGTCGCTCGTATGGACCGTTTAGGACGTAATACAAAACAACTGTTGGAATTAGTTGAACATTTAGAAGAAAAAGGGGTCTTTTTAAACATTTTAGATTTAGGAATAGATACTAGTAAACCTGCAGGCAAATTTATTTTAACAGTGATGTCTGCTTTTGCTGAATTAGATCGTACAATGATTAAAGAAAAACAAGCTGCAGGTATTGAACTAGCTAAAAGAAAAGGTGTTTATAAAGGACGCAGAAAAAAATATAACGAACACCATAAAGGGATTCAGCATGCCCTTCATTTGAGAAAAACAACAAATATGAGTGTGAATGAAATTTGTGAGATTACTGGAATCAGTCGAGCTACGTTTTATAGAAGAATGAAAGAACTTCGTGATTGATAGAGTGTATTTAATGTTTTTCAATTACAGAGAAAATAAAGAATAGTGAGATGTCTTATATTTAATATTATTTATATAATACTTAACTACTTATAGGACGTACAAAGGTTCTGTTGCAAAGTTTTAAATAAAGAATAAAATTCCTTACGGTATCTATGATTTAAGCTGGGATTCCCAATAATACCTTGATTTCAGTACAGACCGAAAACCCGAAGAGAGTGCCTTCTTTTCGGGTTTTCTTATATAATCCTCGGATGGCTTCCATGCCTTTAATCGTGGTAGAGGCAGTGCGTAAACTTCGATAGAATTTATTGCGTCTCTTTACTGGACGATGGTCTTGTTCAATCAAATTATTCAGGTATTTAATGGTACGATGTTCTGTCCCTTGATAAAAGCCGTACTCTTTTAGTTTCTTAAAGGCACTTGTAATAGAGGGGGCTTTATCTGTGACTACAACCTTCGGTTCATCAAACTGCTTCACTAACCGCTTAAGAAAAGCATAGGCTGCTTGTGTGTCCCGTTTTTTACGTAACCAAATATCCAAGGTTAAACCATCTGCATCGATGGCTCGATACAAATAATGCCATTTTCCTTTAATTTTGATATAAGTCTCGTCCATTTTCCATGAATAAAAGGACTGTTTGTTTTTCTTTTTCCAAATTTGATAAAGAATCTTTCCGTATTCTTGCACCCAACGGTAAATTGTGGTGTGACAAACGTGAATTCCTCGGTCATACAGAATTTCCTGCACTTCACGATAACTCAGGTTGTACCGAAGATAGTAGCCGACGGCTACGATAATCACGTCTTTTTGAAATTGTTTTCCTTTGAACTGAGTCATCTTCATTCCTCCAAGCTATCTTTTTCAATTATTTTACCTCAAAATGAGCTTATCGGAAACTTTGCAACAGAACCCATAATAGAGCGTGGCGTAAGGTCTACCAGTTGGGCAAGATATTCCTGTGTCCACCCTTTTGCTTCCCGAGCTTTTTTTATCGCTATACCTAACGGCTTAAAATCAAGTTTTCTTTCATCTTGGTACATTTTAATATCACCCTATATCATTGTACATTTCGGGTGATGATATTTGAACGAAGTATGATTTTATGTTTAGTAGTGTATAATTTCGTATTAGTGGAGAGAAAATTGCTATTATTCGTCATTCCGTATATAATAATTATATACTCTTTGCGAAAGGAAGTTGATATTATGGATTACATTTCTGTGAAAGCCGCTTCTGAAAAATGGGGCATATCGGAAAGACGGATACAAAAATTATGTGAGGAAAATCGCATTGACGGAACTGAAAAATTTG
Source organism: Jeotgalibaca porci (assembly GCF_011299095.1). Lineage (NCBI taxonomy): Bacteria > Bacillati > Bacillota > Bacilli > Lactobacillales > Carnobacteriaceae > Jeotgalibaca > Jeotgalibaca porci. The sequence goes on along the minus strand of NZ_CP049890.1, from coordinate 6,911 downwards.
GTCGTGCATGGATGATACCAAAAGATGCAGAAAAACCCGTTGATGGACGTATGAAAACAAGGAACAAACAGGAGGAGAATCATGGAATTTAATGAAAAGCTACAACAGCTTAGGACTGGAAAGAACTTAACGCAGGAACAACTTGCGGAGCAATTATATGTATCAAGAACAGCCATTTCAAAATGGGAAAGCGGCAAGGGTTACCCTAACATTGAGTCGCTCAAGTGTATTTCTAAATTCTTTTCTGTGACCATAGATGAACTACTATCGGGCGAAGAACTGATTACACTTGCCGAAACTGAAAATCGTTCCAACTTGAAAAAGATTTACAACTATATTTATGGAATATTGGATATGATGGCAGTTGCGTTTATATTTCTTCCGTTATATGGAAACTCTGTTGGCGGTTATGTTTATGCGGTCAATCTACTATCATTTACAGCCACCACACCATTCAATCTTGCAGTCTACTGGAGTGCTTTTGCCGCCTTGATTGTAATAGGGATTGCTAAAATAATACTTACCCATTTAGATAAAGAAACATGGGGCGGCATTGCTACAAAATGCTCCCTTGGACTCACTGCTTTGGCTATCTGTTTCTTAGCAGCAGCAAGAGAACCATATATAACAGCACTTATGTTTCTGCTGTTTGTCGCAAAAATAGTTGTTTGGATTAAGCAGAACGGAACAAAGTAAAAACGATATAAATCCCTTGAAATAGGCTCTGACACGATAAGTGTCGGGGCTTTTTTTCATGTTGACATGATAGATGTAGGCGATGTGACGGTAGGTTTCTTGGCTTTTGATATAGCTCCTGTGATAATAAAATTGTGGTCAGTGAAAACAAGAACAGCAACCAACGGAAAGGAAAATCAAATATGGATTATATCATTGAAACAGAAAATCTTACGAAGCGATACGGAACAGCCACCGTTGTCGATAAGGTCAATCTTCATGTGCCAACGGGCAAAATTTATGGTTTGCTCGGCAGAAACGGAGCAGGCAAAACCACAGCAATGAAAATGATGTTGCAGCTTGCTCTCCCAACGGATGGAACGGTACGCTTGTTTGGCACAAACTATAAGGAAAATATCCATACCCTTTATAGCAAAGTAGGCTCTATTATCGAAACACCGGGATTTTACAGTAATTTAACAGGGTATGAGAATTTGCAAATTCTCGCTAAACTGCGAGGGGGAGTATCTAAAAGTGGAGTAGAAAAAGCTCTTGAAGTTGTGGGGCTGCATAAAGAGAAAAGAAAAGTCTTTTCCGATTATTCCCTCGGAATGAAGCAACGGCTTGGTATTGCCGCCGCCATTATGCACGAGCCGGAGCTTTTAATACTTGACGAACCGATTAACGGACTTGACCCCATTGGAATAGTTGAAATACGCTCATTTTTATCTGAACTTAGTCACAATCATGGCATTACCATTTTTATCTCAAGCCATGTTTTAAGCGAGATTGAACAGATAGCAGATATTATCGGCGTTATGCACGAGGGGCATTTAGTAGAGGAAGTGAATATATCCGAGCTTCACAAAAGGAATCGAAAATACATTCAATTTGATTTATCTGACAGTGAGATAGCTGGAAAGATTTTAGAAAGCCACTACCACATGACGGATTTTACAGTGCAGGACGGTACGGTGAGAATTTATGACTTTAGCCAAAGTGTTGGAGAAATCAATCGAGAATTTGCACGAAATGGACTGCTCGTGACAAGGATAGATGATAGTGAGGAAAACTTAGAGGACTACTTTTCTAAACTGATTGGAGGTGGCGGTATTGCTTAATCTTATTTCTTGTGAATTATTAAAACTAAAGCGTTCAAAAATGGTGCTAATTAGTGTGGCAGGGGTATTATCTACCCCACTTTTGATGTTAATAGAAGCCTTGCAAACACATTTTGATAAGCCGGAGATTATCTTTACCTTGTCTGACATATACAGCGACAGTGTACTGTATATCATGCTGCTGGTAAACATTATGATATATGTGGCAATTGCAGCTTACTTGTTTAGCAGAGAGTACACAGAAAGCACACTCAAAACCATATTGCCCATACCCATTTCAAGGACAAAACTATTAATTGGAAAATTTTGCACCCTGCTTCTTTGGATTGTTATGCTCACCCTTGTAACATGGGCAGGTATATTTATCGCTTGTGGGCTATATCACGCTGTCTTTACATTGGAGGGATATAGCTTACTAGTGGCAATAGTATGGCTCCCCAAGTTTTTGTTTGGCAGTATCCTGATGTTTTTAACAGTTTCTCCTTTTGTGTTTGTTGCTATGAAAACAAAAGGATTTGTCGCCCCGATGATTGGCTCTGCCGTGATTGTCATGGGAAGTGCCGCACTTTCAAATCAAGAATGGGGAGCGTTGTATCCGTGGACAGCCACCTATTTCTTGGTGCAGGGTAAACTTCAGAGTACCGGCTATCCTACACTGCTGTCTGTATCTATTATTATTCTTGTATCAGCAGTTGGTTTTCTTATGACCTTTCATCATTTTAAAAAGGAGGATTTGAAATAATGGTACTTGATTTTATAGAAATTTTAAAAGTTATTTTTCTTGGAATTGTTGAGGGTATTACTGAGTGGCTACCTATCAGCAGCACAGGACATATGATTCTTGCGGACAAATTTATCACACTTAATATGAGCGAAGCATTTAAAGAAATGTTTTTTGTTGTTATTCAACTTGGAGCTATACTCGCAGTGGTTGTAATGTTTTGGAACAAGATGTTTCCATTTCAGCTAAAGGATAAATCGCAGCCACTTGTTAAAAAGGATACTTTCTCGTTGTGGTTCAAGGTTGCAGTGGCTTGTATACCGTCAGGTATTATGGGGATTTTATTTGATGATTATTTGGATGCTTACCTCCAAACCCCCATTGTGATTTCAATCATGTTAATCTTTTATGGTTTGTTATTCATTCTCATAGAAAATTGGAATAAAAAGCGTACTCCTACTACTATGGCACTTTCTGACATCAGCTATAAAACAGCAATCTTGATAGGGGCATTTCAAGTGTTATCACTTATACCCGGCACATCACGGTCGGGAGCAACGATTATAGGTGCTTTACTCATAGGAGTTTCACGAGTGGCAGCAGCAGAGTTTACTTTTTTCCTCGCAGTACCTACTATGCTTGGAGCAAGTGCTTTTAAGCTGTTAAAATTCGGGTTTGATTTTACAAGTGCAGAACTGCTCGCTCTTGTTCTCGGTATGGCTGTGGCATTTGCGGTATCTGTCTTAGTAATTAAATTCCTAATGAACTTTATCAAAAAACATGATTTTAAGGTGTTTGGTTGGTATCGAATTGTGCTTGGTATACTTGTTGTACTTATAACAGTAATGTGATAGAAAAACAATTCCATAAGCAATAATCTGCCGCACGACGGCAAAAGAAAAAAGCCGTCGTACAGCAGACATATTTTCACGCCTATGAAACGGTGGCTTTGATTTTCAGAGCCGCCGTTTCTTTGCGTTTACACAAACCAATGGGTTCTGTTGCAAAGTCTCAAAAAGGTCATTAGTTTTTCAAGATGATTCTTATTTAAGCAGGGATTCCTAATAGTCCTTTGATTTCTGTACAGACGGAAAAGCCAAAAAGAGACCCTTCTTTTCGGCTTTTTTTATAAATTCCTCGAATCGCTTCCATGCCTTTAATCGTGGTTGAGGCTGTTCGCAAACTTTGGTAAAATTTGTTTCTTCGCTTAATTGGACGATGGTCTTGTTCAATCAGATTATTCAGATACTTGATTGTTCGATGTTCTGTTGTTATATACAGTCCATTTTTCTGAAGCTTTCTGAAGGCACTCTTAATAGAGGGTGCTTTATCCGTTACTAGAACCTTTGGTTCTCCAAACTGGTTCTTCAGTCGTTTTAGAAAAGCATACGCAGCCTGTGTGTCGCGCTTTTTCCGTAACCAGATATCTAAGGTTAAGCCATCTACATCGATAGCGCGATATAAATAATGCCACTTTCCTTTAATTTTGATATAAGTCTCGTCCATTTTCCATGAATAAAAGGACTGTTTGTTTTTCTTTTTCCAAATTTGATAAAGAATCTTTCCGTATTCTTGCACCCAACGGTAAATTGTGGTGTGACAAACGTGAATTCCTCGGTCATACAGAATTTCCTGCACTTCACGATAACTCAGGTTGTACCGAAGATAGTAGCCGACGGCTACGATAATCACGTCTTTTTGAAATTGTTTTCCTTTGAACTGAGTCATCTTCATTCCTCCAAGCTATCTTTTTCAATTATTTTACCTCAAAATGAGCTTATCGGAAACTTTGCAACAGAACCCTAATTTCTTCTAAGATATATTCTTTTATAATAGGAGTTTCTTCGATGTATTTTTTTAGTCTAATAACATGGATATTATTGTCATCAAAGTCGCTCCTCAGCAAGTTAGATGATAATCGTCTGAACTTCACCTTTAATACGTTTAATAAATAAAAAGATGATTGAGTTTTTTGAACTCAATCATCTTTTTGGTTAGCTGAGATATTTTGTCCCAGCCTCATTTTTTAGATTAATACACTACCATCAAAATACTAGAAATTTTCTTCACTAATAATATTTTCTAATTCATCCGCAATTCTTTTCACGATTTCTGTTACTAAAGCATTCCCCATAAAGAACATACGCATACGATCAGAAACTTCAACAATCGTACCATCCGAGAGTCTCTTATACTTCGTCCAGTCATCGGGGAAGTCCTGTAGACGTTCTGCTTCAATAGGTGTGATTAAACGATGGCGACCATTTACTTCAATAAAATGAGTCGATCGGTTAACCGTTCCTTCAGAAGTCAACATCGTTCTCCCTGGAAGATTTAAATCATCTGTTGGGGCCATTCCACCTTCAGAATAAATGTATTTATGACCGTCAACGGAAGTGCGTTCAATTTTTTTTGACCCTCTTAAATATTGGAATTTTTCTAACCTTTTTTCATCGGTTACATAATATTTTTCGGGCACGTTTTCTTCGCTTTCTAAAATTTTCCCTAATGGAATAGGTGTTTCTTCCATTGTGGGTACCGTATCAATAGTGAAGTAACGCCCGTGCCTCATAATTCCTGTGTTCCATACAGTCCCCGTAAAATTGTCTGATATATCTACAATATCACTGGATAATTTATATGTGGCATGTCTGTTTTTAACGGGCTGAGGTACAACAGGAAATTGACGCGCAAATAACCCGTCTTTAAAAATGTATGAATCATAAAGATGGCTTTCGAAAAATACATCTGGATTTTCAGCTTCAAACTTTTTATCTATTTTTTTTGCAAATTCTGTGTCGTTTCTATAGACGAAAAAGAAAACACGACGACGACGTTGGCTTCTCCCATATTCAGCAGCATTAATAATACGCCATTCTACAGAGTAGCCCAATTCATTGAAAGCAGCTAACATAATAGCGAAATCTCTTCCACGCTGTTTAGAAGGTGCTTTTAATAAACGATCCACATTTTCTAACACAAGATACTGCGGTTTTATCTGAGTAACAGCCCGGATAATCTCCCAAAATAAGACACCCTTTTTACCCTGGATACCCATTTCATTTTTTTTACTTCTAGCAACGGAGTAATCCTGACAAGGAAACCCACCTACAATGATATCTGCGTCCATTTTTTGAAAAACGCTATCCGGTATTTCTTCAATATTTTCATTAAGATTCATACTATCTGGAAAATGATAATCATAGACTTCAAATGCATCTTGTGTCTTTCGTGACGGTTCCCATTGGTTGGCCCATTTCGTTTTATATAACGCTTTATTCGAATTCTCAAACCCAATACGAAACCCACCAACCCCTGCAAAAAGTTCTAATATTTTAAATTCTTTATTCACTAGACGAACGTCCTTTCGGTAAACTAGAGTTATTATACAACAACTCGAGAAAAAGATCAAGATCTTTAGCCTAAAAAAAGCAAAGAGTGATAAGATTAAATAAAAAGGAAGGGTGCATGGCAATCGCTAATTTGAATTTACCTTACGACGAAACAAGCGCCACGAGTATTGAAGCGTACTCTAAAAAAGCAATGAATAGGAGTTTTAGAGATATTATCATGCATGCTCCTAACCTAGATAAAGACTTAGAGTCTTTAATTGCTTACTATGATAACCCCCGCGGTAAAGGGGGCTTAGGGAACCTCATAGAAAAATACTTTTTCTTTTACGAGCCTAATAGCGACTCAGCAGCTGATTTTCCGCTAGCAGGGGTAGAATTGAAAGTTACTCCCTACCAAAAATTAAAAAATAAAAATGTTTACCGGTCAGGAGAAAGACTCGTTATATCAATGATTCCCTACTCCTTACCATTAAGCTTAAACATAGAAGACAGTCATATAATGGAAAAAATAGATTTAATTTTACTTATGCTATACATGCGAGAGGAAGAAAAGAAGCGAACCGAGTATCTCATTACACATTCGCAACTGTTTTCGATTACAAGTAAATTACTAGAAGAAGACTTTAAGATTATTAAAGAGGATTATAAAAAAATAGTCACAAAAATCCAAAACGGCGAAGCCCATTTACTCTCAGAAAGCGATACAAACTATTTAGCAGCAAGTACGAAGGGGTCTACCGCTAAAAAAAGTCTCCAGCCGCAATACTATAATCCTGATATCAAAGCTAAAAGAAGAGCATTCTCTTTTAAACAAGGCTTTATGACTTACATTATCAATAATTATATTTTTAAGGGAAAAGAAACATACGAGTCAATTATTCATGAACCAGAAGAACTAACACATCTAACTTTCGACGAAATCGTCATTAATAAACTTAATGCTTACATCGGGTATACAGAGTCACAACTAATAAATACCTTTAATATTAAATCAAAAGCAAAAAACATTCTAAGTACACTAGCGTTCCGCATGCTGGGTAT
>NZ_CP049889.1:1210000-1277500 GCF_011299095.1 Jeotgalibaca porci | reverse complement strand
CATTCTCTTTCAGACCCAGAAGGTCATCTGTCTTACCACGTAATGCAGCGTCTGTTAGGACACGTGTTGTTTCTTGGAACGATGCAGCAGACAAGAAGCTGTTTGTTTCCAAGGAAGCTTTCGTGATTCCCAATAGAACTGGACGTGCCGTTGCTGGAACTTGACCAGCTTTAATGCTTGCTTCGTTACGATCTGTAAAGTCAGCAATGTCCATTAGCGTTCCTGGTAAGATTTCTGTTGAACCTGGATCCATGATACGAACTTTACGTAACATTTGACGAACCATTACTTCAATATGTTTGTCTCCGATTTCTACCCCTTGCATACGGTAAACCTTTTGAACTTCACGTAGCAAGTACGTTTCAACGGATAATACATCGCGAACACGCAATAATTCTTTCGGATCAATTGAACCTTCAGTTAACGGCTCTCCACGGTGAACGGAGTCACCTTCAGCCACTTTCATACGGGATGTGTAAGGAACCACGTAAGTACGTGTATCTGTTACACCTTTAACTGTTACTTCTTTTGAACGCTCAGCAGCATTCTCGTCAATTGAGATTACTTCTCCCGTTACTTCCGTAACAATTGCTTGTCCTTTCGGATTACGTGCTTCGAAAATTTCTTGGATACGAGGCAAACCTTGTGTGATGTCGTCTCCGGCAACCCCACCCGTATGGAATGTACGCATGGTCAATTGTGTACCCGGCTCACCGATGGATTGTGCTGCGATTGTACCAACAGCTTCTCCAACTTCAACTTCATTACCAGTTGCCAAGTTCATACCGTAACAGTGTTTACATACACCATGACGTGTATTACATGTAAATACGGAACGGATTGTTACTTGTTCGATACCTAATTCGATAATTTCACGTGCTAGATCTTCCGTAATCAGTTCGTTATGTCCAACCAAAACTTCTCCCGTTTCTGGGTGAAGAATTGATCTTTGTGCGTAACGACCAATCAAACGTTCTTCTAGCGCTTCGATTACTTCATTTCCTTCGCGGATTGCAGAAATATTCAGACCTCTATCTGTTCCACAGTCGTCATCACGTACGATAACATCTTGTGCAACGTCAACCAAACGACGCGTTAAGTAACCGGAGTCAGCTGTTTTAAGAGCCGTATCCGTCATCCCTTTACGGGCACCGTGAGTGGAGGAGAACATTTCCAAGACTGTCAAACCTTCGCGGAAGTTCGAAATAACCGGCAACTCCATGATTTTACCAGATGGTGAAGCCATCAAACCACGCATACCAGCTAGTTGCGTAAAGTTAGAGATGTTACCACGGGCTCCGGAATCGGACATCATGAAAATTGGGTTTTCTTGTTGTAGAGATTCAATCAGTTTGATTTGAATTTCGTCTTTCGCTGCGTTCCATGTGTTAATAACACTGTTGTAACGCTCGTCATCAGAAATCAAACCACGACGGAATTGTTTCATAATCGCATCAACTTGCGCATGCGCTCTGTCAATGATTTCTGTTTTAGATTCCAATACCAAGATATCGGCAATACCTACTGTGATACCAGAACGAGTCGAGATACGGTAACCCAAATCTTTCATCTTATCCAACATACGAGATGTTTCTGTTACATGGTATTTTTTGAATACAGCAGCGATAATATTACCAAGATTTTTCTTCTTGAACGGTCCAACAATTTCTTGTTGTTCGATATGCGCTTTGATATCTATACCTGGCTCAACAAAGAATTTATCTGGTGTTGCTTCTTCAAGGTTTTCACGTGTCGGTTCATTCAAGTATGGGAACTCAACCGGCATAATTTCGTTAAACATCACTTTACCAACTGTTGTAATCAACAATTTACCTTTTTGGTTTTCCGTCCAAGGTTTTTCTGGTAGTGATTCTGTATTCAACGCAATACGTGAGTGCAAGTGAACGTAGCCGTTGACATATGCCATTTCTACTTCGTTCGCGTTAGAGAAAATCATACCTTCTCCAACTTTGTTTGCTTCTTCCATTGTTAAGTAATAGTTACCCAAAACCATATCCTGAGATGGTGTAACAACAGGTTTCCCATCTTTCGGGTTCAAAATGTTTTGTGCAGCTAGCATTAACAAACGTGCTTCAGCTTGTGCTTCTTCACTTAAAGGAACGTGGACAGCCATTTGGTCACCGTCAAAGTCGGCGTTGTACGCTTCACACACTAATGGGTGAAGACGAATCGCTTTACCTTCAACCAATACAGGTTCGAAAGCTTGGATTCCAAGTCTGTGCAATGTAGGGGCCCGGTTCAATAGAACAGGATGCTCACGAATAACTTCTTCTAGAACGTCCCATACATCGTTGTCCATACGATCAATTTTACGTTTAGCATTTTTGATGTTTCCTGCCAACTCACGTTGAACAAGTTCTTTCATCAAGAAAGGCTTGAATAATTCCAAGGCCATTTCTTTTGGCAAACCACATTGGTACATCTTCAAGAAAGGACCAACAACGATTACCGAACGGCCGGAGTAGTCAACACGCTTACCAAGTAAGTTTTGACGGAAACGACCTTGTTTTCCTTTCAACATATGAGAAAGAGATTTCAAAGGACGGTTACCAGGTCCTGTAACAGGACGGCCACGGCGACCGTTATCGATTAAAGCATCGACTGCTTCTTGTAACATACGCTTTTCATTTTGAACGATAATATTCGGTGCATTCAAATCTAACAAACGTTTCAAACGGTTGTTACGGTTGATTACACGACGGTATAAGTCGTTCAAGTCACTTGTTGCGAAACGTCCACCTTCCAATTGAACCATTGGACGGATATCTGGAGGGATAACAGGAACAACATCCATTACCATCCATTCTGGTTTATTACCAGAAGTACGGAATGCATCCAGAATGTCCAAACGACGAATAGCACGTGTACGTTTTTGGCCAGTTGCTGTTTTCAGTTGTTCTTTTAGTTCTTCACATTCTGTTTCTAAGTCAACACGTTGCAAGAGTTGTTTAATCGCCTCTGCACCCATTGCTGCTTGGAATCTATTGCCGTATTGCGCACGCTTTTCGCGGTACTCGCGCTCAGTCAATAGTTGTTTAGATTCCAGTGTTGCGTCACCTGGATCAATAACAACATAGCTTGCGAAGTAAATGATTTCTTCCAACGCACGTGGACTCATGTCTAACACAAGACCCATACGACTTGGAATACCTTTGAAATACCATACATGTGTAACAGGTGCCGCTAATTCGATATGCGCCATACGTTCACGGCGGACTTTCGAACGTGTTACTTCAACACCACAACGGTCACAAACAATCCCTTTGTAACGGATTCCGTTATATTTACCACATGAACATTTCCAGTCTTTTTGAGGGCCAAAGATACGCTCACAAAACAGACCGTCTTTTTCAGGTTTCAGAGTTCTGTAGTTAATTGTCTCTGGTTTTTTGACTTCTCCGTAAGACCAGCTACGGATTTTATCAGGTGAAGCCAGAGAAATTTGCATTTGTTCAAAATTATTAACATCTATCAAGGGGCTTCCCTCCCTTTTCTGTTGAGCTGCCCTATATGCTCGTCTTGCTTACAAAACGCACCGAAGTGCCAAAAGGGTACTTACCCTCTTTGGCCTTCAGTATCATCTTTTTTAACTTCAGTTTGTTTGTTTAAACGTTCGAAATTCACGACTTCGTCTTCATCGTCCATATCGCGTAGTTCGATTTCTTCTCTGTTCTCGTCTAGCACTTTCATGTCTAAACCAAGAGCTTGTAACTCTTTAACAAGAACGCGGAATGATTCAGGTACACCTGGTTTTGGAATTGGCTCGCCTTTAACAATCGCTTCATATGTCTTCACACGACCAACAACGTCATCAGACTTGTAAGTCAAGATTTCTTGAAGTGTATACGCAGCTCCATAAGCTTCCAATGCCCAAACTTCCATTTCCCCGAAACGTTGTCCACCGAATTGAGCTTTACCACCCAATGGTTGTTGTGTAACAAGAGAGTATGGTCCAGTTGAACGAGCATGCAATTTATCGTCGACCATGTGGGATAGTTTCAAGTAGTACATAATCCCAACAGACACACGGTTATCAAATGGTTCACCCGTACGTCCATCGTAAAGAATTGTTTTGGCATCTTTCGCCATACCCGCTTCTTCTACAGTACCCCAAACATCTTCTTCATTGGCACCGTCGAATACAGGAGATGCAATGTAAATGCCCAATTCGCGAGCAGCCATACCCATGTGCAATTCCAATACTTGTCCGATGTTCATACGAGAAGGTACCCCTAGTGGGTTCAACATGATGTCAACAGGCGTGCCGTCTGGTAGGTAAGGCATATCTTCTTCCGGCATAATGCGCGAAACAACACCCTTGTTACCGTGACGTCCGGCCATCTTGTCACCTTCGTTGATTTTACGTTTTTGAACGATGTAAACACGTACCAACAAGTTTACACCTGGAGATAACTCATCGCCCGCTTCACGTGTAAATACTTTAACGTCGTGAACGATACCGCCACCACCGTGAGGTACACGTAATGAAGTATCACGTACTTCACGCGCTTTTTCACCAAAGATTGCGTGTAGCAAACGTTCTTCTGCAGAAAGTTCTGTAACACCTTTAGGAGTCACTTTACCAACTAAGATGTCGCCATCACGAACTTCAGCACCAATACGGATAATGCCGCGCTCATCTAAATCTTTCAATGCGTCTTCCCCAACGTTAGGGATTTCGCGTGTAATTTCTTCAGGTCCCAGTTTTGTATCACGGGCTTCTGATTCGTATTCTTCAATATGGATGGATGTATAAACGTCATCTTTTACAAGACGCTCGTTCATAATAACCGCATCCTCATAGTTGTATCCTTCCCATGTCATGAAGGCTACTAAAATGTTTTGGCCTAAAGCCATTTCGCCGTCTTCCATAGAAGGACCATCAGCCATGATATCGCCTTTTTCTACACGTTCGCCAACACGTACGATTGGACGTTGGTTGTAGCATGATCCAGCGTTTGAACGTTGGAATTTAATAACAGGGTATTTATCCAGTGTTCCGTTATCGCGACGTATGCGGATTTCAGAAGCATCTAGGTATTCTACAACTCCGTCATTTTCACATAGAAGTGCAGCTCCAGAGTCATGAGCAGCTACGTATTCCATACCTGTTCCGACAAGCGGTGCTTTAGGATTAATCAAAGGCACAGCTTGACGTTGCATGTTGGCACCCATCAACGCACGGTTGGAGTCATCGTTTTCCAAGAATGGAATACATGCCGTCGCTACCGCAACTACTTGTTTCGGAGAAACGTCCATGTAGTCAACGCGTTCTACAGGTACTTCTAAGTTGTCATGGATGTAACGAGCCATAACGATGTCATTTGCAAAACTTCCGTCTTCATTCAAGACTGAGTTTGCTTGTGCAACAACGAAGTTATCTTCCTCGTCAGCAGTTAAGTAATCAATTGTGTCTGTAACTTTATGCGTACTCCAGTCAACACGACGGTAAGGTGTTTCGATAAAACCGTACTCGTTAATCTTCGCATAAGATGACAAACTGTTAATCAAACCGATGTTTGGTCCCTCAGGTGTTTCAATCGGACACATACGGCCGTAGTGAGAATAGTGAACGTCACGAACTTCATAGCCGGCACGATCACGTGTCAAACCACCGGGTCCAAGAGCAGATAGACGACGTTTGTGCGTCAACTCACTCAATGGGTTTTGTTGGTCCATGAACTGTGATAGTTGTGAAGAACCAAAGAATTCTTTGATTGAAGCAACAACTGGACGGATGTTAATCAATTGTTGTGGCGTTACAGTAGAAATATCTTGGATAGACATTCTTTCACGTACCACACGCTCCATACGGGATAGACCAATACGGAATTGGTTTTGTAGTAACTCACCAACTGAACGGATACGACGGTTACCTAAGTGGTCGATATCGTCTTTGTTTCCTAATCCTTCATACAAGTTGAAGAAGTAGTTAATAGAAGCAAATACGTCAGCTGTTGTCAGGTTCTTGATTTCAGTGTCTACTTCGCCGTTACCGATGATGTTGACTTCTTTTTCAGGATCCACTTGTGAATAAACTTTTACAACTTGAATACGAACGGGTTCTACAACCACACCATCTTCAGATGGTTGTAAAATAACTTCGTTTAGACCGTTGTCCAAATATGGAACTAATCTATCCATTACTTCACGGTTCAATTCTGTTCCTTTTTCAGCAATGATTTCGCCTGTTTCAGGGTCTACCAATGTTTCAGCAAGGATTTGGTTGTATAGTCTTGTTTTGATGTTTAGTTTTTTGTTTAACTTGTAGCGACCAACTGGAGCCAAGTCATAACGTCTTGGGTCGAAGAAACGTGCGTAAAGCAAGTTACGTGAGCTTTCCGCTGTTTTAGGTTCGCCTGGACGCAGACGTTCGTAAACGTCTTTCAAGCCTTCTTCAACACGTGAGTCTGAAGAAACTTTGTGAACATCTTTCTCAGCTGTCAATTTCAAGCTGTCGTTATTCCCAAAGATTTCGAAGATTTGGTCATCAGAACCAAATCCTAGTGCACGAATTAAAACAGTCAAAGGAATCTTTCTTGTACGGTCGATACGCACGTAAGAAATATCTTTTGCATCTGTTTCGAATTCCATCCACGCACCACGGTTAGGAATCATTGTGTTACCAAATGTTTCTTTACCGTTTTTGTCGATCTTGTTGTGGTAGTACACACCAGGTGAACGTACTAATTGCGATACAATAACACGCTCTGCCCCATTAATAACGAATGTACCCATGTCTGTCATAAGCGGGAAATCACCAAAGAATACTTCTTGGTCTTTGATTTCGCCCGTCTCTTTGTTAATCAGACGTAGTTTTACATAAATAGGTGCTGAATAGTTAGCATCGTGTTGACGTGCTTCTGAAACAGTATACTTAGGCGTTTGTAGTTCGTAATCCAAGAATTCCAAAGCTAAGTTACCTGTATGATCTTCAATCGGAGAAATATCCGCAAACATTTCTTTTAGTCCTTTATCCAAGAACCACTTATACGAATCCGTTTGAAGTTCAATCAGGTTGGGAAGTTCCAATACTTCACTGATTCGTGAATAACTTCTGCGGGTACGGTGTTTACCGTAATTGACATTATGTCCTAACAACTTCTTCACCCCTCATAAATTTGACGCAAGTTATATATTACAATTCTGTTACAAATGTTACATATATCTAACAAGTGACTGTAAAACTATGTTTTTTGGCAAAAAAAAACCAAAAGAACGATGCAATTTCCTGGGAAAATGTTCTCTGTCTTTTGTTTTTTGCCGGAAAAACGCGGTTGGACAATATTTCAATCGCATTCTTCTATTCATTTCTTATGCGTCTACAGTATTACATATTATACGTATTTTAACTGATTATGTCAAGCTTCGTTTTCTTTTGTACTTTGAATGATCCAGTACCCTTTATCACGAGCAATAACATCTGCATTATTGAAAATCTCAGTCATCCTCTTTTGAGCACTTGGCGCTCCTTGTTTCTTCTGGATGACGGCTGTCAGTGTGCCGCCTGGCATCAGATACTCATAAGCTTGAGTCAAGATAGCATGGACGGTTTCTTTACCAGCACGAATAGGCGGGTTGGTAACAATCGCTGCAAAACGATTAGAGCCTTCGACATTTTCATAAATAGATGATGAATAAATTTTGATGTTCTTAACCTGATTGGCTTCTGCATTGCGCTTCGCAAGTTGCATCGCGCGTTCGTTTACATCAACCATTTCAACTGTAATATCCGGGTTAGCAGCGGCCAAAGCCAATCCGATTGGACCGTATCCACAGCCAACATCCAAGATTGGACCGGTTACTGTTTCTGGATAGCCGAAAGAATCAATCAACAAGCGAGAACCAAAGTCGACCGTATTTTTTGAAAAGACACCGGCATCCGATGTAAACTGGAAATTCTTACCCAGTAAAGGGAATGTCCACGTTGCCTCGTCACTTTGAATAGATGGGTTTTTTGTGTAGTAATGATCTGACATACTATCACTCCTTTTACAAAAAGAAAGGCCGGAACACATGTTCCAGCCTTCAAGTTTTTAGAAACGAGATTATTTAAGTGTTACTGTTGCGCCTACTTCTTCAAGAGCAGCTTTCAAAGCTTCTGCTTCTTCTTTAGATACGCCTTCTTTGATTACGCCAGGAGCGCCATCAACTAGACCTTTAGCTTCTTTCAAGCCAAGACCTGTAGCTTCACGTACAGCTTTGATTACTTTGATTTTGCTGTCTCCAGCTGAAGTCAACTCAACGTTGAATTCTGTTTGCTCTTCAGCAGCAGCTTCACCAGCGCCACCAGCAGCAGCTACAGGAGCTGCAGCAGTTACTCCAAACTCTTCTTCGATTGCTTTAACTAAGTCGTTTAATTCTAGAACTGTTGCTTCTTTAATATCAGCAATAATTTGTTCAACATTCAATGCCATTATAATTTCCTCCGTTTATATTAGTATATTTTTTTAATAGATAAATCTGTGTTCACGATGCAATTAGCATGCGATTAAGCAGCATCTTTTTCGGATACAGCTTTGACAGCCAATGCAAAGTTGCGCATAGGTGCTTGCAATACTGATAATAGCATTGACAACATTCCTTCGCGGTTTGGTAGTTTAGCAAGAGCTTCGATTTCTTCTTTCGTAGAAACTTTACCCTCGATAACGCCACCTTTGATTTCTAGTTTCGCAGCTGTTTTAGCAAACTCAGCAATAATTTTTGCTGGTGCTACAACATCTTCGCTACTGAAAGCAACTGCTGTTGGGCCTTTGAAAATAGCGTCCATACCTTCTAGTCCTGCAGCAATTGCAGCACGAGAAATTACAGAGTTTTTCAAAACTTGCATTTCAACGCCAGCTTCACGTAGTTGTTTTCTTAGTTCTGTCACCTCAGCAACAGTAAGACCTAAGTAATCAACCACTACAACAGAAGCAGATTCTTGTAGTTTGCCAGTAGCAATAGCTACAAGTTCTTGTTTTTTAGCGATAGCAGCTTCACTCATCTTATCGTTCACCTCCTAAGTTTCTGAATAGAATTTTCTGTAAAAAACAAAAAACTCTATGCCACCTAGACATAGAGGATCCGTGTAATTCTCAACTGGATTCTTCCTCGGTAGGAATATTATGGCCTAAGCCCCCTACTGTCTTCGGTAAGACATATATTAACCTTGATGATTATAGCAAAGATAACCACCAAGGTCAAGATGCTTTATAAAATTATTTTGCTACAGTTGTTGGGTCAACTTTAACACCAGGTCCGAATGTAGATGCTACACTCAAGTTTTTGATGTATGTACCTTTAGCTGCAGATGGTTTCGCACGAACAACAACATCGTGAATTGTTTGGAAGTTTTCCACCAATTTTTCGTTGTCGAATGATACTTTACCGATTGGAACATGGATGTTCCCTTGTTTGTCAGCACGGTAAGTTACTTTACCAGCTTTGATTTCTTCAACAGCTTTAGCTACGTCCATAGTAACTGTACCTGTTTTAGGGTTAGGCATTAGGCCTTTAGGTCCCAATACGCGACCCAAGCGTCCTACAGTACCCATCATATCAGGTGTAGCAACGATAACGTCAAAGTCGAACCATCCGCCTTGGATTTTTTCAGCCAATTCGTTTTCGCCTACGAAATCTGCTCCAGCTGCTTCAGCTTCTTTAGCTTTTTCACCTTTTGCAAATACTAATACGCGTTGTGTTTTACCTGTACCGTGTGGCAATACTACTGCACCACGGATTTGTTGATCGTTTTTACGAGTGTCGATTCCTAGACGGTATGCAACTTCAATCGTTGCATCAAATTTAGCGAAGTCGATTTCTTTTACCAATGCAACAGCATCAGCAGCAGAATAGTGTGTTCCTTTTTCTACTTTTTCAGAAGCAGCAAGGAATAGTTTACCTTTTTTAGCCATGATTTATCCTCCTTGATTGTGGTCTTAACGGTTTTACCTCCCACTGGTAACCTCTGCTTTCATGAGAGCATAAGGTTCCATGAGAAGCTGCTTAATTGAATTAGTCTTGAACAGTAATACCCATTGAGCGAGCAGTACCTTCGACCATACGCATAGCAGCTTCTACGTCTGCTGCATTCAAATCTGTCATTTTAGTTTCAGCGATTTCTTGTACTTGTGCACGAGTTACAGAACCAACTTTGTTTTTGTTTGGTTCACCTGATGCTTTATCCAAGCCAGCAGCTTTCTTCAATAGAACTGGAGCTGGTGGAGTTTTTGTAATGAATGTAAATGAACGGTCTTCAAATACAGTAATCACTACAGGAATAATCATACCTGCTTGATCTTGCGTACGAGCATTGAATTCTTTACAGAATCCCATGATGTTTACACCCGCTTGACCTAGAGCTGGACCTACTGGCGGAGCTGGAGATGCCTTACCTGCAGGAATTTGCAACTTAACTAACTTCATAACTTTTTTAGCCACGATACATACCTCCTTGATTGTTCGTGATGTGGTTTAATGGGGATTAAGATTTCCCCTCCCACACATTCCCTGTGCATACTAAACGCACCTGTGAATTCTAACAAGTATCTGCACACCTGTCAACACTTTTAAAAAATTAATTTATTTTATCGACTTGTTCATACTCTAATTCAGCAATTGTCTCGCGACCGAACATCTCGATCAACACTTTCAACTTACCTTTTTCAGAGTCGACTTCTTCAACAACACCAGAAAGACCATTGAATGCTCCTTCGACGATTGTAACGTTCTCGCCTTTTTCGAACTCAACGTCACGTGTACGTGTACTCAAGCCCATACGTTTTAGGATCCAACTGATTTCTTCGTCCAACAACGGTGCTGGCTTACTTCCTGCTCCGTGAGAACCAACGAATCCGGTAACGCCCGGCGTGTTACGAACAACGTACCAAGACTCATCAGACATAATCATCTCAACCAGTACATAACCCGGGAAAGTTTTCTTAGTCTTTTTCTTTTCTTCGCCGTCCTTCATTTCAATCTCTTCTTCTTCGGGAACAACGACACGGAAAATATGATTCTCCATGTTCATGCTTTGTGCACGTGACTCAATATTCATTTTGACTTTATTCTCATAGCCGGAATAAGTATGTAGGACGTACCAATTTTTTTCTTGCTCAACTGTTTCCACTCTGTCCACTTCTTTCTATAGTAATATATGTTTTTTCGTATCAAAAAAAACCTTTCATTGCGGGAAAGGTTCTCTGTGCGCTCTTATTATAGCAAAGCAAGAGTCATTTTGCTACTGAAAATAGATTACAGACTCATGATTAAATCAAATAATTCACCAACACCAAAATCGACAACCGCAAAGAAAGCTGCAAACAGCAAAACTGTAACGATAACGGTATTCGTATACTTTGATATATCCTTGCTTGTTGGCCAAGTTACCAGTTTCATTTCATCTCTAACGCTCTTCAAGAAATTCACGGGATTCTTCACTTCTTTCTCTGGGCTATTTTGTCTCTTTGTGCAATGTGTGTGTGCCACAGTAACGGCAGAATTTTTTAACTTCTAATCGTGTCGTGCGACCTTTTTCAGTAGGTGTAATGGTGTAGTTTCTTGAACCACAAATCGTGCAAGCTAATGCTGCGTTTTTCCCTGCCATCGTCGCTCACCTCTTCCTGATTAAAATGTTGCATACCCCTCTAATAGTAGAGGTCAGAATCTTTATTGTCAACTAAAAAATAATGCCTAGAATGAGCATTATGATTTGCGTCACGTGGATAACCACCATGTTTATAAGTGCCAACGCAAAGGTTTCGCTCTTCACTTGCTTCGCCGTGAAACGACGGACATTCTTACGTACAATCGGGAATGTCACAAGAACACCGAGCATCCAAGGTGTCATGAAGCCTAATACTACCGCAAGTACAATCGCTACGTACACACCCATGTATAACCAGCCGTAAATCTTCACTGCCATTTCCTTACCTATATAGTAGACAAGTGTATAGCGGTGGTTACTAATATCGGTCTCGAAGTCACACGTATTGTTAGCCAACATAATATTCGCAATCGTGAATACCAGTGGCAACGAACTTAAAAAGACGGCCAAAACCGAAATCAGATTCCCTGTCACTACAAACTGCGGCCAAGCAATCGCAACCGTCGCCAGTTGCACATCCGCTACATTGATCAGGACTGCGATGAAGAAAATACCAAAGCCCATTGTTAGCCCAGATAACACTTCACCCAACGGCATCCGCGAAATTGGAAAGGGACCAAATGTATATAAAATTCCCACAGTGAAGCAAACAGCACCGATAACCAAGAGCAATAAGCTGGTGCGAGCAGTTAAAACGAGGCCTAACACCGCTGCAAAAGTAATCATGCCAATAATCAGGAGGGTCACTTTCTTCACATTCAATCCCGCGATTCCGATGATGTTTTCTTCATCACGATACGCCAGGTTTTTAGCCTTTACGTAATCCATCGTATTGTTAATAGCGGTTGTTGCCATATCGAACACTAGCATTGCCACAAAAAACAACACGGTATTAATCGGGTTGAATGCTTCAAAATAATAGCCGGCGTATAAAACACCGAGTAAAAAGGGAAATAAACTTGCCAATTTCGTTTTTATCTCAACTAATTCCAAAAAAATCGCTAGTGTCACAGTGCACCTCTTCTATTTTTCTACTATCGTATAGTCTTCGTCTCGTAATTCAAAATTATCTTTTAATCCTTCAGAGAGGTAGACTTCCTTATCCTTCGTAACAAATACAGCTTCTACGTCGCTGCGTCCATTCACATAAGCCAACCCTTCTTCCACACCCAATCCAAATACGAGCGTTGATAAAGCATCGCCTTCTACCGACGTTTCGGAAATAATGGATACACCGGCAATCTCATTATCAAAGGGATAACCTGTCTTTGGATTCATTAAATGGTGATAAATCTCACTGTCCACTTCTAAGTAGCGCTCGTAAATACCAGATGTGACAATAGAGCGTTCACTCTGTTGCGTCGAACCGATACTCGCACCGCGTTCTGCGAATGGATCTTGAATCCCCACATTCCAGACATCGCCTTCACGTGCCGGCGAAGCTCCCATTACAAAAACATTTCCACCCAAGTCGATAATCGCTGTTGTAACATCAGACTCTACGAATAATTCACGAACTTGATCTGTAATGTAACCTTTAGCAATCGCACCTAAGTCAATTTCCATACCCGCTTCTTGCAAAAAGACAGAATGTTCTTCTGCATTTAACGTTACCTTATTAAAATCAATTTTCTTCAAAGCTTCTGTTATTTCTTCTTGGCTCGGTTTACGTGCATCGTCAAAGCCAATGCGCCACAAGTTGGTAATCGGACCAATGGTGTAATTGAATTGTCCGTCCATCTCCACACTGTATTTCGCAGCCGCTTCAATCAGTTCGTATACTTCTTCAGAAACAACGACTGGTTTCTCACCCGTCGCCGCATTTATTTTAGAGATTTCCGACTCTGTTGTTTCGCCGGTAATCTTGTCCGCCAAATCCCTTACAAGTGCAAAACCTTCTTCTATAACTGCTTCTTTATCCGCATCATATACGCTGAGGCTGACATAAGTCCCCATCAGGAATTCTGTCTCCTTGTATGCTTTCGTATTGATTTTATTTTCATTGTCGCACGCTGTCAGGAAGATAATCATCCCTACCAACGTCAGCAGATTTAGTATCCGTTTCATAGTTTACTCCTTCATGCATTTTCAATAATTTTAACACAATAGAAAAGCGTTTATGAGATAATTTCTCCTAAATGAATAGATAGAGGGGCCGGGAGTTGAACCCCCAGCCCCTCTATATGTAGTGTCAGTATCGATTAGTTATCGATTTCGATTGTTTCTGTATTTCCTTCTTTAGCAGCAGCGATCAATTGTTCTGCATACTCTACGAATAATTCTGATGAGTGTGTAGCTCCTGATACAACTTCTACTTCTGAAGCATCTTGTTTTTCAACTAATTGTTCGTTTAATTCTGGTAGGTAATCTTGTGGACCCACGCCAACTTTGTCAACCATAGCTGTTTGGTAACCTTCGTCTTCAGATTTCAATTCGCCAGCTTCGTTTTTGTAATCGTAGTTAGATTCAGTGATTTTTCCACCTTCAACTACCATTGTGAAGTCAACTTTCCAACCGTTGTCATCTAAGTTCTTTTGAACAAGTGTATATGTACCGTCTTTAAGTTCTGAACCAGTTGTTTCTTCAACTGCTACGTCTGATGAAACTGCTTCTTCTGTATCTGTATCGCTACCACATGCTGCAAGCAACAATGTTGAAGCTAGAGTAAGTGACCATGCTGTCATTTTTTTATTGAATTTCATAATGGAAGTACCACCTTTTAATTTTTGTTTTTTTCATGAATGCTCATCCTCCTGATAAAACATTCACAAATGATTACACAGTAATATTAACACGCTAAAAAGAAGGATGCAACTTAAAACAAATAAGTTTATGAAACTTTTCATTAATTACAATCTCTCCCTAATCTTTTTATCATTTTAATAAAAAAAAGCCCATTAAATGGGCTTTTTTTATTAATATTCACGTTTAATCATTTGCTCAGTAATTAGCGAGAGCGTTTTTTGAGTTACGCTTTCAGGTAGTTTTTCAATCTGTTTCAACGCTTTTCGCGTATATTTCCCGGCGAGTGCTTGTGCTTCAGCGAGGCCACCGCTCGCCACGACGATTTCATAAACCGCGTTGAGTTCATCGTTGGTGATAGCTTCACCCTTCTCTAGTAGCGGAAGCAAGTCAGATCCACGTTTCTTCTTCGCGTAGAGGACAGGTGCCGTGTAGATACCATTCTTCACATCTTGCAGGATGGGCTTACCCGTTTTCGAATCATCCGACGCAAAATCGAGGATATCATCGGTAATTTGGAAGGCCATCCCAATATTACTGCCAATTTGGTACGCTTGGCGGGCATAAGGGGAATTATAGGCGCCGGAGTAACAGCTCAAAGCAAATAGTTGCGCAGTCTTTCCTTGAATTTGGTTCAGATAATCACGCATGCGCATGTTACTGTCATACTTGCGGTCCATCTGGTTCAACTCTCCCAGAAGGATTTTCTCCATCCCTTTGGTATCCAAGTCTAATTCACGTGCAGAATCGGCATGGTCTTGCAAAAGACGAAAGCACAGCGTAAAGAGATAGTCGCCTGTATACACAGCGATTCGATTTCCATACGCGCTGTTTAGCGTTTCCTGACCACGGCGTTTGGCTGATTCATCAATGACATCATCATGAACCAGCGTCGCCATGTGTAGGACTTCCAAAGCGGCAGCAACGGCACGTGCTCTTTCCGGGTTTCTCTCTTTAGAGAGCTCCGAGAACAGTAAACTGTACGCAGGACGTAATAACTTACCACCTGAGAAGAGCATTTCTTTTATTTTATGTTGTACTTCTTCATTTTTAATTGTTACGTGTTTGTCTATCAGCGAAATGGTTGCTTCTAACTCATATCGCAGGGCAGGATAGGCATCCCACATTGGATGGACCTTCATCTTACTTTCACACTCCCTGTTCTACCTTAAAGATAAGACGTCGATTTCATTGGTATTATCATCTGGGTTATCGGATCGTACTTCTACCAACAACTTATGCGGTAGGCACAAGATTGTATCGCCAACCAAAGCGACATCCGACATACGCACACAGACCTGATCCGAGCAGTTTGCTTCTGTCATATCGACAGTCATCCCTGTTCTGACAATCGTATTACTATGACCATGATCGTCTTCAAAGTGGAACGTCTCTGTTTTACCGTCATCTACTAAATCGAAGACATGGACAATTTCACCGTTCGCTTGAACGACCACTTGCATGTTTGAATGATCTGCCGTCGCTTGGACATATGAAAAAATGCCTAACGGTAAAAATGAACCCAACATCAATAGTAAGACAACGATAACATCGCCACGCTTAATCATTTTTATATATTTCATCATATCGTTGGTTTCCCCTCGCTTCTTGGATGGCTTCACTATATACGAAAAATGGAGACAAAGGCAAGTTTCCCCACCTTCACCTCCATTGGTTTAATTATTTATTTACGCCTACTTCGTAGATCGATTTAATATCTCCGTACCACCACTTACTTAATTTCTTGGAAATCCAAGGAATAACGTAGTAATCTAACCCAAATGCACGGCCTGAACCGTTCATCAAGCTGATTGCGACAGGAACGAACCACATGTTAACCCAGTAGAACATACCTGTTAAGCTGAACATTGCAACTAAACCAACTGTCAATGCACTTACTAACCATGTGAAGAGACCGAAGATTAATGCCAAACCGATTGCGATTTCAAGTAGTGTCATCATTTTTTGCATGAACAATGCCATTTCAACGTTTGGAACCATGAATTCCATGATTTTTTCGAACCAACCTGGCATTTTATCAAGAACCATCATTGGCTCTTCACCGTAAACATAGTTCAAACCGAATACACTGTGAACCACTTCTTCAGCTGCTTCAGATGCACCAGATGCAGGGTCTTGTAACCAAGAGAACGGCATTGTTACATCATTACCAAACCAAGATGTCGTTCCAGCAAGTCCGAACATTTTCTTCAGACCTTCCCATAGCCACATTGAACCATAGAACACACGCAGCGGTAAGTTCCAAAGAACGTTGCCGTAACGAGACAAGTGTTTGCGGAAAATACTACGACCATCACGGATATGGAAAAATTCGTGGTGGATGTATTTTACAAAGTAGAAAACAGAACCAATTGTTAAGAAGTAGAACAAGTTGATTAAATGTTTTACTGCCATCGCAATAAAACCGCTTAAGTGGATTTTTTCCATCAAGTAAGCAACGCCGTAACGAGAACCGATTGAAATCATGAAACCATCGTATTTCCCTTTGTGGGCAACTTTCTCTGTTCCTTCAATAGAAGCAATAATGTTTTTCGCTGCTGTATGACCTGTTTGCTCAGCACTTTGAACGATTTGCGGTACAGGTGTATTATCGTTGTCTGGCTCTTCGTAGTAAACGATGTCTCCAGCTAGGTATACATTTTCAGCTCCTTGCGCTTCCATGTATTTATTCGCAACTAAACGACCTGCGCGTGCTTTTTCAATCCCGTATTCTTCAACGTCAGAGTTTGCTTTAACCCCTGCCGTCCAGATCAACGTATGTGTTGGAATTTTTGTTCCATCAGAAAGTTCAACGGTATCTTCTGTAACGTTGGCTACACCGTTGCCTTTGATGATTTTAACGCCGTTTTTATTTAGATAACGTTCTGCTTTACTAGATTCTTTCTCCGTTACAACTCCCAAGATGATTGGTGCTGCTTCTACTAAGTAGAATGAGAATTCTTCTGGATCCAGTTTGTTATCTTTTGCTAGACGGTCTTTCCATTCCATCAAGTCACCGATCATTTCAACTCCGGTAAATCCGGCACCTGAAACAACAAATGATAACATTGCTTTGCGTTTTTCTATGTCATGCTCAATCGCAGCTGTCTCAACAGTGTCTTTGATGTGACGACGCAATGTATTCGCATCTTCCCAAGACCATAATGTGAATCCGTGCTCTGCTACACCCGGGATATTGAAAGTATTTGGTTCGCCACCCATCGCTAAGATGATGTAGTCATATTTAAAGGTTGATTTTACCGTTGTCACAACCTTGTTTTCTTTATCAAGGTGTGTCACTTCGTCGGTAACGATATCAACGTTTTTGTTACGGTTGAACAAGCGTTGTAAATCGAATTGGATTGCATCTGGCTCTACACGACCAGCCGCAACTTCATGAAGCTCTGTCATATATGTTTGGTAAGAATGACGGTCAATCAATGTGATAAGAACGTCTTCGTTCTTTTTGAAATGCTTCGCCAACTTTTTAGTTGCCGCAACGCCAGCGAAACCAGCACCAAGGACAACAATATTAGTCTTTGCCATATTTTCTTCTCCTCTTTGTCTCTTTATCTATATGAATAATTGCCAAAAATTTCACTTACTTAAAATCACTTACCGCAATATTATAATGCAGTTGTGAAAAAAAGTCTAATCTATTTCGAATGAGAATAATTTTTTTAGTCAATTCTAATTTGGTTGCGGTTACATGGTAAATTTGTAATTATCTGACAATTTAAGAAAAAGTCCGCAAATATAGGACACGCTTGTTACCTAGTGTTTGGATACAAAAAAGAACCGGAGCTATTCCAGTTCTTTAAATTCTTCTGTATATTGTGCATCGTACCACATTTGGGTTAAGCGATCGGTCTTTGCTTCTTCACGCTGGAAGTTTTTAATCGTCACGACATGCTCCATTAAGTAGTTCGCCGCAATCCCAACTGCAATACCAGAGAAAATTCCGGTAATGGCTAGAACAGGTAAGTAAAGCATCACGCTGAACGATTGGGCAATGGTACTTGCCACAACCAATTGCCCCACGTTATGTAAAATACCGCCCGTTGCACTTACCCCAATCAAACTCACATGCTTGGGTCCCAAACGACGAACCGACAGCATCCCAAAGTAGCTCAAAAAAGCACCGGCGAAACTATAAAGGAACGTCGACAATGTCCCGCCCAATAATGTTGATACCAACAACCGCATCCAGACCACTTTCAAACTGTCCTTAGCTGGCAACGTAAAAATTGCCAAAATAGTAATAATATTTGCCAATCCCAACTTTGCTCCCGGCGCAAATGCGAACGGAAACGGAATCGACCGCTCCAACAAGGTAATCACCACCCCTTGCGCAGCTAATAATGAAATATATATTAATCGTGTATTTTTTTTCATAAGTGTATTCAATACCTTTGCTCGTCAATGTTGTGCTTCTTTAGTTTAGCATAACTGGGAAACGATTAATATTGAAGTGTGAAAAATAAAAAGCCAGCGCTTTTTGCACCAGCTAATTGTATGTCTGAGGTTGGTAGTTTTAACTGTCAGGTATGTTACGATATCGCATTAAATTTTTGCCTGCAACGTTCCAATGCGTTTTTTACCCTGACGTATTCTACGTTCAAATTACTGGCAATGCTTTTAATTGAAAGTCCTCTGATAAACAACAGATAAACTTCCTTCTCGAAGCTGGAAAGCAACGCTACGTAGTCTTCGTATGATTCCCTCAAAGTCAAAAGATACTCGGGTGTCTGAAAATCAACGAATTTCATTTGGACTGAATGGCTCGTTTCCAACAGTTGGTCAAATGACACCGCTCTTCGATCACTCTTCCGCCGATATGCATTTTCTTTACGGATGATTCCGTAAATATGATGTTGCAATACCAAACGATAGTACCCCGAAAATCGCATTCCTTTTTCGCTGTCATATCTCTCAACTGCATCCAACATAACTAGTCGCGCTTCTTGCATCAAATCCTCAAACTCAACATACTCAAGAAAATAATCTTTCATATATTTTTTAATCAAAGGAGAGAAGCGATAGAATAATGGTTCGAAATATTCCATCTGCCCTTCCTTCATTGCTGCTACCATCTCCTCGTTTGAGATGCCGCTCTCATTGTGAGTCACACAAATATCCCCCGGATACAACCTAGACATGACTTTAGTATGGACTAGAAAGATAAGGGTAACAATAGGATTAATAGCGTAAACCCAAAATATACAAAAAGCGGCCCAAAATGGTTACGCATAAAAATTATTAATGTTTTTAGAGCCAAATCTCAAGTAGAGCCTCCTATTTCAGATTCTATTTGAGCTTTTGACCATTATCCCAATAAAAAAATGGAAAGATCTCTTTTAAAGTATTTATACCTGGAATCTGGATGGCAGCCGGCTATTTCCTGACGGATTGGTTCTTGTATGGATTACCAGCAGCATTCGCGGCCTCACCTATGAACCTCTTCCAAGGTATCGTCGGCGCATCCTTTCTCATTGTTTTCTATAAAGTCTTAAGGTCCATCTTAAAATAACTAAATAGCTCACTCAAAACGATTTAACGATCTGAGTGAGCCTTTTGCGAAATAATAGCTCACTCAAATCAATTTTTCGATCTGAGTGAGCCTTTTACGGTAAAAACCTATTATTTTTACCCGCTTTGGAACAAAAAAACCAGCCCACCCCCTGTAGGATGAACTGGTTCATTTTTCTATTTAATACTTTTACCCGATAAACTCTCCCGCAATCTTCCCAACTCATCCAACTGCTCTTCCGTTAAACTGCCGCGTTTTTTTCTGCCATATCCTTGAACTTTTTGGTATTCGGCTTCTTTGTCGCGGGCGCGTTTGGAGCGTTGAAGTTCGAGCATCAAATCAAGTGCGGACATCCGGTTGGCGCCTTTATTGAAGACAAGTTGTTGCTCAGCTAGATCGCTGGTCGCAACGGTCACGTCGGTTAGGACATTCTTTAGCTTGTCGACAATTCCCTCAATATACGTATCCGCCGTCTCCCCTTGTCCGGTAAAGACGACTTTTACTTTATATTTGGTATATTCTTTCGTAATGCCAGGAACGAACTGGGCATCGAACACAACCCAAATCTCAATGTTTTCAAACGCCTGGTAATTTGACAGGATTTGAAGAAGACGATCACGTGCTTCCTCAATAAGGTCACGGTTCTTCAAGTTTACCAGTTCTGGCCAAGCGCCAATCATATTGTACCCATCCACAACTAATATTTCTTTCTTCACCGTAACCTCACCTCCCTTAGTGTCTATTCAAAGTTACGTTTACGATAAACTTCGTACATCATGAGTCCCGCAGCCACACTCGCATTTAAGCTTTGAACATGCCCTTTCATCGGGATCGTTAACAAACCGTCCGCAGAGTCCTTCAATAAGCGTGAAACGCCCTTGCCTTCGTTACCGATGATAACCGCAACCGGTAAATTGGCATCCCATTTCTCGTAGGATTGTCCTTTCATGTCGGTCGCATAGATCCATACACCGCGCTCTTTCAACTCTTCAATTGTCCGCGCTAAGTTTGTCACGCGTACAACTGGCACGTGCTCAATCGCACCGGTAGACGTTTTCGCAACGGTTCCGGTTAGGCCCACTGCACGACGCTTCGGAATAATAACCCCGTGAACGCCACTCGCATCTGCAGTCCGTAAAACAGAACCCAAGTTATGTGGATCTTCAATCCCATCTAAAATGACGAAGAATGGGTCCTCACCTTTTTCCTTCGCAACTGCGAATAAATCATCCAACGTTGCATATTGGAACGCTGCTGTTGCCAGCATCACCCCTTGATGCACACCATTATCGGATAATAAATCCAATTTTGTCTTTGGCACAATGGTAATTTGAATCTGGCGTTCTTTCGCCAACTCCAGAATCTCACCAATCTTTTCGCCACCGATTCCTTCTTGCAAGAACAATTTGTTGATGTCGCGTTCGGATTGTAGCGTTTCATAAACGGCATGTTTTCCGATTACAAAGTCATCTTGTTGTTCCGGACGGTTGTTTGTTTCTGGTTCAGGCTTACGCTTCGGTGCGCGCCCTTTATAGTCATCTTTTCTAAAATCGCGTTTGTTATCTCTTTTTGTATCGCGATTCGGCTTTCTATTTCTTTGGTTCATCTTCCAGGCCCTCCACTTGTTGGATACACCAACGGACAAGCTCTTCAAAACGTGCCACTTGCTTCGTTAAATGCAAATAACCGAACAGCGCTTCAAAGCCCGTTGAGATACGGTACGTTGTGACATCTGCATTCTTGGCAGTCGTATGACTTTTCGCATTCCGACCCCGTTTGTACATGGTCACTTCTTCTTCTGATAAAAATTCTGGTTGTTCCAGCATGACATGCATCAAAGCAGCTTGTGCTTTTGCTGATACATAATGTGTCGCGCGGCGGTGTAGATCGTTTGGTTTCGTCCAACCTTTTTGCAAGAGGTGATCACGCACATACACTTCGTAAGCAGCATCCCCCACGTAAGCCAGTGCCAAACCATTTAATAATGACCAATCTTTTTCACTCATGCGCGTCTCCACCTTGTTCCTTGCGGCGTATCATCCAAGATGATGCCTTGTTCTTTCAAATAGTCACGGATTTCGTCACTGCGGGCAAAGTCTTTATCTTTACGCGCTTGAATCCGTTCGTCGATTAACGTTTGGATATCGTCATCCAGCATACCTTCAGCTTGCAACGTGATACCAAAGACTAGCATCATTTGTTCCAGTACTTCTAGCGCTTGGTCTAAAACTCCCTGCGATACTGTTTCTCGTTCAGAATACATGTTTAATTCTTTTACGAAGTGATAAATAACACTCAAAGCATTGTCTGCTTGGAAGTCGTCGTCCATTTCCTTAACGAAATTGGCTTCTAGTTCCATAAACACTGCAATATCTGCTTGGTCAGTTGAAAGGATTGCTTCCGCATTTTCCAAACGGTAACGTGCATTTTTATATGCCACACGAATCTTATCTAAGTTGATCCGTGCTTCTTCTAATGCGCGTTCACTGAATTTGATTGGACGGCGATAGTGAGAAGAAGCCAATAGGAAACGCAATACTTGCGCATCTACTTCTTTCAAAATATCATGGACCATTACAAAGTTACCCAGTGATTTACTCATCTTTTCTTCTGATTCGCCCATTGTGACAAAGCCGTTATGCATCCAATAATTCGCAAATGGATGGCCGGTCTTTGCTTCACTTTGTGCGATTTCATTTTCATGGTGAGGGAAAGTCAGGTCATGCCCGCCACCGTGAATATCGATTGTGTCTCCCAAGTATTTCGTCGCCATAACCGAGCACTCAATGTGCCAGCCCGGACGTCCCGGTCCCCACGGAGAATCCCAAGAAATCTCATCCGTCTTCGCTGCTTTCCATAAAGCGAAATCAATCGGGCTTTCTTTCTTCCGATTTTCTTCTTCGTCGATTCGCTCACTTGCACCCACACGTAAGTCTTTGATGGACTGATCACTCAATTGTCCGTATTTTTCAAACTTTTCAGTACGGTAATACACATCTCCGTGTGATTCATAGGCAAAGCCCTTTTCAACCAGAACTTCAATAAACGCAACAATCTCAGGGATATTATCCATCACGCGTGGATGAACCGTTGCTTCCTTTACTTCTAATGCCTGTGTATCTTCAGCGAAAGCCGCAATAAATTTCTCTGCGACTTCGACTGGCGTAATCTTCATTTCTTTAGCAGTCCGGATGATTTTATCATCAACATCGGTAAAGTTAGAAACATAGTTCACATCATACCCACGATACTCCAAATAACGGCGGATTGTGTCGAACGCCACTGTACTGCGTGAATTACCGACATGGATATAATTGTAGACAGTAGGCCCACAGACATACATCTTCACCTTTCCTGGTTCCAGTGGCTTAAATGTTTCTTTTGTCCGAGTCAATGTATTATAAATTTTCATCATCCGTCGCTCCTTCCTATTTCCCTTATAATAGCAAGATGGACTCTTTCGAGAAAGAGTCCTCTTGTTTTTCTTTTTTTATAGACTTGCCATCACTGTATCTAAATGACTAATGCTCTTTTCGCGGCCCAATAACTCGATTGTTTTACCAAGTTCTGGTCCATGCATCTCGCCACTGATAGCGACGCGGATAGGCATAAATAGATTTTTGCCTTTCACGCCTGTTTCTTTTTGAACAGCTTTAATTGCTGCTTTGATTGTTGCTTCTTCAAATGGTTCAATCACTTTAAGTTGTTCTTTGAATGCCGCTAGTACTGTTGGGACTGTTTCGCCAGAAAGAATTTCTTTCTCCGCTTCGTCCAGTTCCAATGTTTCAGTAAAGAATAATTCGGATAATTCCACAATTTCTGCCGCATAACTCATTTGGTCATGGTACAGAGAAATCAATGTTTTAACCCATTCTTGTGTTGCTTCGTCTGGATTTTCATCAATCTTACCAGCAGCTGCCAAGTGTTTTGTAGCAAGTGGAACGATTGCATCCAATTCTGATTCTTTCATGTATGTGTTGTTTACCCACTCTAGTTTTTTCGCATCGAATGCAGCGGGAGATTTGCTCAAGCGAGCCGGATCAAACATCTTGATCAGTTCCTCTTGGTTAAAGATTTCTTCTTCACCAACTGGGGACCAACCTAACAATGTAATGAAGTTAAACATAGCTTCTGGTAAGTAACCGAGCTCTTTGTATTGTTCGATAAATTGTAGAATCGACTCATCACGTTTACTTAGTTTCTTACCTGTTTCACTGTTGATGATTAAAGTCATATGACCGAATTCTGGGTATTCCCAATCGAATGCTTCATAGATCATCATTTGTTTTGGTGTATTTGCAATATGATCATCACCACGTAAAACGTGCGTAATGCCCATCAAGTGGTCATCCACTACAACTGCAAAGTTATACGTTGGGAAGCCATCACGTTTACGAATGATGAAGTCACCACCGACGCTGCTTGCTTCAAAGTTGATTTCGCCTTTAACGATATCGTTGAAGGTATATGTGTTATCTTTTTCAACGCGGAAACGGATTGTTGGAACAATGCCGGATGCTTCTTTTTCAGCTTTCTCAGCTGCTGAAAGGTGCGCACAACGTCCGCCATAATGCGGCATTTCGCCACGTGCACGTTGTTGTTCACGTTCTTCTTCCAATTCATCTTCTGTACAGTAACAGTGGTACGCGCGATTCGCGATTAACAATTGTTCAATATAGCTGTCGTAAATATCTTTACGTTCTGATTGACGATAAGGACCATATTTGCCTGGCTTGTCCGGACCTTCGTCCCAGTCCATGCCCAACCATTCTAAGTTCTCCAGTTGGCTTTCTTCACCACGTTCGATATTTCGTTTTTGGTCTGTATCCTCAATACGAATAATAAAATCTCCGTCATTGTGACGTGCGAATAAATAGTTGAAGAGGGCTGTACGTGCATTTCCTATATGCAAATGTCCCGTTGGACTTGGTGCGTAACGTACCCGAATTTTTTTAGCCATTATTCATTTCTCCTTTTTTGTATCTGTCTCATTTATCATTTTATGCCTTTTTGTGAGTGCGCTGGTTTCGCAAAAATCATACGGCCGGCTGCCGTTTGTAGTGCACTGGTTACGACAACGTCCAGCGTTTGGTTCATATGATATTGGCCGTCTTCGACCACAATCATCGTACCGTCATCTAAATATGCAACACCTTGGTTCCGCTCTGTCCCAGCTTTGATAACTGTGACACGCATATTTTCACCCGGAATCACGACAGGTTTTACTGCATTAGCTAGTTCGTTAATATTTAAGACCGGCACATTTTGGAACTCGCTGACTTTGTTCAAGTTGTAGTCGTTTGTCACGATTACCCCATCGATTAGCTTCGCCAAACGAATAAGCTTGCTGTCTACTTCAGGAATTTCTTCGAATTCACCGTCGTAACTTTCAACTTGCATGTCTTCTTCTTTTTGTAGACTGTTCAAAATATCCAAACCACGGCGTCCGCGTACCCGTTTCAAGCTATCGGATGAATCTGCAATATATTGCAGTTCACGAAGTACAAAGTTCGGAATAACTAAAACACCTTCTAAAAAGCCCGTTTTGGCAATTTCATATATACGTCCATCAATAATAACACTCGTATCCAAAATTTTGTACTTACGGAAGCTAGAATCCGCTTTTCGATCCAGTAATTGGCCTTCTTCAGGACGTTTCTTCGGCGTTAATAGCTTACGAAACTCGTCAATGCGGGTTGTTCCCACATAGAACCCAAAATAAGCAAGACCAACTGATAACAGTGTCGGAACAACGTCGCTGATAATGTTAATATTCCAAGCCACTAACGGAATACCAATCAACCACGCCAACACTAATCCGATAATAGCCCCCAAAGCCCCAAACAACAAGAACGTTGCCGATTGTTTACTAAAGTAATTCTCTATTTTCTTAAAAGCACGGATAACCCAATTCGCCAACACCAAAGATAATAAAAAGAATATAAGTGCACCAATACCAAGGTTGACGAACACATTGTTAAAAGGAGATTTCGTTAAATTCAGTATCTCCCAAAGATACGGCATTGTCGTGAGCCCCACGCTACCGCCAACGAATACAAATATAGCTGAAATAGTCCGTTTCATTTTCATGATTTTCCTCCTCTCTTTTCTATCTACGATTTGGGAATACTTTATGTAAAGTTTCCGCAACTGTTGAAACGCCAATTAATTCAATTCCTTTTGGATGATCCCAGCCGGATAAACTGTTCTTTGGAACATACACACGTTTAAATCCTAGTTTTTCAGCTTCATAAACACGTTGCTCCACACGATTGACACGACGAATTTCACCGGTCAAGCCGATTTCGCCGATAAAGCACTCGTTTGCGGCTGTTTCGGTATCGTAATAGCTGGAAGCCACACTGACAGCGATAGCCAAATCAATAGCCGGTTCATCCAAACGGACCCCGCCTGTCGACTTGAAGTAAGCATCTTGATTCTGCAACAATAAACCTGCGCGTTTTTCCAGAACCGCCAGAATTAGCGAGACCCGGTTATAGTCCAAGCCACTCGATGTGCGGCGGGCATTACCAAATGCTGTTGGTGTAATCAAACATTGAATCTCTGCCAGAATCGGACGCGTTCCTTCCATAGAAGCGACAACTGCTGATCCGGATGCCCCGGACAATCGTTCTTCCAAGAACATTTCCGATGGGTTGGAGACTTCACGTAAGCCACCTTGCGCCATTTCAAAAACGCCGATTTCATTCGTTGAGCCGAAACGGTTCTTAACGGCACGTAAAATACGAAACGTGTGATGACGGTCGCCTTCGAAGTACAATACCGTATCCACCATATGTTCCAACATACGCGGCCCGGCAATATTTCCTTCTTTAGTCACGTGACCGACGATAAATATGGAAATATTGTTCGTTTTAGCAATACGCATCAATGCCTGTGTTGATTCTCTTACTTGCGACACACTGCCGGCTGTGCTGTCATTATCAGCTTTCACCATCGTTTGGATAGAGTCGATAATCACGAGTTCTGGCTTCAAACGTTCAATCGTTTGGGCAATCGCATCGATATCCGTTTCCGGATAAATATAAAAATCGGCACCCTTCACACCCAGACGTTCAGCACGCAATTTAATCTGGCTGGCACTTTCTTCACCGGAAACATATAAAACCGGAATGTTTTTATTGTTTATTTGAGCGGAAACTTGCAGTAATAATGTCGACTTCCCAATTCCGGGATCGCCACCAATTAATATCATGGATCCAGGTACAATACCGCCACCTAAAACATGATTCACTTCTTCCATGTCAGTCGCAATACGCGGAATATCTTCTACTTTTATATTTTGAATGGAGACAGCTTCTGCTGTCTGACCGGAAAAGTTAACGCGAGGTTGATGCTTCTCAGAAACAGCTAGTTCTTTTTCTTCTTCCATCTGATTCCACGCACCGCAATTTGGACATTTTCCGAGCCATTTTGCTGATTCATAGCCGCACGCTTGGCAGACATATTTAATTTTCTTTTTTGCCATTAGTTAAACTCCTTCAATTAATGCGATGGATATAAGGCTATTTTAGCATATAACTGACTAACCGAAGTAGTAGACGGCGTTTAAATTTAAATTAATCTTTGTCAGACGATCCAAAGCCACCTGTTCGACTCTTTTCGTTCGTTTCTTCATTGTCGACTTTCAAGAATTTCATAAAAATTCCCTGTCCGATACGGTCGCCTTTTTTAATCACTTTGTCGCGTAGGCCATAATTTAACAACTGGAAGAACAGTTCACCTTCATTGTTCTCATTGTTATAGTAATCAGCATCTACAACACCGACGCCATTTGGCAAAATTAAAAAGTGTTTCAATGGATTACTGGAACGATTCGTTAATTGTAAGTATTCGTCATCTTGCATATATGCCTTAATGCCGGTTGGAACTAAAACGGGTGTGATGCCTTTCACCGATGCATTTTTGTCATGCTTGAAGAATGTGCTCCAGATTGACGGTAAAACGGTGTCTTCCGATGCCTCAAAATCGTAGCCTGCTGAATGCTTCGTGGCACGTTTCGGTAAGTTTATTTCTTCTTCTGTGTATGTTGATACAATTTCAAATCCTCTAGTTCTCATTTAATCTTCCTTCCATAAACTATATGCTTACAATTTTACCATATCTCGCGCGTTTTCTCCTTGAAATTCCATTATTATCCGCCCCGTGAAAAGGCTTTCGTCACTCTGCACAAAAAAACGTTTCCACTTTCATTCATAATGACTTAGATTAATAATGCGCTTTCATTTAACATAGGTCTTGTAAACAAAACATTCAACAAAAGGCGGGATTAAATAATGGTAAATATCGAACTAAACCAAATCCATAAAAAATATGATAATGCTGAAAATTATTCAGTAACTGACTTTAACTTACATATCGAAGATCGCGAATTTATCGTATTCGTTGGTCCATCTGGTTGTGGTAAATCAACAACTCTACGTATGATCGCAGGTTTGGAAGATATCACAGAAGGTGAATTGAAGATTGGCGAAACAGTGATGAACGACGTGGCTCCTAAAGACCGTGACATCGCGATGGTTTTCCAAAACTACGCTTTGTACCCACATATGACTGTGTTCGACAACATGGCTTTTGGTTTGAAACTGCGTAAATACAAAAAAGAAGATATCAAACAACGTGTAGACAACGCAGCTGATATTTTAGGTTTAACAGAGTACTTAGACCGTAAACCGGCTGCACTTTCTGGTGGTCAACGTCAACGGGTTGCTTTGGGGCGTGCGATTGTACGTGATGCTAAAGTCTTCTTGATGGATGAGCCTTTGTCAAACTTGGATGCGAAATTGCGGGTAGCGATGCGTGCTGAGATTGCGAAGTTACACCGTCGTTTGAATACAACAACTATTTACGTAACGCATGACCAAACAGAAGCGATGACAATGGCTGACCGTATCGTTATTATGAAAGACGGTTTCGTACAACAAATCGGTTCTCCGAAAGAGGTTTATGACACACCTGTAAACTTATTCGTAGCAGGCTTCATCGGATCACCTGCAATGAACTTCTTCAATGTAACATTGAATGACGGTGTTATCTCTGATGGAAAAGGTCTGGAATTAAGAATTCCAGAAGGTAAACGTAAAGTTTTGGAAGCAAAAGGATACAACAATAAAGACGTTATCTTCGGTATTCGTCCAGAAGATATTCAATCTGAACAAGTTGTTATCGACGCAAACCCAGAATCTACTGTAAAAGCAACAGTTAATGTATCTGAACTACTTGGTGCAGAAACAATGCTTTACTCAGAAGTAGGAAATACAGAGTTTATCTCTCGTGTTGACGCGCGTGACTACCACGAACCAGGTTCTGTCATTGACTTAGCCTTCAACATGAACAAGATTCATTTCTTCGATAAACAAACCGAAGAAATTATTACCATCCCTTAATTTTATACTCCTATTTTCTTATTGATATACCATCCTCCACCTGAAAGAGGCCTAGACAAATGTCCGGGCCTCTTTCTTATGTCCACTAAGCGGGAACGAAAAAAGGCTAAGAAATTACTCCCAGCCTTTTTTCAATCTCGTTTTTATTCACCATTTTCGTGGAATGCTTCTTCCGGCGTGACGCCATCTTGTACCCAGGCAGAAACCGATCCACCATTTACCAAGAAAGTCGCATTTCCTTCTTCATCAATCGTAATTTTCTCTTCACAATTACCCAAATAATCCGCAAATGTAATGCCGACGTACTGTTTCCCGACATGCATTACTTTTTCACAGTCATCGCCATTGGACATTAAAACAGCCATGCCATATGGGTGTTGCTCGTCCCCTTCACGCGTCCAGCCCACACACATTTCATGATCAAAGTAATCATGCTGTGCACCATAAGCATGGTTACAACGCAAATACAAAAGTGCATCTAAGTAGTCTTCGGCTTTTCCTGGAATTGGATTTTCACCTTGAATACCATAGTAATCACCATAGAACAAGCAAGGGAAACCTTCTGCACGCAGTAAAATAAAACTGTACGCAAGTGGCTTGAACCAATCAGCCACAAATGACTCCAGTGATTGTCCCGGTTGTGAATCGTGATTATCCACGAATGTTACAGCGTGTGTTGGATTTTTAGAAACAAGCGTATCCGTGAATAAGTCACGCATATCGTAGTCTCTGCCTTGGTTGGACGCCGCATGGAAATTATAGTGCAAGGACACATCAAACAAGTCCAACGAAAAATCCGTTTCTTCTAAATAGTCCGCAATCGTTTCATAATCCGATTTCCAATATTCCCCGACTACAAAAAAGTCAGGACGGTCTTTTTCACGGACAGATTTAACCAGATTTTTTACGAAATGATAGTTAATATGTTTGATCGCATCTAAACGGAAACCATCCACACCCGTTTCTTCGATGTACCAGTCCGCCCAATTTAAGACTTCTTGGACAACTTCCTCATTCTCATAATCGATATCCGCAAACATCAAGTAGTCGTAGTTACCGTACTCGTTATCGACCGTCTCATCGTCACTCCAGCCTTTTTCAAGACCTTGAATCATGTAAATCGCTTCTTTATCGTTTTCCGCATTGAAGTCTGTTCCGGAGAAGTGGCGCCAATTCCATTTAAATTTAGAATACGTATCGCCCCGTCCCTCAAAGTTGAATCGCGTCCAACCTTCTATTTCATACGGTTCGGTTAGTTTTTCTTGCCGGTTATCCGGGTTTACTTCAAAAGCCATAAAGCGTTCTTTTCCATCCGCACCTGCTTTGTGGTTCAAAACCACGTCGGCGTAAACAAATAAACCTTGTCCATGCAGCGCGTCTATCGCTTGTTTGTATTCTTCTTTCGTTCCATACTTGGTACGGACTGTTCCTTTTTGATCAAATTCACCTAAGTCATATAAATCATAAATACCATAACCCACATCATCTTGACTCGTTCCTTTGTAAGCTGGCGGCAACCAAACAGCTGTCACACCTAATTCTTTTAAGTGTTTTGCATCATCTTTCAGGTTATTCCACAGCTGGCCATCATTCGGCAAATCCCATTCAAAGTATTGCATCATTAATCCATTTTCAACCATGTTCAAGCACCTTCTTCAGATTTTATAATTGCAACTGATTTTGACACCAGTTACTTTATTATACTCAGACATATATAAAATTGCGATTTTGACGGTTATATTTCGATTTCGAACAAAAACACTTGCAAATACTTCGAATTCGAGATATACTTATTATATCGATAGTAACTGCGCACAGAGAGGGGATTATTTACTCATGACTAAACTATTACCATTAACAGGTATTCACCATATAACTGCTATTACAAGCTCTGCTGAAAAAAACTATGACTTCTTTACAAACGTACTGGGCATGCGCCTCGTCAAAAAAACTGTGAACCAAGACGACGTTCAAACGTATCACTTATTCTTTGCCGATGATAAAGGAACGGCCGGAACAGATATGACATTCTTTGACTTCCCAGGCATTCCACAGTCCCGTCACGGAAATAATGAAATTTACCGTTCAGGCTTACGCGTTCCAAATGATCGTGCACTGGAATATTGGTTGAAACGCTTTGACCACTTTGGTGTGAAACACACAGGTATTTTCGAACAATTTGGTGTGAACGTTATTAACTTCGAAGACTACGACGGCCAGCAAATGCAATTAATTTCTGACGAGCATGATACGGGTGTTGCACCTGGAACAGCGTGGACTAACGGTCCGGTTCCAACTGAATTCGGGATTCATGGACTCGGAACGACTTTAATTCGCGTCGCTGACTTCCACTCATTGAAGCAAGTACTGGAAATTTTATTATTCTTCCGAGAAACAAAAACAGAAGGCAATCTGCATTATTTTGAAATGGGCGAAGGCGGAAACGGCGCTTCTATCATTGTGGAACACAACCAACTAATGGCACGGGCCCAACAAGGTTTCGGTTCTGTTCACCATATCGCCTTCCGTGTGAAAGACCGCGAACAGTTAGATTTGTGGATTGAACGTATGCAAGCATACCAAGTTCCTTCATCCGGTTACGTGGATCGTTTCTATTTTGAGTCACTCTACGCACCCGTTGCTGACGGCATTCTATTCGAGTTTGCTACAGATGAACCAGGTTTTATTGATGATGAAGAGTCCTACGAAATCTTAGGTGAAACATTGGCGTTACCACCAAAATTCCGTAATCACCGCGAACAGATTGAAAAAATCGTTCGTCAATTTGATACGGTACGCAGTACAAAAACATTCGAAAAAGAATACTTTGGTTTTGATAAATAAACGAGCGACCTTTCGGGGTCGTTTTTTTGTTCGTTTATATGATTTCGGACTTTCTTCGATTAAAAACAGACCAGAATGTCCGAATCTTCATTTATTCGGACTTTTGACTCGAAAAAGTCCGTTAGAAAGTCCGAATGATGGTTTATTGGGACTTTCTTACGAAATTTCTGGATTACAAAGTCCCAATCCACAAAGACTCTCTGCTCATTTTGGTGAGTGGGGATTCTTTTGTCTAAACACACCTTCTTTATATAACATTCTTGAAAAAAGGCTTTCATTAGTGTCCAATATTATGTAGAATAAGGACAACTATGTTGTAAAGCGAGGCAAGAGATTTGAATATAAAACGTTTATTATTTGTTATTCTACCGTCTGCAGTCATTCTATCAGCTTGTCAACGTGCTTTTGCGACGGATATACAATCTGAAGTGACTCTGACTGCGGCAGAGAACATTGAAAATTACCATCAAGTTATTACCATCGAAACTGAAACGCTAACCGAAGAAAACACAATTGAAAGCACCTATGCAATTACGGAAGCAACGATTTTTCCGGATGAAGCACTTGCTTACGGCCAAAGAATCACTAAAGGTGGAAGCCGTGACGCATACAAAACGTCTATCTATGCTTCAAATGATGGAGCCTTCCAAAAGGAAAATAGTGAAGAATGGATTGCTTCGGCAACACCTGATCCCCTGTTCTCAAGTATTTCCGTTTATCCGTACGAAACATTCACGGCACTTGTCGCGTTATTCGAGAGTAAAGGAACGGTCGTCTCATCGGACGATACCTATACCGTTACGTACTCGGGATACGATGAAACGTTGAACAGAGAACTTTCTGCGCTCGTCCAGCAATTTCCGATAAGCGGAACGAAGTATGATGTGACGATTACCTTAGATAAGGAAACAGGTTTTATTACAGTCATTCAACTTCAATCACACACCGGTTCAACAGCTGGCAAACGCGCTATTACACAGAATCTGACGGCGCAATTTTCAAAGTATAATATCAATACACCTACTAATAAACCAAACTAAAAAAGAAGAGGCTGGGAATTTGATAAGCTCCCTTCAAAGTAGACACTGAAAAAAACAAACTACTTTGAAGGGGGTTTTTTTCTATGACTAGAAAACATACCGATCCAGAACTGTTACATTTAATTGATTTACACCTAAGGGGTGTTTCTTATCGAACGCTTGTTGATCAGCACCATCTCAAACTATCTGATACCACTTTTATGAATTATGTCCATCGGTACCAGGACCATGGCATGGAAGGGATCCGCTCCCAGAAGAATTACCGCAGTTACTCGAAAGAATTCAAGCAGAAAATTGTAGCTGAATACCTACAGACGGGTTACGGCTTTTCATACTTAGCCGCTAAATATAACATTCCATCTAAAACAACGGTAAACAAATGGGTAATTCGATATACTGAAGGAAAAGAGAATGAGACATATTCTCCGAAATCTGAGGTGTACAACATGACGGGTGTTAAAAAATCATATGAAGAAAAATTAAAAATCGTAGAAGATTACATAGCCAATCGCCTGACTTATCTGGAAGCAGCGGAGAAAAACCATGTAAGTTACAGTAACATTTATTCCTGGGTGAATAAATACAAAAAGCATGGACCGATAGGTCTGGAAGACAACCGGGGCCGCGGGAAGCCCACGGAAATTCAAACAACGGAAGAACGTTTAAACGCAGAAGTAGAGACACTCAAAGCCCGGAACAAATGGCTAGAAATGGAGAACGATGCGTTAAAAAAGCGCCGAAAAATCGCTGGGAATCACAAATCACAGGGGTTAGACAAGAAGTGGAATATTTAACTATTGAAGAATTAAAGCATAAATATCCCGTT
The DNA here is from genome assembly GCF_011299095.1 of Jeotgalibaca porci. Taxonomy (NCBI): domain Bacteria; kingdom Bacillati; phylum Bacillota; class Bacilli; order Lactobacillales; family Carnobacteriaceae; genus Jeotgalibaca; species Jeotgalibaca porci. The sequence continues at coordinate 1,243,503 of NZ_CP049889.1, read as the reverse complement.
ATCCATCTTTGTGACATACTGGGTATCGCCAAATCCAGCTACTATAAGTGGTTAAAACGGGAACCCTCAGAAACAGAATTAAAATGCCTGAAACTGATGCGGGCGATCAAAGGAATCCACGAGGCATTCGGTGGGATTTACGGCTACCGAAGAATGACCATCTTTCTCAACTTTTTTAGAAGAGCGAAAGTGAATCATAAGTGTGTACACCGCCTCATGAGAATCATGGGGATCACAGCCGTCATCCGTCGCAAAAGAAGGAACTACGTGCCACACAAAGCCGCACATGTGGCTGAAAACATCTTAAACCGTGATTTCCACGCTGAAAGACCCATGGAAAAGTTATTGACGGATGTCACGGAATTCCGGTTGACCAATGGGACAAAACGTTACCTGAGCGCTATTTATGACCTCGGGTCAAAGAAAATCGTGGCTTATAAAACCAGTCACCGCAATGACAACCCGTTAGTACTGGATACACTAAAGCAGATTTTGGGTGATGTAAAGCCTGAAACCACACTGATTCATAGCGACCGCGGTTCCCAGTACACCTCCCATGCCTTTAACAAGATGATTAAAGATCACCAGATAATCCATAGTATGTCACGCGTCTCGAAATGTATTGACAACGGCCCTATGGAAGGCTTTTGGGGTACCCTCAAGGTGGAGATGTTTAACCTGGATACGTTTGACAGACCAGCGTACTTAGACCGGAAAATCAAGGCATACATCGCGTTCTTCAACAATGAACGCGTTACTTTGGATATGGGATTAGCAATTCCTACGGAAGAGAAGATTCTACAAATGATTGCATAAACGCTACAAAAAAAGACCACACATTTTTACATGCATGGTCTAAAATACTTTGTTTTTTACCTGTCTACTTGACAGGGGCAGTTCATTACTCCCGCCCCTTCTTTTTTACTTTTCACACGTTAAACGGTATAACGCTTCTGCGTAAATATCCATCGATTGATAGAAATCAGCAAGCGCAACACGTTCGTTCGGTCCATGCAAAGTTGCTTCTGATTGTGGTAGTTGTGCGCCAAATGCAACACAGTTATCCATCGTACGGGCAAATGTTGCGCCACCGGAAACCAATGCTTCACTCATATCTCCCGTTTTTTCTTGATAAACGGCCATTAAGTTCTCTACCAACGGATGATCTAGCGGCACGTATAACGGTGCAATAAAGTCATATTCCTCATAAATTAAACCGGCTTTTTCAGCAGCCGTTTCTAATTTTTCAACAATAAAGTCTTTTTCGATTGTCACCGGGTAACGAATGTCCAATCCCAGTACTGTTTCATTTTCTTCAATTGAAAGGGTTGCAGCATTCAAAGTCAACATACCGGATGCTTCGTCTTGGACTTCACCGAAAATAGCCAAACCGCGCGCATCTTCTTGAACCACGTCACGTAAGAAAGCCAATACTTTGTTGTCATCGTGAGCACCTATTGCTTTAGCCAGACGCACAATCGCATTGATTCCGTCGGGTGCATTTTTACTGTGAACAGATTTACCTTTTACATTCACGGCGTTGCCGTTACGTTCATACTTAAAGCCCAATTGATCTAATTCCGCTGCAATTGCCTCTACCCATTCACCTTCGTAAGCAGCATCTTCTGGTACCACATTCATCGCACCGCCAGCTTTCAGCGTATAAGCAGACGTTTCCTGACTGCGCATCTTCACTTGCAACAAGCCTTTTTCAGCAAATGTTACCGGGAAAGTAGAGTCCGGTGCGAAGCCCATTGTCGCTTTTTCTTCTTTTTCGTTGTAACGTCCTAAACAGCGCCATAGATTCTCTTCATCCACTCCGAAAATAAAACGAACACGCTTATTGAGTGTTTCGCCTGCATCCAGTAATGCTTTGACTGCGTATAACGCGGCCATCGTCGGCCCTTTATCGTCTTCGGTTCCACGGGCAATAATATAACCGTCTTTAATAATTGGCTCGAACGGTTTTGAATCCCATAATGTTAAGTTGCCAGGTGGGACCACGTCTAAATGACAGAGAACTGCAAATAACTCTTCGCCTTCGCCTATTTCAGCGTAACCATAGTACCCATCTGGATCGATATAGGTCCGGAAGCCCAGTCCTTCAGTAATTTCCAATGTTTTTTCTAAAACCGCCTGGATGTCTTTTCCGAAAGGTGTTTCGTCATCCTCTTGTAAATAAGAAGGATAAGAAAGAATTGTTTTGAGTGATGCGATTGCTTCATTTTGATGTTTTTCTGAAATAAATGTTTTCATAATAACACTCCTTTATATAGAAATATTTTACTCTACTTCTGGATTTCGGACAATAACAGCTGTCCCCATACCGCCCCCGATACAGAGAGATGCGAGGCCATATTTTAAGTTTCGTTGTTTTAGAATATGAATCAAGGTTACTAAAACGCGATTGCCACTTGCGCCGACGGGATGACCGAGTGCGATTGCGCCACCGTTTAAGTTCGTCCGTTCCAACATGTATTCTTTTGAAACAGAGAAAGCATCCGTCAACTCTTGAATAACACCCAGACTTTGGGCTGCGAAAGCTTCGTTCAATTCAAAAACGTCGATATCTTCAAAAGTTAATCCTGATTTTTTTAGCGCCTGTTTGATGGCCGGAGTTGGGCCTAGCCCCATTACTGAAGGATCAACGCCGCCTTGTCCGATAGCTACGATTTCCGCCAACGGTGTGAGGCCCTGTTCTGTCATAAATGCTTCACTTACTAATAAAGTCGCACTGGCCCCATCGTTGATACCAGATGCGTTTCCGGCAGTCACCGAACCTTCTTTGTTAAAGGCCGGGCGCAAACCGCCGAGTTTTTCCAAATTTGTAGTGCGATTTGGGTATTCGTCTTGATCGACTATAACGGATTGCCGTCTTACTTTTGTTTCAACGGGAACAATTTCTGCTTTGAAAGCTCCTTCGTCAACCGCAGCAATTGCACGTTGCTGTGATTCCCAAGCAAATGCGTCCTGGTCTTCCCGGTTTAAGTGGTAGCGTTCCGCAACATTTTCCGCCGTCACGCCCATATGATAGCCTTCGAAAGCATCGGTCAGCGCATCATCAAGCAGATGATCCTTTACGTGAAAACCACCCATTTTCTGACCATTCCGCAAGCGATCCGGAAGTAGATAAGGCGCTTGACTCATCACTTCAACACCCCCTGCAATAATCGCTTGATACTCACCTGCTTTGATTCCGAGATATGCATTCATGACTGTTTTTAACCCACTGCCACAAACCATGTTTAAGGAATACGCCGGAACGGAAGTATCCACGCCTGCAAAAATAGCCGCCTGACGCGCCACCCCTTGCCCTTGTCCAGCTGGCAAGACATTCCCCAACACAATTTCATCCAAATCACTCGAATTGACGCCACTTTGTTCCAAAACGCCTTTAATTGGATAGCTTCCCAACTCGCCCGCGGAAACATCTTTAAGCGCACCCAGAAAACTTCCAATTGGCGTCCGTTTTGCCCCAACAATATAGACTTTACTCATATGGCTTTCCCTCTCATCTTTTGTATTTATTTTATCTTATCACGAAAATCCCCAATAGGAATAAGGATTCGTTTAGGAAATGTTTAAGGATATGGGCAAACAAAAAAAGCCTGGAAAATTTCCAAGCTTCTTGTTTTTATTTTCTTATAGAGTACTTCAAAATACCCGATTCTTATTGCTCATTTCTTATCCAACGTACTTAATTTTCTTCTTCAAGAACTTCAGAAAGGTTATCCAGCCTTTCTAAACACTGGAACATATCTGCTATTCCACTATAAACTTCAGACAAAACTAAAATACACTCTGAAGAATAGTCATCCGGATAGGAATCTGTTTTCCATGAAAACCGTAATGACGTATTTAAACTGTTCGCTGTCCGAGCAATTTGGTCAAACGCTTCTATATAACAGAAAATCGTTCGACTCCCTACCGCAGACAAAATGTCTAATTCTTCATGCGTTGCCTCAAAAAACAAAATCGCTTCATAAATGAGGCAGCGGAAAGTAATGCTGACACGATTATAGTAACCTGTCTTAATTAAGTCGCGCAACTTGTCGTTTGTCGTCATAACTGTATTTTCTAAACGCTCTTGAATTTCCTTCGTTAATACGGGAAGTAATTCTGCCGATTCTTTCAATCCTTGTTTATCTTCAATGTACTCAGCACTCACTCTACATCCCTCCTTTGCGTCTTTTGTTTTCTATTTATTTCAGTTACAATACCCATTAAGAACTTCAATCTAAACTTATGCCATTTTTCGTTTAGCTGAATGAAGGAAGCACAGAGTAATTACTATTCACCACCGATAAGCCACACGTCTCCCAATGATTGAGTCGTAGAAACAGGACTTTTGCCGATTAGTAACGGAGAAGTGAACAAAGTAAATACTGCGAGAAAAACGACAAGACGTTTGCCTTTTTTAGCTAGTTTTTTCAATTTTTCTTCCTCCCTTTAGGATATGGTCTTACTGGCATCATTATATAACAGAAGTTTCTTTTTCTAACCAAATAGTCAAATACGACTATTTTCGAAAAAAGGAGCACGGGAAATATGGATAATTCATCGGAAAATGTAAAAAAAACGGGAGAAATCTTAAGAAAAATCCGCGTTAATAAAAAATATACCCAAAAATTTGTGACAGAGGGGATTATTTCGCAGTCCACTTACTCGAAAGTGGAACGGGGCGTTATTGATATTACCTATAACAAATTCATCAAACTGTTAAGCAGATTGGATGTCAGTGAATTCGAGTTTCAAATGCTGTTGGATGAAGAACCGGATGCACGTGATGATTTAATTCAGCAGTTTTTTCTAATTAATTATAATGATTTAGAGGCGCTCACAGTCATCCAAGAGCGTGTGCAACATTATTTGACAATGAAAAAAGACTATATTATTCAAGATATTGCCTACATTTGCGAAGCGCTGATGCTTATTTCCAAAGAACGCGACTATGAACAGGCTGCTATTTTTGCAAATAGGGTTTGGAAGCGACTGGAACGTTTTGATCGCTGGTATATGATGGAAATTCGTTTGATTAATGCTATTTTATTTATTTTCCCTACTGAAACCGCCCTTCACATTTCCGAAAGAATCGTGAGACAGCTGAGTATTTATCAAACACGGGAAAGCCGAGTCATTAAAAATAATATCCAGACAAACTTAACTCTGTTATTAATTCGGAATAAAAATTATGCGACGGCCTTAGAAAATTTGGATGAGCTGATTATACGTTTTAAACAAATAAGTAATTATCGCTTACTCGCCATTGCCTATATTCGCAAAGGCATTGCACTGCGTTTACTGAAGGATCCTACATGGCAAGAGTACACGGAAAAAGGCCTTAAAATGTTAGATATCTTTGAAGACAACAATCTCAAAGAGGCACTGACAACCGAAATTGAACACTACAAACCTCATGTAAAAGAATAAAAAGACAGTTCCGAGAATCACTCGTAACTGTCTTTACTATTATCGAATACCCGACATCTATTTCTTTTTCTATCGGCATAGTCACATACGACTATTTTCTCTTTTTTAATATCTTAAAATGGCGGCGACGTCTTTCAAACCTGGCATTTGCGCACGATCCAACACATATACTTTTCCATTTGTGCGGGTCACGTTCAATGCTAATTGGTTGAAGAAGTTCTCATCACCTTCAAAACCAAGTTGGCCGTCTTCATCAATCGTACCGGTTACTTGCGAATCTTTCTCTAAGAACAATACCTCGATTCGTCCTTCCAAACTCGCTGTAGCCAAGTCTTGGTATTGGTCACCCAATTTGTATTGCGGTGTTGTTTCTTCATAACGTGACAAAACTTCACTGTGACGTGTTCGCAATACCTTATTGATTAATTGCGAAACTTCTTTCGTAATATCATTATCCGTCAGCGATGTAGGTGAACTTTCAATCCGCTCGTCACGTAGGCACGTATTTTTAGATAAGTTACGGAAAACGGCTTGGTTTTCTGTTAAAGCAAATAGTACAAGCGGTGTTTTATCCGGATTACTGTAGTGCTCCATCACATACTTATCAACGATACGGAAGTAGTTCTCTTGGTCAATATCCAGTTCATCACTCTTTTCGTTGACGCCGTGTACCGTTCCGGCTGGTCCCCCAACATTCAACTGTTTCCCACGTGTCAATTCATCGCCTAACGCAATGGTTAGCGTCGTCGGTGCATCTTCCGGTAGCGCGATACGTTCAATCGTATCCAATTTACCTGCGTATAATTTCATGTCTCGGTTCGTTAAGCATAATAAATGGTAATTTTCGATATATTGGAAATCTTCGATTAAGGGTAGAATATTTGGTCTTTCTGCAACCGAAACAAAATCATTCAACTTTGAGCTTACTTCATAGTAGAAAACATCTTGTGGTGTGACAAAAAAGGCTACGCCTTTATGTCCTTCTGCCCAAAATTGCTTATCGTTTGGAATAGATTCTAATTGATGACGAAGTTTGTCATCATCCACCTGTTCGACCGCTTTTTTGATTAAATTTTTGAACTTAATTTGTTCAGCGTCCATAGATAACTGTGATGGATCCACAGACTGATAAATCGTTACGAACGGTCCTTTTGCACTTAAGAGTTCTTGGCTTGGAAATTTACTAAGTTGTTTCATATGATTTCCTCCTTCTCTAGACAAAAACAGAAACTTTTAAGGAACCACCTTTAGAAAGCGCTCCCTTAATCTATATTGTAGCAAAAAGAAACTCATTGTAAAACAATTGGCTTTAAATCTTACCTCTAAAAGGGCTGTTTATTACATTCATATTAAATTTGGGCAAAAAGAACGAAAAGCCTGTACTTTCCTTTCCGATGCCATTATACTAACTCCATACCAAATGAAAGCGTTTCATAAGCTGAATTTATAGGTGTTATAACTTAAAATAAGGTGGTGAAAAACATGGAGAAGTCTCATTTATTATTTCCTGAATTAGCGAGAGCGGTGAAGTATAAAATCTTGGTAGATAAACAATTATTCTTGCGTCAATGCGCGTCAGGTATAAATCTTTTCCATCTACCAGCCTCGTACCGGTATCCTACCGGAAACATTGCGGGTTACTTCATCAGCCTGAACTGGAACAATGATTTTATTATTTTGGAAAAAGAACGAAAAGAAAATAATGAGTATTTTATTATCGATCGTCAGAATGAAACTGTAAAAGGTCCTTATAACTGGAATGAATACACAGCTACATGTAAAAAAATCGATTTAAATCTACAATTAATTCCCGTTTCAGAGCTGGATTGGATTATTAACTTTTAATCTATTGGAAAGAGAGTGGGAAAAAAGGCGTTTAGATCCGAATCACTGGAGCGAATAAGCACAGGATGGACGCAGGCCATCCGCGCATTATTTTAGGAGCACTGTGGGCCGAAGTCCAAGTGTATCATGTTTGTAAGCTGCTAAAGCAGCAACAACCATGACAAAGTGGATGTCGGATCTGCCTTTTTGAGCACGTTGACGCTACAATTATTCGTTAATAGGAAAGGGGTCGGGAGTTTTTTCCCGGCCCTTTTTTTGTTATAATAATGAAAAAAAGAATGTGAGTGTTGTCTATGTGGAAAATTAAAGCGTTTGATCAACTGACGGTCCGTGAACTCCATGCTATCTACTTCTTGCGGACAAAGATATTTGTTGTTGAACAGGCATGTGCTTATCAAGAAGTCGATGAGCTGGATTTAGACGCCATGCATTTGTTTGATACCGACTTCCATGCCTACGCGCGTATTATCCCTGATGAAGCAGTCACACACATTGGCCGCGTTCTTGTACATCCTGATTTCCGTAAACAAGGGCTTAGCCGTCAATTAATGAATGAAGCCATCGCTTACTGTCAAACGGCATACCCGGGCAAAGCGATTCATGTACAAGCGCAAGCTCATTTACAACCTTTTTATGGTTCACTTGGATTTGAACCTATTTCCGATGTATACTTGGAAGATGACATTCCCCATCTTGATATGGTTAAAGAGGAGGTAAATAATTGACAAAATATATGTTAGCAATCCTGATTTCTCTGATGAGTTTAGGAATTAATCTTTGGATTATTAAACAACAACGTGCTGGGATTACAATTAATCCACAAAAAAAACAAAACTTGGAACGCTTATCTTATGCGTTTATACTAGCTGCTGTTTTGGTCTTAACCCTCGCATAGTAAAAGCCCCATGTTGACGAAGAAAACGTCCACATGGGGCTTTTTTAGAGCTTTATTAGTCTTTTGTGATGAGTTCCAATGGTGATGGAATGTATTCGTCAATCGTGATACCAGCGAAATGATCGAAAGCTGCTTGTAGTGCCAGTCTTCCCATTTCTTCTGGTTGTTGTGCGACCGTTGCACTCAAAACGCCTGCTTTAACGGAATTAATACCATCTTCCGTTCCGTCAAAACCAACCACTTGAATAGATCCAGATAATCCGGCTGCTTTAATCGCTTCGATAGCACCAAGCGCCATTTCATCATTTTGAGCAAAGACAGCTTTAATACTTGGGTTCGCTTGTAACATGTTTTCCATAACCGTCAGACCTTCTGCACGGTCAAAGTTTGCTGTTTGGCTATCGATGACGTTTAGTGATTCTTCTGCAATGTTCATAAAGCCTTTTCCACGTTCACGTGAAGCTGATGCACCTGGTACACCTTCTAGTTGTACTGTTTCAACATTTTCACCTGAAATTTGTTTAATATATTCTGCGGCCATCTCGCCACCTTCAACGTTGTCAGAAGCAACCAACGCTAGAATTTTACCACTTTCACTTGAGCGGTCAATCGTAATAACCGGAATACCCTTCGCGTTTGCTGATTCTACAGCTGGTGTGATTGCGGATGAATCTACCGGATTGATTAACAGAATGTCTACGCCTTGTTGAATCAAGTCGTCCACGTCATTCGTTTGTTTTGCCGTGTCATTTTGAGCATCCAAAGATTTAACTTTCGTACCATTTTCTTCAGCCAAGTTGTTAATTCCTTCTTCTAAAGAAACGAAGAACGGGTTATTTAATGTTGAAATCGAAACCCCTACGACCAATTCGGATGGTGCTTTTTCCGTTACTTCTTGAACGTTTGCATCCTCACCTTCTAAAGTAAATGCCTGTTCGCACCCTACTAAGAACAAAGCTGCAGTTGCCAAACTCAATAGTTTTTTCATATGCGTTACTCCTTATTATTTTTTATTTTTACGGTCCAATAATACAGCGATAATAATAACGATTCCTTTAACGACTTGTTGGTAGAAACTTGAAATTCCCAATAAGTTCATTCCGTTGTTCAATGTCCCGATAATCAAAGCACCAATTAACGTTCCAGAAAGTTTTCCGCGTCCACCAGCCAAACTTGTGCCACCTAATACAACCGATGCAATAGCATCCATTTCATAAGCATTCCCGGCAGTTGGTTGTGCTGAGTTCAAACGAGAAGTGATGATAATTCCGGAAATAGAAGCCATCAAACCTGAAATTGCGTAAATACCGATTTTAATACGGTCGTTTTTAATTCCGGCAATGAATGAAGCTTTTTCATTCCCACCGATTGTAAAAGTTTTTCTACCGAATGTCATTTTGTGCAAGAGAACATATAAAAATGCAAAGCTCACAACCATCATAACAACCGGGAATGGAATACCGAAGAAGTAGCCGCGTCCTACGAACTTGAACAAGAAGCTGTCACCGATTCCTGTAATCGGGTTTCCTTCTGTATAAACCAAAGTCAAACCACGGTATACAGTCATTGTTGCCAATGTTGCGATAAACGGTGCCATCTTCCCTTTAGTGATTAACAAGCCGTTGATGCTTCCCAAGATTAGACCCACAATCGCAGCCAATAGCATTGCTAGGAACGGATCTACACCCGCTCTAATCGCGCCTGCCATCAACACACTGCTCAATGCTAGTGTTGAACCAACGGACAAATCAATTCCGCCTGTGATAATAACGAATGTCATACCGAATGCAATAAGCGCATTTGTCGAAACTTGTCTCAGCAAGTTAAGTAAGTTTGTCGGTGAAATAAAGTTACTGTTTAGAATTGTTACTAAAATGACCATGACGACTAACGCCAACAAGGGTCCTAATTTACCAAGTGCATCCTTGGGAATTCGTGATTCTTTTTTGTCATTCATCGTTTCTTTATTGAGCATGTTAATAGCCTCCCGTTGCTAATTGCATAATTTTTTCTTCAGTCGCAGCTGCTTTGGATAGTTCACCGGCAATCTTACCTTCGTGAACAACCACTACGCGATCACTGACACCTAGTATTTCCGGTAAATCACTGGAAACCATGATAATAGCTACGCCACGATCAGCCAACTCGTTCATCAATTGATAAATCTCACGTTTCGCCCCGACGTCCACACCGCGCGTTGGTTCATCCAAGATCAACACTTTCGAACCAATGCCAATCCATTTGGCCAGGACTACTTTTTGCTGGTTCCCGCCTGATAGACTGGACGCCGCATCCATTTCACTGACTGCTTTTACTTTCAAACGTTCCATTAACATTAATGCAAAGGAACTTTCTGCTTTTGTATCAATAATGCCGTACTTCTTAAAACCATCAATTGAAGGGAGACTGATATTATCTCTCAATGAATAATCAAGGACCAATCCTTCTTCTTTCCGGTTTTCTGTCAAGAAACCGATACCATTTACGATTGCGTCGCTTGGTGCTTTGATAGTAAGCGGCTTGCCTTCAAGAACAATTTCACCTGAGTCAAAGGAATCAATACCGAAAATAGCGCGCATGATTTCTGTTCTTCCTGCTCCCATCAAACCAGAGAATCCAACGATTTCACCTGACTTTACAGAGAAAGATATATTTTCAAAACGTCCTTTTTGCGTCAAACCTTTTACTTCGAAGACATCTTCTTTTATAGTTGCTGTCTTTTGTGGGTAATAGTCTTCTAATTCACGACCAACCATCTTGCGAACAACTTCATCATTTGTCGTTTCTTTTGTCAAAGATGTATCGATTGAAATCCCATCACGCATAACGGTAATACGGTCGCTAATCTTGAATATTTCTTCCATCCGGTGAGAAATGTAGACGATGGACACACCTTTTTCTGTCAATGTTTGAATCAATTTGAATAGGGTATCGATTTCTCTTTCCGTCAAAGCAGCAGTCGGCTCATCCATAATAATCACTTTTGCATGCGTCATCAGAGATTTGGCAATTTCGATCATTTGCTGTTGTCCAACCGAAAGTTCTCTTACTTCCGTATTTAAATCAATCGCAATACCCAAATCTTGGAAAATTTGGTTCGCTTGTTCTTTCATTTTTTTCGTTTGAATCAATCCGAATTTGTTGGTTGGTTCTTTTCCGATAAATAAATTCTCAAGAACAGTCATATCCGGCCACGTATTCATCTCTTGATGAATGAAACTGATGCCGTATTCTTCTGCTTCTTTTGGGTTAGCAAAGTGTTGTTTTTTACCATCAACCATAATTTCGCCTGCATCTAATTTATGCAATCCCGTCAAGATATTCATCAACGTTGACTTCCCTGCACCATTTTCTCCCATCAATGCATGGACTTCTCCGGGTTGAATATCAAAGTCAACGCCGCGAAGAACTGAGTTCGTTCCGAAACTTTTCTTAATTCCTGTCATTCTTATTTCCAAAAGATTCACCTCCTAAAATAAAACGCCTGATTGCAATATGATATTTGAATACGGTGTACATTCTCCCGTTCGAATCACAACTTTTACCTGTTTCAATTGCTCTTTAAATGCTTCATGACTGACATAATGAATGCCTTCATCCTCAGTTAATGCAGCTTCAACTGCTGCTAATTGCTCTGGATTTTTTGTTTTAATTTCCTCAGCTAAAATAACTTCTTCCACTTTCATATCATCCAAAACCACTTTCAAGACTTTGATGAAAGAAGGATCTGCTTGGGCAATCGCTAAATCAATTTTAGGAACACCGGCTGGAATCGGCAGGCCTGCATCTCCGATAGCAATTTGATCCGTATGACCTAAATCTGCTAAAACTTTTGAAATATCACTGTTAAATATCCCATGCTTTTTCATAATCTTCACTCGCTTTCATCGCTTCTAGTGTCGGCATGCCACCCTGTGCACCCATTTTTTGAATAGATAAGGAAGCTGCCAAGTTACCAAACTGAATACTAGACTGCACACTCATTCCTTTTGATAATGCCACTGCAAATGCTCCGTTAAAAGTATCGCCCGCTCCCGTTGTATCGACTGGTACCACTTTATAAGAAGGAATTTGCACTTCTTTTTCCCCATCATTAAAGTAAACACCTTTCGAGCCCATTGTGAGAATCAATTGATTCGGGTACTTTTCCAACCCTTCCGTAATCGTTAAATCCGGAAACAGTTGATGAAACTCGCTCTCATTCGGCGTGAAGTAGGTTGCCTTTTCTAAAATTTCTGCCGCTACCACTCTTGCTGGTGCTGGGTTATAGATTGTTTTGATGTCATTTTCAAAACAGAAAGTAATAATTTCATCAATCACAGCTTGAGGTAATTCATTTTGAACAATCACAATCGCTGCAGTTAGAAGTGTTTCTTTCAATTGCTCAATCCGTGCTACCGTCATTTCATTGTTTGCTCCCGGGATATAGACGATGCTGTTGTCGCCGTCTGCAATTGTGATGTGTGCCGATCCGGATGGTTTTTCTGTAACCCGTTCCACATTGTCTGTAACAATTCCGTTATCTGCCAAGTTTTGGATGAGTTGGCTACCAAAAACGTCAGTTCCGACCGTTCCCACCATGCTGACGTCTCCGCCTAAACGCGCACTTGCAACTGCTTGGTTCGCACCTTTCCCTCCAAATGTTGTCTGGAAATCATTTCCTGTTACTGTTTCGCCGACTTGAGGTCGTCTATCTGTCAAAACTACAAAGTCTGTAGAAATACTGCCGATTACCATAATTTTACTCATGTTCATCCTTCTCTCTTAACGTTTCTCTTTTTATTAGTGTTACGGGTAGTTGGATGCGTTTCTCTGTTACAGAGTCGCGTTCCATCACATTACACAAAAGCTTTGCACCTTTATAACCGATCTCGTAAGCAGGTTGCGATATCGTCGTTAATGGCGGTGTCATCATTTTACTGAACGGCATGTCATCATAACCGATTACTTGGAGTTCTTCGGGGACTTTTATGCCTCTTTTATGTGCTTCGGTAATTAATGCCAAGCCATAGATATCATTCGAAGCAATAACACTGTCGAATTCAGACAGTTGATTAAATACTGCTTTTGCTGTTTCCTCTGCTAAATCTAAATGAAAACTTTCTGTTTGAAAGATTTCGTACGGAACGGCATATCTATCCAGTATATCCTTGTTCCCTTTCAAACGCACCTTAGAAGCTGAAACATTTTCCGGTCCGGCCATAATCACGACTTTCTTAGCCCTGCCATCAATAATCGCCTGTGCTGCCAGTTGTCCACCTAAGAAATCATCTGAATGCACCACATATTTTTGTTCTTCGTTAATTCTATCTAAGGAAACAAATGGCATATTTTTCAAATTAATCGGGTTACCTTGTACGGCAGAAATAACTCCCGCAATATTATTCTGTTCAAATATACGTAAATATTTTTCTTGTTTCTCTGAATCGCCTTCAACATTACCTAATAAAAGGCTATAGCCGCGCTCGTTCACGCAATCTTCTACACCTTTAGCAATCGCTGGGAAGAAAGGGTTCGTGATGTCAGGCAATAATAAACCAATCAATTTAGATTTCTTTTGGAAAAGAGAGCGTGCGACCTCATTCGGATAAAAGTTCAGCTCTTTTACAGCCTTCTCGACTTTTTCTCGGGCAGATATGCTGACATAGCCGCTATTATTTAATGCTCGTGATACTGTAGCCACAGATACACCGGCTAATTTTGCTACATCTCTAATTGTTGTCATTTTTATCCCCACGCTCTCCTTGTATTAAGTAACCGGTTACATATCGTAAATACATCATAACACCTTTTTATTAATCGTCAACTACTTTTTTAATTTTTTATTCCACGACCATAACATTCGTGCTTTTATTTCGGGCTTGGTAAAATAGAAGCATAAATAGGATTTACTTGGAGGCGAACAGAAATGAAATGGAAAGGCAGAAAATCAAGCTCAAACGTCGAAGACCGGCGTGGTATGAGTGGCGGAATGATTGGTGGCGGAATTGGTGGTGTTGGTCTCATTATTTATTTAATTTTCACCTTGTTGGGTGGCGACCCTTCTATTCTGACTGGTAACACGCCCAACCAACAAAACAATACGTACACCGGAACAACGGAAGAACAGGAAGTCGCTGATTTTGTCAGCGTGGTGCTAGCAGATACCGAAGTGGTGTGGAATGAGGTATTCAACGAGTACGGCATGGACTACGAAGAGCCGACTCTGGTCCTTTTTACCAATAGTGTCCAATCCGCGTGCGGCGTTGCAGGTTCATCGACAGGACCGTTTTATTGTCCGGGCGATCAAAGTCTGTACATCGATTTGAGTTTCTATGATGAATTATCCGAAAAGTTCCAAGCTCCCGGTGATTTTGCGATGGCCTATGTTGTTGCCCATGAAGTCGGGCATCATGTTCAATATTTACTAGGTACTTCAAAACAAGTGCAGGATTTACGCGGAAAAGTAGCTGAAACAGAATATAATCGTTACTTAAAACGGCTGGAACTGCAAGCAGATTATTATGCCGGTGTCTGGGCTCATTACGTCCAAGATATGGATTATTTGGAAGAAGGCGATATTGAAGAGGCCTTAAATGCCGCTTCTGCAGTCGGCGATGATCGGATTCAAGAAGCTGCTCAAGGTTACGTTGTGCCTGACAGTTTTACGCATGGTACTTCTGACCAACGTATTCGTTGGTTCTATAAAGGTTTTGAAGCCGGTGATTTAGAAAATGGCGATACCTTTAAATTGAGCGAAAATGAACTATAAATAAAAAAAGTCTCAAGTAGAACTGCCTTTTGGTACCGACCCCCAAAAGTTAGAGTAAAATCTAAACTTTTGGGGGTTCTTTTTATGGCAAAATATAGTGAAGCATTCAAGTTACAAGTTGTGCAAGAATATCTGGATGGCCCGTTGGGATATAGCGCCTTGGCGAAGAAACATGCCATTCCTGATGCCGCAACCGTCCGAAAATGGGTGACATTTTTCCAAGAATTCGGGTTGGAAGGTCTGAAGAGGAAGCGGAAGAAGACGGTCTACCCTGTTCAATTCAAGGTGGATGTATTACACTTTATGAAAGAAACAGGCGCTTCTTATTCCGAAACGGCCATTGCCTTCGGCATGAACAATCCTTCCCTCATCGCCAACTGGAACCGGGCCTTCCAAGAGAACGGGATAAAAGGCCTGAAACCAAAACAAAAGGGGCGACCTCCCATGTCCAGAAAACCGAGAAAACAGCCGGGAAAACAAGCAAAGTCCACTTCTCTTTCCCAAGAAGAGCTGGAACGTGAAAATGAATTACTAAGATTAGAGATTGCTTACTTAAAAAAGTTGAAAGCTTTCCGGGAGAATCCAGACACCTTTCTCGAAAAGCACAAACAGCAGTGGCATACGCACTCAAAGAAGAAGGATTCAAACTGAAGGATATCCTTTCAGTAGTTGGAATCCCATCCGCAACGTACCATTACCACGCGAAACAACTGGGAATAGCGGACCCGGATGGGGCTCTAAAAGAGCTGATCCGACAGCTTTTCTTTCAGTTCAAAGAGCGGTATGGGTATAAACGACTCACGAAGGAAATGCAAAAACTGGGACATTGCGTCAACCACAAAAAGGTGTACCGCCTCATGCAAGAAATAGGTTTAAAATGTGTCAAGTTCATGCGGAAGTCTCGCAAGTACAATTCCTATAGAGGGAAAGTGGGAACCGTTGCGAAGAACCGACTGAATCGGCGCTTCCACACCACTATCCCCTTACAGAAACTCGTCACGGACGTCACTGAATTCAAGTGTATGGGGGAGGAGAAGTTATACTTTAGCCCTATTCTGGACTTGTATAACGGAGAGGTCATCGCCTACAGCATGAATAAGCGACCAACTCTGGACTTCGTGATGAAGCCCCTGCAGGAGGCCGTCGGCATCATTCGTAAACACGGCACCGTCCGCACGACCCTTCATTCGGACCAAGGGTGGCAGTACCAGCACAACAAGTGGGTTAAAATCTTGAAGAAAAACAAACTCTTTCAAAGCATGTCTCGGAAAGCAACGTGTGCTGATAATGCAGCGATGGAAAATTTCTTCGGCATTCTGAAACAGGAAATGTATCACGGAGAAAAAATGGTAAGTTATGGTGAGCTTGAATCAAGGATTTCCGAGTATATCGATTGGTACAACCAAGTTCGATCGAAAGAAAAATTGGCTGGCCTAAGTCCAGTAGAATACCGAACTCAAACCAGCCAATTGGCTGCATAATTAAAACTCTAACTTTTGGGGGTCGCTACCTTTAGCGGTTTTACTTGAGACTTTTTCGTAATATGCTCAAGTAAAAAGCTAAATTTTACTTTATACTTGAGACTTTCCAAAGTGGCAGTTACTATTAAACGATTGTATTTTTCTTATGCCAGTATCTGACTGCCAAAGAGAGTGCGAAACAGACCACAAAATACGTCAGTCCGATGAAGCCGTATAATAAAAAAACTTCGGTTGTTTGTGTCGCGCGACCCAAAATAACTTGGCCGCTTCGTGTCAATTCCATAATCCCTAACCCGGCCAGAAATGATGTGTCTTTTACTGTCGTAATAACTTGGGACAAGAGCGAGGGAATAATACGTTTAAAACATTGCGGCAAGACAATGTAGCGCAGTGTTTGAATAAACGAGAAACCTTGCGAATAAGCCGCTTCGAATTGGCCTTTGTCGATGGCATTCAAACCACCCCTCACAATTTCCGCTATAACAGCGGCCGTATAGAGAAACAAAGCAAAAGCACCCTTAATGGTGACCGTGCTGCCGGGTATTAAAAACGCACAGCCCAGCATCCACAACAAGAGCGGAGTATTGCGGAAAATCTCAATGTACAGGCTGGCTAATTGCGTCAGAACAGCTATCCGGTATTGGCGTAACAACCCAAGGATGGTTCCAAAAATGATGGATCCGACGATAACACTGAGTGAAATAAGTAGCGTCACTTTTAGACCATTCATTAAAAATGCCAGATTATCGGGTGAAAATACACGTTGAATTGTTTCAATCATTCAATCACCTCCGGCAAATCCAACGGCGTAACCGTCGCTATATCTCTTCGCTTTAATTTCTCTTCGTATCTCTTGGCAAAAATAGCCAACGGATAACACAAAATAAAATACACAAGGCCGGCTACTAAATAAGCAGGACCATAATTTAAGCTGGATGAAGCATAAGAATCAGCCGTATACATTAAATCGCCACCTGCAATAATCGCGAGAACGGAAGTATTTTTTATTAAGTTAACTGCTTGATTTGCCAAAGGCGGCAAAATAATCTTAATGGTCTGCGGTAAAACAATATAGCGCATCGTTTGAATGTAATCAAAACCTTGTGAGTACGCCGCTTCTGTCTGACCTTTCGGGATAGCCAGAATACCGGCTCGCACGACCTCCCCAATATAGGCTCCGTGATAAAGCCCAACCCCGATGACCCCAATCGTGAATTCAGATAGAACAAGGCCAGCCATAGCCAGCCCGTTATACATAAAGAAGATTTGAATCACCAATGGAATGTTTTGGAAAAATTCGACATAAATTCGAGCCATCCCTTTCAAAATACGATTTTGGGAAGTCGAAAACAAACCAATCACAATCCCGATTGCCAAAGCCAATAAAAGAGCCAATGTTGCAACAAGAATCGTTCTGAGCAGTCCTCCTAAAAGTGGTTCACTGTTTTGAAGGAGTGACTCAAAGCGCCAAAGCGCGAATGGACTTGAGCTTCTCATTCACTCAGTCCCCATTCCGTAATCATTGCATCAATTGTGCCATCATCTAACCAACCGTTAACCAAGTCATTCAAGTACTCAGCCAATTCTGTGTTTGTTTTCTTCGTAACGGCACCATAGTCTTGTGTCCCAAAACGATCGGGCAAAATAACAGTCGAATCATCACTGTAACCATTTAAGATGGAACGGTCCACACTGAATGCATCCACACGGTTTGAATCAAGCGCTGCTTTAATTTCTGGATATGTCGCAAATTCAGAATATTTCAATGTAATGCCATATTGTTCTGCTTCTTCATCAATCAGACCGGATGTTGTTGAGCTTTGAGACACACCTATTGTTGCGCCGTCCATATCTTTCAGGCCTTCATAGCCTTTATCCTTTTTAACGAGGATTCCGACTGCATCTTGGTAATAGGGATTTGTGAAGTTATACGTTTCTTTACGCTCATCCGTAATCGTAAACGTAGAAATTAATACATCAACTTCGCCGTTATCGACAAGCGGTCCGCGTGTTTTCGCTGTTACAGGAGTAAATTCAATTGCATCTGGATCACCTAAGATTTCTTCCGCAACTTTCTTGGCAAGGTCAATTTCAAAACCTTCAATTTCATTTGTTCCCGTGTTACGCAAGCCAAAATTCGGTACATCGTCTTTTACACCCACTCGTAAAACACCAGCTTCTTTAATCGTATCAACCGTTGTTTGATTCGACGTCCCGGCAGTCGATTCCCCTGAACAGGCTCCTAACGTGACCGTTGCAAGTAGTAATAATCCTTTTAATAAGTGCTTTTTCATTGTATTTCCTCCTCGAATAGCTGCATGGTTGTCAGCGTAATATCTTACTTAAAAATGCTTTTGTTCTTTCATGCGTCGGTTGATCAAAGAAATGCTCGGGCGGTCCTTCTTCTAATATTTGCCCCTGGTCCATGAAGACAACCCGGTCGGCTACTTCACGAGCAAAGCCCATCTCATGCGTCACCACAATCATTGTGATATTCAATTCGGATAATTTAATCATGACATCCAAAACTTCCTGAACCGTTTCCGGATCAAGAGCCGAGGTTGGTTCATCAAAGAGAAATATTTTCTTTTCCGAGCACAAGGAGCGTGCTATTGCGACCCGTTGCTGCTGTCCGCCCGAAAGATTTGCTGGATAAGCATTGGCTTTTTCAGTTAAGCCTACGACATCTAAATATTTATATGCGAGTGCTTCCGCATCTCCACGCGATTTTTTCTGGAGTTTCATCGGACCGAGCGTCAGATTCTCTAACACGGTCATATGCGGGTATAAATTAAATTGCTGGAAAACCATTGCAGACGTTTCTCTTACGATTTCTAATTTATTTTTCGACGTTAATTGTTTACCATCAATAAAAACAGACCCGCTTGTCGGTTCTTCTAAAAAGTTAACGCAGCGGACTGTTGTGCTCTTACCCGAGCCGGAAGGGCCGATAATAACCAGCTTTTCACCTTCCTGGACCGTTAGATTTACATCCTTTAATACATGATGACTGCCAAAATATTTATTGACGTTCTCTAATTTAATCACCCTTGCACCACCTCTCCCTAAAAATTATAATTAGATTAGATGTACCGCGCAAACATTTCATTACATTTTAATGTTATGTTTTGTAACATCTCTTTTTATAAAGCTTGAAAAAATGGTAATGAGACCGTAATCACAAGAATCAAAAAAAGAGCCTTGGGAAAAATCCCAACGGGTTCCGTTTATAGGTGCAAAAGTTGCTAAAATAGTTAAAATCTCAAGAGAAATCACACTATGATTCACACATGAAATCGCATAGTTGGTTTCTCTCATTTTTCGGCTTAAATACTAGGATTAAGATTGCCTTGAATACTAATATATATTAAAAAACACATATGTATTCACATATAAAATCACAGTTATTTTAAAAAATAATAAATCTATTATCTTTGTGAATACATATGTGAATTGATATGTGATTTTATAAACAACATCTTTAGTAAAAAAATGTTTTATGGAATATTTTTGGAGAGTGTAAAATATTTTGTGTAAATAGAAAAAAGGAAGTCCCTTCTGTAGAATAGAGTTACCACAACACATTCACAGAAAAGAGGACTTCCCTATGAACGATTTTACTACAGAAATTCTAAAGACTCTAGCGAACAAAGGCGATTTGAATGAATTATTCCGTGTCCATTTGGAGAAAGCTGTCAATACGCTTCTCAAAACGGAGTTAACGGCTTTCCTCGATTACGAAAAGTACGATCGCATTGGTTTTAACACGGGTAATTCTCGTAACGGCTCCTATGACCGTACGGTCAATACCGAGTATGGGGAACTTCATCTCCAGATTCCGCGCGACCGCAACGGCGAGTTCAAGCAACAGACTGTTCCTGCTTATAGACGGACGAATGATACCTTAGAGGAGACCGTCATTCACCTCTTCCGAAAAGGTATTACCATGTCGGAAATCGCAGACTTGATTGAGAAAATGTATGGGCATCACTACACGCCCCAAACCATGTCCAATATAACAAAATCTTTTACAGAAGAGGTCACGTCGTTTAAAGAGCGGGAGCTTCATGACCGTTATGCCGCTATTTATATGGACGCAACGTATATCCCTTTAAAGCGGAAAACCGTCGCCAAGGAAGCCATTCATATCGCAGTTGGCATTCGCCCGGACGGTTCAAAGGAAGTGTTGAGCTACGCGATTGCACCAACTGAATCCATCACGATTTGGGAAGAGATTTTAATGGACCTCCAGGAACGTGGTGTGAAAAACGTCCTCCTTTTCATCACGGATGGTTTAAAGGGGATGGCAGGGGCCGTTCAGCGGTTCTATCCCAAAGCCCGTTTTCAACATTGTTGTGTGCACGTTTCCCGTAATATCAGTCACAAGGTACGCGTTGATGATCGCAAGGATGTTTGTGACGATTTTAAAATGGTGTATCAAGCTGCGTCTAAAGAGGCGGCATTGGAAGCACGTGGTGCTTTTGCGGAAAAATGGAAAGTAAGCTACCCAAAAGTGGTGGCATCCATCCTCTCGAATGATAACTTGCTTACTTTCTATGATTTCCCCGTAGCCATACGCAAGAGTATTTATTCGACGAACCTGATTGAATCCTTCAATAAGCAAATCAAGAGTACAGCCATCGGAAGGAACAGTTCCAGAATGAAGATTCTATGGAACGCTTCCTGGTCGCGTCTTTTGATACGTACAACCAGAAATTCTTGGGCCGTAGTCATAAAGGCTTCCAACAGGCCGAAGGCGAGCTGGAACAAATGCTATGCGAACTGTTGGAAGTGTAGAAGCAATCTGCAGCAGGGAAAAGCCATTTACACAAAATTATTGACGCTCCCTATTTTTGTAAATTATGCTAGTGTGATATTAATTAAATAATGAATAATTGTAATAAATTAAGCATGTATAATATGTACTAAAAATAATATAGGTGGAGTTGAATTATCGGTGAAAAAAAGTACTTTAGATAAATATTTAATCATAGGAATTAGCCTTGGATTGATAATTATAATATGTGAAAAAAAATTCCCCAATATTATTCTTCCATTTATTTTCCTTGGGATTATTAGAAAAGAGCTAAAATATAAGAAACAATTAATACTCCCAACAAGAAAAACTTATCTAGAAATTATTACTGTATTGCTTTCTGTAATTATTTTAATATTTATTACATATTTTTATGCGAAAACTTGGCTTCATTATGTGATTGGAGGATTAGGTGTTTTTATGTTTATAAGCACGAGGATTAAAGAAGGAATTAGCTCAAAAGGTTTTATATCAACATATAAATATAAAGAGCTTATATTATGGAATGAAATTGAGAAAGTTATAGTAATTAGTTCAAATGATATAAAAATTAAAGTATCAGGTGGTTTTATGCAACAAACATTTAATTTTAAAAAGAGTGATTATGATAAAGTTATTACTATTCTAAAAGAAAATTTGCCTATAAAAGCACAGTTGCAAACAATCTTTAAATAAGTAAAGCTATACGTAATTTTAAACTATTACGAATTAAATAAAAGTGGAGATAATACTAATTTAAACATAGTATTATCTCCACTTTTTATTATTTTAATTTTGTGATTATAATTGTGATTTGTGGCGTGATTTTACATGTGATTTCATTACTTTGCACCTCAAATCGGAACCCGTTGGAAAAATCCCAGACTCTCTACTTTTCTTAATACGCACGCAAGTATTGATTGATTTCCCAATCCGTTACTTGACTGATGTAGGTTGCAATTTCAATTTCTTTCGCTTCAATAAAGCTACGGCTGATATGATCACCTAGTGCATCGAGGATAAGCGGGTTATTCTTCAATTCTTCTACCGCTTCTGCCAAGTTTTTTGGTAAGTCATAAATACCATTCGCTTCGCGGTCCTCTGCATCCATAATATAAATATTACGGTCGATTGGCGCCGGCACTTCGATATCACTTGCAATACCATCCAAACCTGCAGCTAACAATGTTGCCAATGCTAGATAAGGATTTGTTGACGGATCCACACTTCTTAACTCAACGCGCGTTGATAAGCCGCGTGAAGCTGGAATGCGGATAAGCGGTGAACGGTTTTGCGTACTCCAGGCAATGTATACCGGTGCTTCATAGCCCGGAACCAGACGTTTGTAAGAATTTATAATCGGATTACAGATGGCCGTATAAGCTTTGGCATGATGCAATAAACCAGCGATAAATTTATACGCTGTTTCACTCAATCCGCTTTCGCTGCCAGCATCATAGAAAGCATTCCCCTCTTCGTTGAATAAAGACATATTACAGTGCATACCAGAACCGTTTACACCAAAAACTGGTTTCGGCATAAAGGTTGCATGCAAACCATGCTTACGTGCAACTGTTTTTACAATTAGTTTAAAGGTTTGAATATTATCACATGCTTCAAGCGCGCGTGAATATTTCCAATCAATCTCATGTTGCCCAGGTGCGACTTCGTGGTGGCTCGCTTCAATTTCAAAGCCCAGTTCTTCCAATTCCAACACGATTTCACGACGGCAATCTTCACCTAAGTCTGTCGGGGCAAGGTCAAAGTAGCCACCTTCGTCATTTAAGTCAAAAGTTGGTTTGCCATTTTCATCTGTCTTAAACAAGAAGAATTCCGGTTCCGGCCCCAGATTAAAGTCTGTGAAGCCCATGTCTTCCATTTTGCGTAGAACGCGTTTTAAATTGTTACGAGGATCACCGGCGAAAGGTGTACCGTCTGGTTTGTATACATCACAAATCAAGCGGGCAATCTTTCCTTGCTCTGAGCCCCATGGGAAAACTAACCACGTATCCAAGTCCGGATACAGATACATATCACTTTCTTCAATCCGTACGAATCCTTCAATCGATGACCCATCAAACATCATTTTATTGTCTAATACCTTTTCTAACTGACTGATTGGAACTTCCATATTTTTAATCGTTCCTAAAATATCTGTAAACATTAAGCGCAAATAGCGAACATCTTCTTCTTTTGCAATTTTATTAATATCATCACGCGTATACTTTGGCATCCTAATCCCTCTTTTAATTACAGATTTTTGTTCCAACTAGTCGTATCATTCGGGTTGAAACTACTGGTGTTCAGTAATTCCTTATACAAAATGCGGCGCACATCATCGTCTGTCAAATGGTGTTCTTTCACTTCTTGCGGACGCTTTGATTTATGCTGTTTCTCATCATAAATGCGGCGGATGGCTGTCATATTCAAGCCCTCAGCCAAATAATCCTTAATCTCCAAAAGACGATCAACATTATCCAACGAATACATTCTCCGATTCGTTTCCGTTCTCTGCGGTTCGATTAAACCCTGCTCTTCATAGTAGCGGATTTGACGAGCCGTGAGATCCGTCAACTTCATAACTGTCCCAATAGTAAACACTGCCATGGAACGACGTAACTCTTTCTCTTTCATTTCACCACGCCTTTACTTGAAAATAATCACAGTTAGTTGCCCGAATGTCGATTAATTGATTGAACCTGTTACAGAATAAATCAATCTCTTTCCGGCGTCAAAATTTTTATTACATTAAATGTTATGTTTCCTAACATACTCCTGATTCACTAAAAAAACAAGCTTTTTATCAATAATTTTTAAAAACGCCATTATCGCCCTATTTGTAGTATAATCATAAGGCAAATTATTATCTTTAAAAGGAGCCTATCATTGAATTCAAATACTAAACATTACGGACTTGGGACTGCCATCTCGATGATTGTCGGGATACTGATTGGGTCAGGAATATTTTTTAAAGCGGATGACATCCTCGGTTTTACCGGAGGAAATGTCGGTTTAAGCGTTTTGGTCTTTTGTATTGGTGCTTTTTGTGTCATTTTTGGAAACATCACTCTTTCACAACTTGCTGCACGTTCGGATCGACGTGGCGGGGTTCTTGCTTACTTCGAGGAATTTATCTCTGAACCTGCTGCTGCAGGATTCGGCTGGTTCCAGATTTTTGCCTATTATCCTTCTATATCAGTTGTTGTCAGCTGGGTTGCTGGGATTTATACAACTATGCTTTTCGGATTGAATCCGACTCTTGAGTTACAAACGCTTATCGCGTTAGGATACCTTATTTTCTTCTTTACCCTCAATTATTTTTCTTTGAAATTGGGCGGTCGTTTCCAAAACATTTCAACAATTATGAAATTAATTCCCTTGATTGGGATTGGACTAATCGGAATCTTCTGGAAAGCACCAGTTCCTGTCACAAGCGAAACCCTCGTGGTGCCACTCAGTCAAGTAGGCTGGGGATTTCTAGCAGCGTTGCCAGCAACTGCCTTCTCTTTTGACGGCTGGGTTGTGGCAACAAGTATTACACATGAAGTTAAAGACGCAAAACGTAATATGCCAATTGCGTTAACAATCGGTCCGTTATTGGTATTAGTTGTATACTTGGCTTATTTCTTGGGAATGGTTGCGATAGTCGGACCGAAGTATATCCTTGAGCACCGTGATAATACTATTTACCAAATCGGACAGATTTTATTTGGTGAACAAGGTGGAACCTTAATCTTATCATTCATTTTAATCGCGGTTCTTGGTGTGGTGAATGGCTTGGTATTAGGTGTTCTCCGGATGCCACAAGCAATGGCACTTAAAGGAATGCTTCCAAAAAGCGAGCGTATTAAAGTCATTAATGAAAAAACACAACTCTCTCCTTCAGCTGCCAAACTGTCCATTTTAGTCTCCCTCAGCTGGCTGCTTATTCATTACCTAACTCAGAAATTTGGCTTCCTTTCTGGCGGGGATATCAGTGAAATTGCGATTGTCTTCAGTTACATCACGTATATTTCGCTATATTTGAAAGTATTCAAACTGAGCAAAAATAAAGTCGTTCCTCTATTAGGAATATTAGGTTCATTAATTATCGTTGGTGGTGGAATTATCTCTAATCCAACGTTCGTACCACTCTTCCTATTAGCTTGTTCGATTATTTTCTACTGTGGCTATGCCTATATGAAAAAAGCACAAACAATTAAATAAACTAAGGGGTGGGGATATTTCTCCCCCCTCTTTTTTATATGTTTGTTATTGCGTTTTTGGATGCTATACTTTAGAAAATTGGAGATGAGGGATACATTATGTGTTTAATTACTTTCCACTACGGCCAGCACGAACGATATAAACTCATCCTGGCTGCGAATCGCGACGAAGCGTATAATCGTTCGAGCGCGGCAGCAGACTTCTGGTCTTCCCATCCCGATTTATTGGCGGGAAAAGACTTAGAGGCCAGCGGCACTTGGTTTGGTATTACCAAAGATGGTAAAATTGCCGCCATCACCAATTGCCACGGTGAAGAATTTGCGGAACCCGCAACAGACAAGCAATCGCGGGGACATATTTTAACGGACTACCTGACTCAAAATGACTCCGCAGAAAATTTTATCCAAGCGCTTATAAAAAAGAAAGATGCTTACCAACCCTTCAATGTTCTGTTGGGTTCGGTCGATACACTCTATCATTTTAATTCCCTTGATACGGATTTTACGGCTCTGACGAAAGGAACACATAGTCTCAGTAATGCCACATTAAATACGCCTTGGCCCAAAGTCGAAAAGACGCGTGAGACGCTGGATATCATTATCCAATCCGAAAAAGATTATCTGAACGATTTATTTGCAATGATGATGGATAAAACACCTGCTCCCGATCACAAAATCCCTGATGCACCTTTACCACTTGCTATTCGAAGGAAAGCATCCGCGAATTTTATTGAAACTGAAACCTTTGGCACGAAATCCACGACTGTCCTACTCGTGGACTGGGACAATCACGTTACCTATGTCGAAAGAACCTACCTGATTGATGAACAATTCGAAGATCGTACATACCGCTTTCAAATCGAAGATAAGCAGCTTTAAAATACAAATAGATAGAGTAAGGGCCTAGAGTTATTTCCCGGCCCATACTCTATCTATTTTTAGCTCATTTTTCTAATTTTTAAACGAATGCAAAGGTGCCGGAATTTGACCGCCACGACCAATTAAATCTTCCGAAGAAAATTCGCTGACAGCCAACAAAGGCGCACGTCCCAATAAACCACCAAACTCTACTTCATCCCCGACGTCCATTCCTGGTACTGGTATGATTCGAACCGCTGTCGTTTTGTGATTCATAATGCCAATTGCAGCCTCATCAGCGATTAAAGCGGAAACTGTTGCTGCACTTGTTTTACCCGGTACAGCGACCATATCCAAACCGACTGAGCAAATTGCCGTCATAGCTTCCAGTTTATCAATTGTGATGGATCCCAACTCAACTGCTTCAATCATTCCAATATCTTCAGAAACGGGGATAAATGAACCGGACAAGCCACCTACATGTCCGCATGCCATTAGTCCACCTTTTTTTACAGCATCATTCAAAACAGCAAGTGCTGCCGTTGTACCATGCGTTCCGACACGTTCCAAGCCCATTTCTTCCAAAATTCGGGCCACAGAGTCACCGATTGCCGGTGTCGGTGCTAATGACAAATCTACAATACCAAATGGAACTCCCAATCTGTCCGCTGCCATCGTTCCGACTAATTGCCCCATTCGAGTAATTTTAAAAGCAGCAATTTTAATTGTTTCTGCTACAACATCGAAGGGTTGCCCTTTCACCTTTTCAAGTGAGCGTTTCACAACACCCGGCCCGCTTACGCCGACATGGACCACTACATCCGCCTCACCAACGCCGTGGAATGCACCTGCCATAAAGGGATTGTCATCAACCGCATTAGCAAATACAACCAATTTGGCTGCTCCTAATCCACCAGCGTCTGCGGTTAACTCAGCAGTCTCTTTCACAATACGTCCCATTTGAGCTACAGCGTCCATATTAATGCCTGCTTTTGTGGAGCCAATATTTACCGAAGAACAAACGATATCCGTCTCTGATAAAGCTCGGGGAATCGATTCAATCAGGATACGATCCCCTTTCGTGTACCCTTTCTCTACCAATGCACTGAAGCCACCGATGAAGTCTACACCGACCTTTTTAGCAGCCGCATCTAATGTTTTCGCAAATTCTACATAGTCAGTGTCAGAAGAAGCGCCAGCCACCAATGAAATAGGTGTTACGGAAATACGTTTGTTCACAATGGGAACACCCAACTCCTGTTCAATTTCACTTGCAACAGCAACTAATCTTTCGGCGTATGTCGTGATTTTATTATAGATTTTCTCACGTGCTTTTTCACCGTCAGAATCCGCACAATCTAAGAGCGATATCCCCATCGTTACTGTGCGGATATCTAACTTATCTTCCGCAATCATTTGAATTGTTTCCAGTATATTTTCTTGTCGGTTCATATCATTTACCTGCCTTATAAGGTATGCATCGCATCAAAAATTGCTTCCGATTGTATGCGAACGACCAATTTTTGTTTCTCTTCAATTTCTTCCATTTCCTTCTGAACTTCAACGATACTATAAGGTGAAGAAGTAAAATCGACTAACAAAATCATTGTGAAATATTCCTCCATCAATGTTTGGGAGATATCCAATATATTTACATCTAAATCTGACAGCTTTGTGCTCACAGAAGCAACAATGCCTTTGTGGTCTTTTCCAGTAACTGTAATAATTGCTTTCACACTATTCATCCTCTTTTCAAAAATCATTTTGAATAGTGTACCACAATATGAAACAGTTCGTTACTAAATATTTTGTATTGTCTCTTGTGGCCAATAAATCCATTCTAATCGACTTAACGTTATTCTATAGGTGAAACTCTTTTCTATCTCTTAAAAAGCATGTTAGGCACTAATATAGCGTTCTAGTAATATACTCAAATACAAAAAAAGCTCAAAACGAATTTACGTTTTGAGCTTTTTTATAAGATACCGGCGGCCGGGGTCGAACCGGCACGCCCTCGCGGGCACTGGATTTTGAGTCCAGCGCGTCTGCCTATTCCGCCACGCCGGCATTACATTATTTTTGCAAATTTTCATCCCTAATGGGAAAGGCGGTAACCGGATTTGAACCGGTGATGAAGGTTTTGCAGACCTGTGCCTTACCACTTGGCTATACCGCCATATAACTTGTATTAACTGGGCTAGCTGGATTCGAACCAACGATGACGGAGTCAAAGTCCGTTGCCTTACCGCTTGGCTATAGCCCAAAAATGGGGCGACTGATGGGAATTGAACCCACGAATGCCGGATCCACAAACCGGTGCGTTAACCACTTCGCCACAATCGCCATAATAATCCAAACAGGGGTAGTAGGAATTGAACCCACACTGACGGTTTTGGAGACCGTAGTTCTACCTTTAAACTATACCCCTATGGATAAAAAATTAATGGAGGGGGGCAGATTCGAACTGCCGAACCCGAAGGAGCGGATTTACAGTCCGCCGCGTTTAGCCACTTCGCTACCCCTCCATGGTGGCCTGGGACGGAATCGAACCGCCGACACCTTGAGCTTCAATCAAGTGCTCTACCAACTGAGCTACCAGGCCAATCTGTGAAACAATACTGTGGACATACGTCCAAGTGAATTATACTTCCTTATGCAGCTATACATTAAGAAGATAATAACGGTCCCGACGGGATTTGAACCCGCGATCTCCTGCGTGACAGGCAGGCATGTTGACCCCTACACCACGGAACCAATGGAGGTTGACGGGATCGAACCGCCGACCCTCTGCTTGTAAGGCAGATGCTCTCCCAGCTGAGCTAAACCTCCATGTACTGTAAAACAAAAATATGACCCGTACGGGACTCGAACCCGTGTTACCGCCGTGAAAGGGCGGTGTCTTAACCGCTTGACCAACGGGCCATGTAAATAAAAAAATGGGCCTAAATGGACTCGAACCATCGACCTCACGCTTATCAGGCGTGCGCTCTAACCAGCTGAGCTATAGGCCCATAAAAAAAGCGGGTGAGGAGAATCGAACTCCCGACAACAGCTTGGAAGGCTGTGGTTTTACCACTAAACTACACCCGCATGGCGGTCCCGACGGGATTTGAACCCGCGATCTCCTGCGTGACAGGCAGGCATGTTGACCCCTACACCACGGAACCGGCATTTAAAAAGTAAATGTGAGCAAATGCTCACGTGTATCATGATGCTATGAACATGATAATTGCGGGGACAGGACTCGAACCTGTGACCTCCGGGTTATGAGCCCGACGAGCTGCCAACTGCTCTACCCCGCGATAATAAAATAATATGTCATATCTCATAAAAAGATAATGAAGGAGGATAAGGGATTCGAACCCTTGCACGCTTTTACACGCCTGACGGTTTTCAAGACCGTTCCCTTCAGCCGGACTTGGGTAATCCTCCGAAATAAGCTGATATTAAAATATGTCATAAACAATGACAATGACCCGTACGGGACTCGAACCCGTGTTACCGCCGTGAAAGGGCGGTGTCTTAACCGCTTGACCAACGGGCCATGGTAAATAAATAATAAAACTGCAACGGAGAAGGAGGGATTTGAACCCTCGCGCCGGTATGATCCGACCTACACCCTTAGCAGGGGCGCCTCTTCAGCCTCTTGAGTACTTCCCCATAACCATAATATGGACCTTGCAGGACTCGAACCTGCGACCGGACGGTTATGAGCCGTCTGCTCTAACCAACTGAGCTAAAGGTCCAGGCTGTCAATAATAACATTATTATAAGCTGATCCATTTGCAAGTAATAGCGGCGGAGGGAATCGAACCCACGACCTCCCGGGTATGAACCGGACGCTCTAGCCAGCTGAGCTACACCGCCAAGACAATAAACCAAAATGGTTATTGTTAATCGGGAAGACAGGATTCGAACCTGCGACCCCTTGGTCCCAAACCAAGTGCTCTACCAAGCTGAGCTACTTCCCGATAATAAAAATGCAACCAGTAGGAGTCGAACCTACAACCGCCTGATTCGTAGTCAGGTACTCTATCCAGTTGAGCTATGGCTGCGTATAAAACAATGCCGAGAATCGGGGTCGAACCGATACGGTGAAACTCACCGCAGGATTTTAAGTCCTGTGCGTCTGCCAATTCCGCCACCCCGGCATATTAGAAAAAATTCTTCATAATCGAGAAGACTTATGAAGCGGAAGACGGGGTTCGAACCCGCGACCCCCACCTTGGCAAGGTGGTGCTCTACCACTGAGCTACTTCCGCAAAAAAATGCCGGCTAAAGGACTTGAACCCTCGACCCTCTGATTACAAATCAGATGCTCTACCAACTGAGCTAAGCCGGCTAATATGCGGGTGAAGGGACTTGAACCCCCACGCCTTGCGGCGCTAGATCCTAAATCTAGTGCGTCTGCCAATTCCGCCACACCCGCGTTTTCTATTATTAATAATAGAATGAGGCATGCAGGGTTCGAACCTGCGACCCTCTGATTAAAAGTCAGATGCTCTACCAACTGAGCTAATGCCTCAAATAAATTAAATCTCTTTATCTGATCCGTTTGAAAGTCAGATAATGGAGGTTGACGGGATCGAACCGCCGACCCTCTGCTTGTAAGGCAGATGCTCTCCCAGCTGAGCTAAACCTCCCTCATAAACGAGAGTTCTTGAATATAATACAATATCCTCCTATATTCTGCAAGCAAAATTAGAAAGATTATTAATAAAAACAAATGCGCGGCAACGTCCTACTCTCACAAAGGGAAACCCTTCACTACAATCGGCGCTAAGAAGCTTAACTTCTGTGTTCGGGATGGGAACAGGTGTGACCTTCTCGCCATCGTCACCGCACAATTATTTAATTAAAGGAACAACGTTCCCTCAAAACTGAATCCATAACACGACTGAACAGCTGACCAAAGCTCATTCATCGCTTGCTTTTTTTATTCTAAATCTTGGTTAAGTCCTCGACCGATTAGTACTAGTCCGCTCCATACATCGCTGCACTTCCACTCCTAGCCTATCTACCTGATCGTCTCTCAGGGGTCTTACTCATTCTAGATGATGGGAAATCTCATCTCGAGGGGGGCTTCACGCTTAGATGCTTTCAGCGTTTATCCCTTCCACACATAGCTACCCAGCAATGCCCTTGGCAGAACAACTGGTACACCAGCGGTGTGTCCATCCCGGTCCTCTCGTACTAAGGACAGCTCCTCTCAAATTTCCAACGCCCGCGACGGATAGGGACCGAACTGTCTCACGACGTTCTGAACCCAGCTCGCGTGCCGCTTTAATGGGCGAACAGCCCAACCCTTGGGACCGACTACAGCCCCAGGATGCGACGAGCCGACATCGAGGTGCCAAACCTCCCCGTCGATGTGAACTCTTGGGGGAGATAAGCCTGTTATCCCCAGGGTAGCTTTTATCCGTTGAGCGATGGCCCTTCCATGCGGTACCACCGGATCACTAAGCCCGACTTTCGTCCCTGCTCGACTTGTCTGTCTCGCAGTCAAGCTCCCTTCTGCCTTTGCACTCTACGAATGATTTCCAACCATTCTGAGGGAACCTTTGGGCGCCTCCGTTACTTTTTAGGAGGCGACCGCCCCAGTCAAACTGCCCGACTGACACTGTCTCCCCGCCCGATAAGGGCGGCGGGTTAGACTGGTCCTGCTACAAGGGTAGTATCCCAATGATGCCTCCATCGAAACTGGCGTCCCGACTTCTATGGCTCCTACCTATCCTGTACATGTAGCAGAAACAATCAATATCAACCTGCAGTAAAGCTCCATGGGGTCTTTCCGTCCTGTCGCGGGTAACCAGCATCTTCACTGGTACTATAATTTCACCGAGTCTCTCGTTGAGACAGTGCCCAAATCGTTACGCCTTTCGTGCGGGTCGGAACTTACCCGACAAGGAATTTCGCTACCTTAGGACCGTTATAGTTACGGCCGCCGTTTACTGGGGCTTCAATTCAAAGCTTCGCCGAAGCTAACCTCTCCTCTTAACCTTCCAGCACCGGGCAGGCGTCAGCCCCTATACGTCATCTTTCGATTTTGCAGAGACCTGTGTTTTTGATAAACAGTCGCTTGGGCCTATTCACTGCGGCTGACCTTGCGGTCAGCACCCCTTCTCCCGAAGTTACGGGGTCATTTTGCCGAGTTCCTTAACGAGAGTTCGCTCGCTCACCTTAGGATTCTCTCCTCGACTACCTGTGTCGGTTTGCGGTACGGGCAGTTGTTTTCTAACTAGAAGCTTTTCTTGGCAGTGTGACATCGGGAACTTCGGTACTTAATTTCCCTCCCCATCACAACTTGTCCTTAAAGCAGTAAGCATTTGACTCACCACAAGACTTGTTGCTTGGACGTGCTCTTCCATCCGCACGCTTTCCTTAGCCTCCTGCGTCCCTCCATTGTTCAAACAAAAACAACTGGTACAGAAATATCAATCTGTTGTCCATCGCCTACGCCTATCGGCCTCGGCTTAGGTCCCGACTAACCCTGGGAGGACGAGCCTTCCCCAGGAAACCTTAGTCATTCGGTGGACGGGATTCTCACCCGTCTTTCGCTACTCATACCGGCATTCTCACTTCTAAGCGCTCCACCAGTCCTCACGGTCCAGCTTCAACGCCCTTAGAACGCTCTCCTACCACAGAACCATAAGGTTCTATCCACAGCTTCGGTGATCTGTTTAGCCCCGGTAAATTTTCGGCGCAGGGTCACTCGACTAGTGAGCTATTACGCACTCTTTAAATGATGGCTGCTTCTGAGCCAACATCCTAGTTGTCTGTGCAACCCCACATCCTTTTCCACTTAACAGATACTTTGGGACCTTAGCTGGTGGTCTGGGCTGTTTCCCTCTTGACTACGGATCTTATCACTCGCAGTCTGACTCCCGGACTTGAATCGATGGCATTCGGAGTTTATCTGAATTCGGTAACCCGAGAAGGGCCCCTAGTCCAAACAGTGCTCTACCTCCACGATTCCTTGATCCGAGGCTAGCCCTAAAGCTATTTCGGAGAGAACCAGCTATCTCCAGGTTCGATTGGAATTTCTCCGCTACCCACACCTCATCCCCGCACTTTTCAACGTACGTGGGTTCGGTCCTCCAGTGCGTATTACCGCACCTTCAACCTGGACATGGGTAGGTCACCTGGTTTCGGGTCTACGACCACATACTCAATCGCCCTATTCAGACTCGCTTTCGCTGCGGCTCCGTGTTTTCCACTTAACCTCGCATGGGATCGTAACTCG
>NZ_CP049889.1:1092500-1207500 GCF_011299095.1 Jeotgalibaca porci | reverse complement strand
GTTCATTCTTTGTTCAGTTTTCAAAGGTCAATTACTTATCACGTGTCACGTGATGTTTCCTTCGTGACAACTTCTTAATATTACCACCTCGACAAGTTAATGTCAACACTTTTTTAAAATCTTTTTTTGAAGAAGTTTTAAGCGTTTGGTGCGTCGCTCGTTCAGCAACTTTTATATAATAACATCTATATATTATTTGGTCAACAATTATCGGTGTATTTATATTGCTTTATTATCATGATAGTCATCCACTTGAAAGTAGAAGTTGTTTTCTTCTATATATAATGGCATTATTTCTAGTTGTTATATCATTACATATATCCCGTTAATGTATCTCTTCCTATATAATCATTTATCTTTTATACTGCGTTCTCTATTATATAGCTAAAAAAAGAGCCCTTCGTATCTGTCCAGTTGCTTGGCAACTTTCTAGACGAAGGACTTTTAATTTTTGATGGGACATGTAGGGCTCGAACCTACGACCCATTGATTAAGAGTCAATTGCTCTACCAGCTGAGCTAATATCCCGTTGCTCATTTACTAATAAGTGAGAACATAATTCATTTTACTCCTGCTTTTTTTCAATTGCAATGAAAAATTCAAAAAAAGAGAGAATTTTTTCTCATATTATGCTGGTTCTGGTACATAAGACATTGAAGAGAATTTATTAAACTCTTTCTTAAAGAGTAGTTTTACTGTACCACGTGCTCCACTACGGTTTTTTTCAATAATAACTTCAACGATATTATTTTCAATTTCTGGTTCGTCGTTTTCTTCTGAACCTTCTCGTTCGTAATAATCATCTCGGTATAAGAACGCTACGATATCCGCATCTTGTTCAATAGATCCAGATTCCCGGATATCACTCAAGACAGGACGTTTATCCTGACGCTGTTCAACTCCACGTGACAACTGTGAAAGTGCAATAACAGGTACTTTCAATTCTTTTGCGAGCTTTTTTAATTGACGTGAAATTTCCGAAACTTCTTGCTGTCTACTCTCACGGTTATTACCTTCTATTAACTGAAGATAATCAATAACAATGAGTCCTATTTCTCCTTGTTCTTGTTTAAGTCGGCGTGCTTTTGCTCTGATTTCAGCAATACGTATACCTGGCGTGTCATCTATGAAGATACGTGATTGTCCAAGAGTCGCCATTGCCATGATCAAATTGGACCATTCATCCTCTGACATTTGACCAGTACGCAGATTTCCGGCATCAATATTACCTTCCGCACACAACATCCGGTTAACTAATGATTCCGCACCCATCTCTAGACTAAAGATGGCCACAACTTGGTCCGCCTTTGTCGCAACGTTCTGAGCGATGTTTAGAGCAAAGGCTGTCTTACCAACGGCAGGACGTGCTGCTAGGATAATCAATTCTTCTGGCTGTAAACCGGCAGTCATTTTATCTAACGCAATGTATCCTGTCGGAATCCCCGTTACATCCCCTGATTGTTGCGAAAGCAATTCAATATTTTTTAACGACTCATTCACGACATCCGAGATGCGGATAAAGCCTGATCGATTTCGACGTTCGGACACTTGTAGAATACTTTGTTCTGCGCTATCTAAAATAACCGCTAGTTGGTCATCTTCATCATAACCTTGTTTGACAATGTCAGTCGCTGATTTAATTAAATTTCTTAATATTGATTTTTCTTCAACGATTTTTGAATAGTACTCAACGTTTGCTGCTGTTGGTACGAAAGATGCTATTTCACCTAGATAATCCAGACCTCCAACGTTTTCTAGTTGGTCTTTATTCTCCAGCTCATTTGTCACAGTTACAACATCAATAGCTTCATTACGATTAAAAAGTGTCATTACTGCATCAAAAATAATTTGGTGGTTCTTTCTATAGAAGTCTTTGGGTTCCAGATACTCCAAAACATTCACTACAGTTTCAGGATCAAGAAAAATAGACCCAAGGACTGATTGCTCTGCCTCTATACTATGTGGTGGTGTACGATCTCGGAATGTTTCTTCCATTATAGTCTTCATCCTTTTTTGATTACTCTATTATTTCCCCTGTTTCTAGCCTCTTTATTGTACTTGAAATTAAAGTTGTTTACAATCCAACAGCAAGAACGTTCGTTCCCATTTGAAGCAAAAGAAAAAAACTGCCTCAGCAGTTTTTATTCTCCGACTATATGTACAGTTAATGTTGCGGTAACTTCTAAGTGTAAACGCACTTCTAATTTAACGAATCCTAGAGCACGGATTGGCTCTTTCAAATCGATTTTACGTTTGTCTAGTTTGACTTTATATTGCTTGTTCAGCTGATCAGCAACTTGCTTACTTGTAACAGAACCAAATAGACGGCCGTCTTCACCTGATTTCGCTTTAACGATAATAACTGTTTCCTCAGCTTCGAGAAAGGCTTTTAATTTGTTCGCTTCATCTAGTTGTTCTTGTGCCTTTTTATCTTCAGCTTTTTTCTGTCCTTGTAGAGCAGACACGCTTGAGTTGGTAGCCTCTTTTGCTAGGCCATTTTTAATAAGATAGTTTTGCGCATAACCATCGGCTACGTTTTTAACTTCACCTTTTTTACCTTTACCTTTTATATCTTCTAGGAATATAACTTTCATTTATTGTTCTCCTTTCGACTCTTCTTTATTAGTAATAACAGCGATGAGCTGTTCTTTTACTTCTAAAATAGTTTTATCACTTATTTGGGTTGCGGCGTTTGAGAGATGGCCTCCTCCGCCTAATTTCTCCATAATCCTTTGAACGTTTACTTGACCCAAGCTTCTCGCACTGATTCCTATCCGTCCATCCTTACGTAACGTAATAACGAATGAAGCTTCGACACCTTCCATCGAAAGCATCGTGTCTGCCGTTTGAGCAGCAACCACTGTGTCATAAGCATGTTCTTCTTCACCATTTACAACAGCCATTCCCGGAACCACAAAGTCCATAGTTTCCAGTAAGCGACTTCTCATTAAATAGGTATCTAAATCTTCCTTCAAAGAGTTTTGAATCAAAATCGTGTCTGCACCATTTGATTGCAAATAACTTGCTGCATCAAATGTTCTGGAGCCTGTACGCAAACTGAAATTTCGTGTATCTACTATTATACCTGCCAACATGGCCGTTGCTTCTATTTTATTTATGGTATCAATGTCATTGGATTGATACTCAAATAGTTCTGCAATTAACTCGGATGCTGAGGAAGCATACGGTTCAATATAAACGAGGACAGGATTCTTTGGAAACTCCTCGCCACGTCTGTGGTGATCAATAATAACAACTTTATTCGAAATATCCATCAATTCCGGAGCCGGAACCATACTTGGTTTATGTACGTCTGCTAAAACAATCAATGATTCTTCTGTCACCATTTCTTGTGCTTGTTCGGGGCTAATGAAATATTTAGACAGGTTCGTATCTTTTCCGATAACGTCCATCATCCGTGTGATGTCATTTGAGAATTGCTCATTTTGCATAATAATCCATGCTTCTTTATTGTTCATTTGAACAATTCGTCTGATTCCCAAACAGGCTCCCAACACGTCCATATCCGGATAGTTATGTCCCATGACAAAAACCTTGTCGGAATTGGCGATTAATTCTTCTAAAGCCTGACTAATCATCCGTGCGCGAATGCGTGTTCTCTTTTCCATCGGGTTTGTTTTACCGCCATAGAAGCGCGCTTCTGCGTCTGCACTACGGACAACTACTTGGTCACCGCCACGAGCCAACGCTAAGTCAACATTCGTTTGAGCGAGCTGTGCGATATCTTTCCACTTCTCCTGCGTCATAGAAGTTTGATGAGAAATACCCATACTCAAAGTGAGCGGGAAGTTTTGTTTGGATGTCCGCTCACGAATCTGATCAACAATTTCAAACTTACTCTTTTCAAGTTTCCCTAATGTTTTTTTAGTCATTAAGATTATGAAGCGGTCATCGTCAACGCGTTTTAAGAAAACATTGTTTACGTTTGCCCAATTCGTTAATTGATTCGTTATGTAGTTATTAACGTTAGATCTTTTACGGTCGTTCATAGATTGTACTGCTTCATCGTAGTTATCAATTATGATGTTACCAAAAACAACTTTATCATCTTCATATTTTTCTTCGATATTCGCGTACTCCGTTATATCCATTAAATAGAGGACACCTATTTCTTCTTGTATAACCATTTCAAAATAACGGTCGCCCCACTTAATCTTTTGCATTTGATTGGTTTCGTACTCTTTAACCCATCCTGCAAGCTCTTTGTCAATCTCTTCAATTTTACGTCCCAGAATATCTTTATTCTCAAAATAACGAATCAGATAGGGGTTCGTCCATTGTATTTCATATTTTTCATTATATAAGAGGATACCAATCGGCATCTGAATCAGGGCTTCTTGTTCACCTTTTTTAATTCTATAAGATAAATCAGATACATATTTATTCGTTTCTTCAATTAAGTAATCTGTTGAATTATAAAGCAGCCACACTGTGACAAGAATCAGCAGCACAACTGTTAGCCCAATTTTCCAATCGGCTATAAAGGTTAAAACGATTAATAGTATCAATGACAGCAAAATAATTGTGGTTGGGACTTTTATTCTATCTTCTCTAAGAAAAACTGGAAGTTTATCAAACTTTTCCCTAATTTTCATTGTTACTCCTTTTCCCTTAAATGTTGGATTTAGTGTATTTATTTTAACACAAGGGCATTCTTATAGCCACATTTGCACCGTAAGGGAGGATGTGGCGAATGTTCCACGTGGAACTTTCACACCTACTTTGCAGCAGATGTTTCACGTGGAACATTAAAAAGAAATCGTTTACACTTATTCTTTTTATCGCTCCATTTTCTAGCGCAATATCCTTCTACTGACATTTCACAAGCGTTAATTCAATTTTTTTATAGTTTATTTGTAGGTGATACACCGGTTTTTAAGCACTTCTTTTTAATCTCCGGTAAATGTTGATAACTAAATGACTTTATCCCCAATTTGGACTTGTCCACTTGTGGATAAGTGTCATAAAAACCCATGAAACCTTGTCTTCTCAATGATAGTGGAGCTTTATTAACATGTGGGTAACTCTAAGGAAAGGCCGTCCTACACCTTTTCATTTTTGTGCATAACTCATTTTCGGTGTGGATAAGTAGTTTTATGTAAAGCTTTCTTATTTTTGAATAAAAAATAAAAGACCTGCAGTTATCATTGCTGATAACTGCAGGTCTTGCAAATTGTATTATTATTCTGCGATTGTGAAAGGCATCAAAGCGATAATACGAGCACGTTTAATTGAGATCGTTAATGTTCTTTGATGTTTAGCACATGTACCTGTTACGCGACGAGGTAAAATTTTACCTTTTTCTGATACGTAACGTTTCAAAAGATCAGTATCTTTGTAATCTACATGATCAATGTGATTTGCACAGAAGAAGCATACTTTTTTACGCTTACGTCCGCGACGAGCACCACGTTGTTGAGCCATGTTGTTTTCCTCCTTTTTACGATCCTTTATTCACTATTAGAATGGCAAGTCGTCATCTGAGATGTCGATTGATTGGCCACTTGATAGGAATGGATCTTCATTCGAATTGTAGTCATTAAAACTGTTTGTTTGGTTATTAGATGAGTAAGACGATTGATTATTATTTTGATTGTATTGGTTTGAATTGTTATTGTTATAAGAAGCAGGGCCAGAAGATTCAGTTTCTCTAGGTCTTTGTTCAGTAACATTTCTAGATTCAAGCAGGGTAAAGTTATCTGCTACGATTTCAGTAACATACACGCGTTGACCTTGTTGGTTTTCGTAGTTACGTGTTTGAATACGTCCTTGAATACCGACTAAAGAGCCTTTTCGTGTGAAGTTAGCAAAGTTCTCAGCAGCTTTTCGCCACATAACACAATTAATAAAATCAGTTTCGCGTTCACCGGATTGACTTTTAAATTGACGGTCAACGGCAACAGTGAAGGATCCTACTGCTGTGCCATTTGATGTATAACGTAAATCGACATCTTTGGTTAATCTACCTGTTAGTACAACGTTATTAATCATCTTTTCTTACATCCTCCTTAAAATGTTTCACGTGGAACATTTTATGCTTCTTGCTTGATGATGATATGACGGATAATATCGTTACTGATTTTCGCTAGACGGTCAAATTCTGTAATCGCTGCAGCATCAGAAGCTTCGATTGTTGCGATATGGTAGATACCTTCGCGGAAATCGTTGATTTCGTATGCTAAACGACGTTTTGACCAGTCTTTTGATTCAATAATTGTAGCGCCATTATCAGCTAAGATTGTATCGAAGCGTTTAACCAATTCAGCTTTATCAGCTTCATCGATGTTCGGACGGATAATGTAGTTAATTTCGTATTGAGTCATTGTACTGTCACCTCCTTATGGACTTTGGCTCTTATAATTACAAGAGCAAGGAGAGTATTTTTTGAAATACTCACGTTTAAATATTCTACCATAACTGTTTCTAACTTGCAATATTTTTTTAGAAAAATAAATAAAGCGATAAGAGGGGAGGCTGACTCCCATTTCTTATCGCTTTATGTTTAGTCTTTATCTTCTTCTTCGAAGATTTCAGTTGCAAATTGTTGCATATCTGCTTTGATTTGTTCGTCTGTCTTGCTGACCATTTCTTCTTCTGGCATATCCAGTTCTTCCTCTTCAGGATCAACAACAGCCATAGTCGATACTTTTGAATCGTCGTCTAAGCGCATTAAACGTACACCCAACGTCGCACGGCCTGTTTGAGATACATCCTTAGCATGGAAGCGAATCATGACGCCTGTATCGGTAATAATCATAATATCATCGTCTTCTTTTACCGTACGTAAACCGACTAACTTACCATTCTTCTCAGTAATATTAGCGGTCTTGATTCCTTTACCACCACGGCCCTTGATTGCATATTCGTCGATACTTGTACGTTTCCCGTATCCTTTTTCAGTAATAACAAGAACTGTCGTATCTTCTTCAAGAATAGCCATTCCAACGATGAAATCATCCTCACGCAAGCGTGCTCCACGTACACCTGCAGCAGTACGACCCATTTTACGGACGTCTTGCTCATTGAAGCTCACAGAGTAGCCGTAATGTGTTCCTAGGATGATGTTCTTATTTCCATCCGTCAAGACAACTTTGATCAACTCATCGCCTTCATTCAAGTTGATTGCACGCAATCCGCTTTGGCGAATATTTGCAAAATCAGTCGTTTCCGTCCGTTTTACGGTTCCTAATTTCGTAACAAAGAATAGATTTTCACCTTCAACTGGTTTATTACCTGACAAGTTGATGATGGTTTGAATCTTTTCACCCGCATCCAGGTTCAACAAGTTAATAATCGGCAATCCTTTAGCAGTACGGCCATATTCTGGTATTTCATAACCTTTAGTCCGGTAAACCTTACCTTGGTTAGAGAAGTACAGCAGATTGTCGTGTGTGGAGGTCGTTAGCAGTGTTTCGATAAAGTCGTCATCATGGACGCCCATTCCTTGTACACCGCGTCCACCGCGGCGTTGCGCGCGGAATTCGCTGCTTGGAATACGTTTGATGTAGCCATTATAAGTTAAACTAATGATTACTTCTTCTTCTTCAATCAAGTCTTCGTCTTCTAGCGAGAGAACTTCTCCAACTAATAATTCAGTACGACGTTCGTCACCGAAACGTTCTTGAATTTCAAGCAATTCATCATAAATGATTTGGAAAATACGTTGCTCATTTCCTAAGATATCAGCTAAGTCAGCAATCAGAGCAACTAAATCGTTGTATTCTCCTTCTATTTTGTCACGTTCCAAACCGGTTAAACGAACCATCCGCATATCTAAAATCGCTTGTGCTTGTTTATCCGATAGTCCGTAATCTTCCATGAAGATTTTCTTCGCTACATCGCCACTTGGTGAACTTCTCAAAATATTAACGATTTCGTCGATATGATCTAAAGCAATTCGCAGACCTTCTAAAATATGCGCGCGTGCTTCTGCTTTTCGTTTGTCATACATCGTACGACGACGTAGAACGACTTTTTGATGCTCTAAGTAATGGTAGAGGATGCTCTTCAAGCTCAATGTTTCAGGAACACCATTCACAATTGCCAGCATATTGAAACCGAAAGAAGATTGAAGTGGTGTCAATTTATATAAGTTATTCAAAATAACGGACGCACTCATATCTTTACGGACATCAATGACAATCCGCATGCCGTCACGGTCTGACTCGTCTGCTAAGTCGGTAATACCTTCGATCCGTTTGTCACGTGCTAATTCAGCAATCCGTTCTACTAATTTCGCTTTGTTGACAACGTAAGGCAATTCCGTAATCAAGATACGTTCTTTACCGTTCTTCAACGTTTCAATTTCAACTCGTCCACGGACAATGATAGAGCCGCGTCCTGTTTCATAAGCTTTACGGATACCTGATTTACCAAGAACAATTCCCCCAGTAGGGAAGTCTGGTCCTGGTAAAGCTTCCATTAATTCTGTTGTTGTCGCATCCGGATTGTTCATCAGAATGTGAAGAGCCGAGATAACTTCCGTCAAGTTATGCGGTGGAATATTGGTTGCCATTCCAACCGCGATACCAGATGCTCCGTTAACTAGAAGGTTAGGGAAGCGTGCTGGTAACACATCAGGTTCTCTTTCAGAACCATCGTAGTTATCATGATAATCAACCGTATCTTTATTAATATCCCGTAATAATTCTAACGCAATTTTAGACATTCTTGCTTCGGTATAACGCATCGCAGCAGCGCCATCACCATCGACAGAACCAAAGTTTCCATGTCCATCAACAAGCGTATACCGGTAACTAAAATCTTGCGCCATCCGAACCATTGACTCGTAAATCGCACTGTCACCGTGGGGGTGGTATTTACCCATAACATCCCCGACGATACGTGCTGATTTTTTATGAGATTTATCAGGCGTAATGCCTAATTCGTTCATTCCATACAAAATTCTACGGTGTACGGGCTTTAGACCGTCACGTACGTCTGGAAGGGCACGTGAGACGATAACACTCATCGCATACTCTAAGAACGATTTTCGCATTTCTTTACTGAGATCACGGACTTCCATGCCAGCATCTAATTCTTTATTTTCTTCGTCCATTTGATTAATGTCCTTCCTTCCTATACGTCAAGGTTTTCTACATATTCAGCATTTTCTTGAATAAAGTTACGTCTTGGTTCAACTTTTTCACCCATCAACATACTTAATACGTTGTCTGCATCAATCGCATCATCAACTGATACCTGCGCAAAGCGACGGTTTTCTGGGTTCATCGTTGTTTCCCATAGTTGTTCTGCATCCATTTCCCCTAATCCTTTGTAACGTTGGACTGATGGTTTTGGTGAAGTAGGAATTGTTGTTAAATACTCATCCAATTCTTCTTGCGATTGCAAATAAACTTCTTTCTTCCCTTGTTTTACTTGGAACAAAGGTGGTTGTGCGATATACACATATCCAGCTTCAACAAGTGGGCGCATATAACGGTAGAACAACGTCAATAAGAGGGTACGAATATGCGCACCATCGACATCGGCATCCGTCATAATAACCAACTTGTGGTAACGTGCTTTCGAAACATCGAATTCAGCCCCAAAGCCCGTTCCCATTGCTGTAAACAATGAACGAATTTCTTCGTTTGCCAAAATACGATCCAATGAAGCTTTCTCAACGTTCAGAATTTTACCCCGAATTGGTAAAATCGCTTGGAAGATACGTGAACGACCTTGTTTTGCTGATCCGCCGGCAGAATCTCCCTCTACGATAAATAATTCAGAAACTTCTGGATTTTTAGAAGAACAGTCTGCTAATTTACCTGGCAAATTACTGATTTCTAAGCCACTTTTCTTACGGGTTACTTCTCGGGCACGCTTCGCTGCTAAACGCGCTCTAGCGGCCAAAATTCCCTTCTCAACGATTCTTTTCGCTGTTTGTGGGTTTTCCATCAAGAACTTCTCTAACATTGATGAGAAGAGACGGTCTGTGATTGTACGTGCTTCGGAGTTACCAAGTTTTGTTTTGGTTTGTCCTTCGAATTGTGGATTTGGGTGCTTGATGGATAATACAAGCGTCAAACCTTCACGTACATCTTCACCGGTTAAGTTTTCTTCGTTTTCTTTCATGATTTTTGAGCGTTTCGCATAATCGTTAATAACCCGTGTCAAAGCTGTCTTCGCACCCGATTCGTGCGTTCCACCTTCGTACGTATGGATATTATTCGCGAAACTGAATAGGCTGGTATGGTAGCCATCTGTATATTGCAACGCTACTTCTACTTGGATGTCATCTTGCTCACCTTCAACGTAGACAATGTCTTCAAAAAGCGGCTTTTTATTTTG
Organism: Jeotgalibaca porci; assembly: GCF_011299095.1. Taxonomy (NCBI): domain Bacteria; kingdom Bacillati; phylum Bacillota; class Bacilli; order Lactobacillales; family Carnobacteriaceae; genus Jeotgalibaca; species Jeotgalibaca porci. Next base: position 1,197,186 of record NZ_CP049889.1, on the reverse strand, counting down.
GTTTAAGTATTCAACGTAGCTCTTAATACCACCTTCATAATGGTATTGATTAACGATTTCTTTTTCAGGACGTTTGTCTGTAATCGAAATATTCAAGCCTTTGTTCAAGAAAGCCAGTTCGCGTACGCGGACATTTAATTTCTCAAATTCAAAGATAACCGTTTCGGTAAATATTTCCGGATCCGGCCAAAATTGTACAATTGTTCCTTGTTTGTCCGTTTCACCAACAACTGTCAATTCATCAATGATATCCCCACGTTCGAAGGTAATTTGATGAATTTGGCCATTTTTGTGAACTTGAACCGTTAATTTTTTAGAAAGGGCGTTAACAACGGAAGCACCTACACCGTGCAAACCTCCCGAAACCTTATATCCGCCACCGCCGAATTTACCACCGGCATGTAAGACTGTATAAACTGTTTCGACAGCTGGACGGCCTGTATTCGCTTGAATATCAACCGGAATTCCCCGGCCGTTGTCCTTTACAATAATACTGTTATCCTCTTCGATGGAAATCGTAATCTCTGAGGCAAATCCTGCTAATGCCTCATCGATTGAATTATCAACGATTTCCCATACCAAATGATGCAAACCAGCAGCACTTGTTGCTCCAATGTACATCCCCGGACGCTTACGAACAGCTTCCAGACCTTCTAGTACCTGAATCTGACTGGCATCATATTCCTGAGCTAAACTTTTTTTGTTATCTTCAAATTCTGCCATTGTTTTATGCACCTTCCTTATTCACTGAACCATCAGAAATATTAAAAATCGTCGGTTCTTCAATTTTATTTCGTTTTATTCCATCCAGACTCGTTGTTGTTAAAAAGGTTTGGACTTTTTTCTCAATTGTTTTAAGAAGATGCGTCTGTCTATCGTCATCTAATTCTGACAACACATCATCTAATAAAAGAATCGGATATTCGCCCAAAACTTCGTTCATACATTCGATTTCTGCTAATTTCATACTTAAAACAGTGGTACGTTGCTGCCCCTGCGACCCAAATTGATGGACATTTTTGTCATTCACATAGAAGACCAGGTCGTCACGATGCGGACCAAAAAGGGTAGACCCTTGCTCACGTTCACGATCCGCGACACGTTTTTGCTCTGCAATGAGTTTTTCGAACAGCTGGTCCTTGTCGTCTGTTTTCTTATAATCAATCGTTGATTTATAACGGATGCGAAGATTCTCTTTCCCATTTGAAATTTGATGATGAAGAGGATCGGCCCATTTTTCTAATTGTTCCACGAATGTCAATCGCGCCTTAATAATACTCGCTGCTTGAATTGCTAACTGATCGGTTAAGACCTCCAAATAAACGAGGTCTTTGGCCTGACGGCTCAATAACTGTTTCAAATAGAGATTACGTTGCTTCAATAAGCGTTGGTATTGCACCAAATCATATAAATAAACCTGACTCATTTGTCCCAATTCCATATCCAAAAACTTTCGCCGGTTACTCGGTGCTCCTTTGACTAAATCTAAGTCTTCCGGTGCAAATAAGACCACATTTAACTTACCGACATAGTCAGATAACCTTTTTTGTTCCAAATGATTCACTTTGGCTATTTTCCCTTTTTTTGTAAAGTGTAATTCCAGGGGATAATCGCCTGTGCGTCGTTCGATTTTACCGGTTAAAGTTGCGGAATCTTGCTGCCAGCGAATCATTTCTTTTTCGTTAGCCGTACGCGGACTGCGTGCCATTGATAAAGAATAGATGGCTTCCATCAAATTAGTCTTACCTTGTGCATTTTCTCCTAAAAAGACATTGATACCGGGAGAAAATTCCAGCGTCAATGCCTCATAATTACGAAATTGCCGAAGCTTTATTTCTTTTAATATCATGATAACGACTCTTGAGAAGAATCATTACGTTGAATCAAAAAGGCTCCTTCATCCGGAATTTCAACCATCATGCCTGGATAAATCTTACGGCCGCGACGATCCTCTTTTTCACTATCTACGAAAACAGCGTACTCTGATAAATACCATTTCGCCATACCGCCACTGGAAATAACGTTAATATGTTTAAGTAATTGTCCAAGTGTAATAAAATCTTCGTCAATATGAACTATATTTTTCAAGATTTTCACCCTATTTCATTAAAATAAGCATGGAACCTCTCGAATCCACACTTTCCACTTCTTATTATACACTTTTTTAGGCAGAAATTCAAATAAACGCGTAAAAATAGGCCTTCTATCGATTTGAGGTAATAAACAACAAAAACGTGTATTGTGTCTAAATGATATTTATAAATCAAAAAAGAAAGAAGCACAGGGCCTCTTTCTTTTTTGATTTTATTAATATGTACGTACAGGTGTGATTAATTGGATGAAAGACTGAGAAATTTCAGTGTTGTCATCTGCTGGTATAACTGTAAACGGACGAATCGGAGCAGTGAAACCAATAATGACATTTTGATGTCCAAATGTTCTTAGTGCATCTTTCAAATAATCAGGGTTGAAAGAGATAACTAAAGAATCACCTTTTGCTTCGATATACTCTAATTCTTCTTCTACTGTTCCGATTTCCGGTGAGTTACCTGATAATTCCACATGATTGTCGGAAATAGACAGTTTAATGACGTTATTCTTTCCTTCATGTGAAAGAAGAGACGCACGATCTGTCGCTTGCAGTAAATCATTCGCGTTAATTGTCAGCTCTGTTGCGGAGTTTGCCGGAATTAAACGATTTGTATCCGGGTAATAACCTTCTAATAAGCGTGAGTAGAAATAAAGATTTTCAGCTTTGAAAAGAACTTGGTTTTGCGTCACCATCATCTCAATCGTATCTTGATCTTCGATGATTTTAGAAAGCTCAGTCAAACTCTTTCCTGGAATAATGACTTTATAACTCTTATCTTTCAATGATTCAGGTACTGTAATCGGAATAATCCGTTGGCTGAGACGGTGGCTGTCTGTTGCGACCGCTTTAAGCTGGCCATTTTCAATAGTTATGTTAACACCGGTTAAAATTGGACGACTTTCTTGTGTTGATGTTGCAATAACCGTATGTTGAATCACTTGTTTAAACAGTGTCGTTGGTAAAGTAATTACTTCATTTGAATCAATTACCGGGAAATTCGGGTAATTGTCAACGTCAATACTATTGATATTAAAAGCTGCATGAGCAGATGTAATCGAAGTTTGGAAATTGTCTCCTACTTCAATTGTTAATTTTTCATCAGATAGCTTTCTAACGATTTCATTGAAGATACGTGCCGGAAGAACGATGCCGCCTTCTTTGATTACTTCTAATTGGTTGTCCTCATCGGAAACTGGTATAAAAATTTCAATTGATATATCAGAATCACTCCCACTTAACATCAAACCACTTTGGTCAATGGTCATCTTTACTCCTGTTAGAACTGGAATAGTCGTACGTGATGAAATTGCACGCAGTACATCTGTTAGAGATTTAGTGAATTTGGATCGGTTAATTGTAAATTTCATTGGGCTTCCCTCCGTTATAAATTATATTAGTAAAAAATAGTAGTAGTAGTAGGGCATGTTGATACTGTGGATAACAGCTTTTAACGTTTGACATGAAAAGATTTCCACATGTGCATAAGGTGTGCGTAAGACTGTTCACTAAAACAAGAGATATCCACAGGCGCAAAAACTAATTATTCTTCAGTTTCTCGCTGAGTGTTTTAATTTCTTCATTAAGCGTGCTGTCTTTTTTGATAGCTGCTTGAATTTTGTCGTAAGCATGCAACACGGTCGTATGATCTTTTCCACCAAATTCTTGCCCAATCTTAGGTAATGAGCTGTCCGTTAATTCTCGAGAGAGATACATCGCGATTTGACGGGGAACAACGATTCCTTTGGTGCGTTTTTTCCCTTTTATTTCTTCAACCGTTACTTGATAGAACTTCGCTACGGTTTGTTGAATCGCATAAATGCTCAGTGCTTTCGGTTTATCTGTTGGCAAAATGCTTTTCAGAGCATCTGCTGCCAAGCTGGTCGTGATATCTCGTCCTTGAATAGCCGAAAAAGCTTGAACACGCACAAGTGCGCCTTCTAATTCACGGATGTTTGAGTCGATTTGGCCGGCGATATAGCTTAATGTGTCGTCTGGAATTTCTAAACGTTCACTATTCGCTTTGTTTCTTAAAATCGCGATTCGTGTTTCCAAATCAGGTGGCGTAATGTCTACAGACAAGCCCCAGGCAAAACGAGACACTAATCGTTCTTGTAATTTAGGAATTTCGTTTGGTAAACGATCACTGGTCAGAACGATTTGTTTCCGTTCATCATAGAGTGCGTTAAACGTATGGAAAAATTCTTCTTGTGTTCCTTCTTTGTCCGCGAAAAATTGAATGTCATCTACCAATAGTAAATCAACGCTGCGGTATTCGTTCCGGAATTGTTCTTGCGTCCGGTTTTGAATGGAATTAATAAAATCGTTCGCGAATGTTTCACTGCTGACATATTTAACTTTGGCATCCGGGCGTAATTGAATCATTTGATGGCCAATGGCGTGCATCAAATGCGTTTTACCCAATCCAACTCCTCCATAGAAAAACAAAGGATTATAAATTGTTCCGGGTTCTTCAGCAACAACAAGTGCTGCAGCATGTGCCATTTGATTCCCTTTACCGATAACAAATGTATCAAATGTATATTTACTATTTAGTTGTGCCTGCTTGAATGGTTTTTTCTCAGGACGGATTGGTCTTTCTTGCTCAATAGTAGGGACTTCTTCATTTTTAATCATGAAAATAGGCGAAATTTCTTTATTTGTAAATTCGTAGATGCCTTCCACAACTCTGGTAGCGAGATTATTCTGCCAATAATCTTTATGTAGAGATGACGGCACTTCGATAATAATGTTCGTTTCAGTTAGACGAACGGGAACAGCACTATCGATCCAGGTGTCATAACTAACTTTCGAAAGTGACTCTTTAAACTTTTCTTGTAAGTAGCGCCAGAGAGAATAAATATCTTCCAATAGGAGAATCCTCCTTCTTTTAAATTTTAGATGATTTCATAAATATCAAGTATACATTATTTTAGCATTCCTGTGAAAGGTTTTCCACAACTCTTTCTTCTGTGCATAAATGTTTCCCAAACCGGTTAAAAAGTTTTCCACAAGATGGAAAACAGATGTGCATAATTTTAAAGAAAGTAAGAGTAAATACCACGTGTTGTGGATAACTAGACTAAAAAGAAAGTTGATGAATCAATGTTTTTATGTGTTATCAACAACATTTGAAAGTTATCCCCTGTTTTTCATTAACATATTGTTGCTATGTGGATAACCCTATGGAAAGGGTGAGGATAAGGGGTGGGGGGTATTATTTTATACAGAGCAATGTGCAAAAGAAAAAAAAATGTGGATAAAAATATTTTTTCTATCTTTCAAAAAAAGGTTTATCAATTCGGATAAATGTGCTATTATAATCGGGTGAGTCAAAAATGCTTATAAACCCTTGACAGATGGTCTAATGTTTCTTTATAATGTTTGGGACTATCGAGTAGAATTTTTGCATATGTCATTCTTATAGAAGGAAGCATTACCAGGAGGTGCAAGATAAATGAAAAGAACTTTCCAACCGAAAAAACGTAAACGTCAAACAGTTCATGGTTTCCGTAAACGCATGAGTACAAAAAACGGCCGTAATGTATTAGCAAGTAGACGCCGCAAAGGCAGAAAAGTATTGTCTGCATAAGATCACTGACCGTCAGTGGTCTTTTTTTTTACATCAAACTAATAGGAAAGAGGATACAGGATGCGTAAATCTTTTCGAGTTAAAAAAGAAAAAGAGTTCCAGAATGTATTCCACACGGGCTCTTCTAAAGCAAACCGTCAATTCGTTGTCTATGTCTTACCTAAAGAAGGGCAGAGTCATTTCCGGGTGGGAATATCTGTCGGTAAGAAAATTGGTAACGCAGTCATGCGAAATGCTGTGAAAAGAAAAATTCGTCAGGGGCTTCTGGAATTAAAGCCAGAAATTAAACCAGGCATTGATTTCATCGTAATAGCCCGTCAACCTACTACTCATTTAACTACAGAAGAAATTAAAAAAAATTTGCTACATGTGTTAAAATTAGCACAAGTAATATAGTTTAAAGGAGGAAATTTTGTTGTCTAAGCGAAAGCGAATACTATTATCTCTAGGATTGGTTATGGTCATGCTTGTTCTATCGGCATGTGGGAATACAGCACCAATCACTTCTGAAAGCACGGGGTTCTGGGATGGCGTTGTTATTTATAACTTCTCTCGTTTCATCATCTTCCTTTCGGAATTATTTAATAACAATTATGGTGTCGGAATTATTATCTTTACAGCTATTATTCGGGTAATTTTGATTCCATTGAACTATTTCCAAACGAAGAGCACACAAAAGATGCAAAAAGTTCAGCCGCAGATTAAAGAGCTGCAAGAAAAATATGCATCGAAAGATACGCAAACGCGTGAACTACTACAAGCTGAAATCTCGCGTGTATATTCAGATAATGGCGTTAATCCATATGCAGGATGTTTACCTGCTGTTGTACAAATGCCAGTTATGATTGCTCTTTACCAAGCGATTAGTCGTACAGAAGTATTGAGTGAAGGTTCATTCTTATGGATGAACTTAGGTGAAAGTGATCCGTACTTCATTCTTCCTGTATTAGCTGCTATTTTGACATTCTTTACAACAAAGCTAACGACAATGTCTCAACCACAAGGTGGCGGACAAGCGAAAGCAATGATGTATACAATGCCAGCGATGATTCTATTTGTGGGTATTTCTTTACCAAGTGCGTTATCATTGTACTGGGTAGTAAGTAACGCGTTCTCAGTTGGTCAAACACTGATTATGAATAATCCATATAAGATTATTTCTGAACGTGAAGCAGAAGAAAGAGCACAGAAAGAACGTGCAAAAGCATTAGAAAAAGCGAAAAAACCAAAGAAAAAGAGAAGAAAATAAAGTTGTTCTTTGAAATGGAAGGATGGACGATTAATGGAAAATGAAAAAATTGTAGTGCGAGATACAACAGTTGATAAAGCAGTCAGCAAGGGGTTAGCTCAACTAAATTTAGGAAGCCATGAAGTAGACATCAAAATCATTTCTGAAGGTAAAAAAGGACTTTTTGGTTTTGGTCAGAAGGATGCTGAGGTTGAATTGACACCGAAGGCAATTCCGGAAATAAAAGAACCAGGAAATATCGCTGTTTTCGAAAATGAAGAGCGTGCCGATTTCTTGAGTGAACAGACTGAAACGCCAGAAGCTCAAACGACCGAAGAAGACCATTATGATTACTCTGAAACTCTGGAATATGCTGAAGAAGATGAAGAAATCGAAGAAGATAGTGTTTCTGTCTCTTCTCATCAAGAAGCAATCGCGAGTGTTGTTGATTACCTGACTCAGACTGTTGAAGTTTATGGTGCAGCTGCGACGGTAAATGTAGAAGAAACAAAAAATGTGATTACATTTAACATTGATACTCAAAAGCCAGGTTTAATCATTGGAAAACATGGAAAAATTATTAATGCTTTACAGATTTTGGCTCAAACAGTCTATCAACAATATGAACGCAGTCGTGTGTCCATTGTTGTGAACGTAGGCGATTATCGTGAGCGTCGGGCAAGTATTCTAGAGAATATCGCAGAACGTACTGCAGAGCGCGTTTTACGTACGAAGCAACCTGTTTTCCTAGAACCACTACCAGCATTCGAACGGAAACAAATTCATGCGCATTTAAGCAAGAATAAACGCATTTCGACTCATTCAGAAGGTAAAGAGCCACACCGTTACCTTGTCGTCGAAATCGTTGAATAGATTAAATTTCAACCGGTCATCAGCCTCGTGCTGGTGGCCGGTTTTTTTTCTGGGGAACGTCATCCATTGTGTAGACGTGCAAAAGTCAGTAAAAAAGTGAAGACCTTTGCACTAAAAACTCCAAAAAGGTGCAAAGGTCAGTTAAAAAAGTTCAACTCTTGCACTGTTTACCGCGAAAGCGTGCAAAAGTCAGTTATAAATTAGCGATAATCCTCCTCTTATTGACTTATTATTTTCTGTTCTCCATAATTAAGTAAATAAATTTACTAAAAAGGAAGAGTTAAATGGCCACATTAAAAGATATAGCAGATAAATCAGGCTATTCCATTGCAACAGTCTCTCGTGTACTTTCGAACGATCAATCCCTTTCCGTTACAGATCAAACGCGTAAAAAAATATACGAGATAGCTGCACAGTTGAATTATCGACGAAAAATCGTCCGTCCTGAAGTTAAGAATATTGTTTTTTTATACTGGTTGACAGATGTTGAAGAATTGGAAGATATCTACTTTAAAACGATGCGAAAAAACATTGAAAGAATAGCAAATGATTACCACGTGAACCTTTCAGTGTTGAAAGTTAAGGAAGGAATCGAAAGTGTACCTCAGAATACAGAAGGTTTTATTGCGGTGGGGTCATTTTTGAAAGCGGAACTTGAATACTTACACACTATTACACCGAACGGAGTGTTCTTAGATGCAACCCCCGATCCAGAGTATGATTCAGTACGTCCCGATTTAGTTGGAACAACTAAAAACGCTATTAAATATTTACGTGAATTAGGACATGAGAAGATTGGTTTTATTGGCGGGACTTACTTTAATCCTGATACTAAGGAAAACGAACCAGATATTCGTGAAGTTACTTTCCGTGAAGAAATGCAAAAAAACGGTCTTATGGATAGTGATTTTATTCTAACCAGACGTCGTTTCTCAATTGATACGGGTTTTCATTTAATGAAACAGATAATTGAAACGCGTAAAAAAGATATGCCGACAGCGTTTTTTGTTGCTGCTGACCCCATCGCAATTGGTGTTTTACAAGCGCTGAATCAGTATAATATCTCCGTTCCTGAAAGAGTAAGTGTTGTAAGTATCAATAACATTAGCGTAACAAAATACGTCTCGCCGCCGCTTACGACATTTGCTGTCGATATTCCTGAATTGAGCCGTTTGGCGGTAGAACTTTTAATCGAACGTGTCCTCCGTAATCGCCATGCCACGAAAACAATTTACTTAGGAACAGAATTGGTGGAGCGCGCAAGTGCGTTTCCGTTAAATGAATAGATTGATTCAAAAACAAGTAAAATATTTTACTTGTTTTTTTACTTAATCTTATTTACACGTAAAACTTGCAATGATAGGATGAGGTCATAAAAGCGTTTACAAAAAATAGCGGAGGTTTTGAAAATGGTAAAAACATCTAAATGGTTATTGGCTGCAAGTGCAGGATTATTATTAGCTGCCTGTGGGCCAGGTGAATCAACAACTGAAGAGTCAGTTGCTGACACTGGCAATGGATCTGATGAGCGTCAAACGTTACTCGTGTGGGAAGATATTGAAAAATCTAATGGTATTGAAGAGGCAATTGCTGCCTTTGAAGAAGAATATAATGTAGATGTCGAAGTTGTAGAAAAAGCGTATGCTTCTCAAATTGAAGACTTGCGTTTGGATGGACCTGGTGGAACAGGCCCCGATGTATTGACCATGCCAGGAGATCAGATTGGTACCGCAGTTGTTGAAGGGTTATTAGCTCCTCTTTCGACAACAGAAGAAGTTCAAGGTATTTATACCGATGTTGCAATGAACTCTCAAAAAGTGGATGGAACAGTTTACGGACTTCCTAAAGCAGTGGAAACGACCATTCTTTATTACAACAAAGAGATCATTTCAGAAGAAGAACTGCCTACAACATTAGAAGGTTGGTACGATTTATCTAAAGAACTGACAAACGGTGATAACTATGGACTATTGGCATTGTGGGATCAAATTTATTATGCACAAAGTTTGATAAGTGGTTATGGCGGCTATATTTTTGGCCAAGATGCGGATGGAAATTATGATACAACGGATCTTGGTTTAAACAATGACCGAGCAGTTGAGGCTGTTGAGTATATTTCTACTTGGTATGAAGAAGGACTATTTCCGTCAGGTATGATTGGAGAGCAAGCGATCAATGTTTTAGACTCTTTATTTGCTGAAGGAAAAGCGGCGGCTGTTATTTCTGGTCCATGGAATTTAGGACCTTATAGTGATGCAGGAATTGATTACGGAGTTGTATCTTTCCCGACACTTCCAAACGGTAACCCGATGAGTGCGTTTGTTGGCGTGAAAAGCTATAACGTTTCAAGCTACTCCAAAAATAAAGAGCTCGCACAAGCATTTGTTGAATTTATTACGAATGAAGAAAACTCTTTAAAACGTTATGAAATAACAAAAGAAGTTCCTGCAGTAACGGTACTAGCTGAGAACGAAACCATTGCACAGGATCCAGCTGCTCAAGCAGTAGCAGAGCAAAGTCAAAACTCTGAATTAACACCAAGTATTCCAGAAATGGCAGAAGTTTGGTTGCCAGTAGATTCTGCTCTCCAGACAGTTGCAACTAAACAGCAAACAGCTAAAGAAGCGCTGGATACTGCTGTCCAAACTATTAAAGACCAAATCCAAGCGAACCATGGTGGTAACTAACGCTTAAAAATGCGAAGGAGAAAAAATGAAACATAGACGAACTGCTGCTGCCCTCTCTTTTATTCCAGGAGGAGGGCAGCTTTATAATAAACAATGGTTAAAAGCCTTAATTTTCTTTCTAACAACTGCTGCTTTTATCCTTGTATTCTTTGATTTACTGAATATGGGATTATGGGGCATTGTGACGTTAGGTGTAGAGACACCACGTGATAATTCTGTTTTTCTATTAGCTGAAGGAATATTATCACTTATTGTTTTAGCCTTTGGTATTGGCTTGTATTATCTGAATATCCGTGATGCGTATGCGAACGGAAAGCGCCGTGACAACGGCTTGCCCGTTCAAAATTTAAAAGACAATTATCATAACTTGATTAATCAAGGGTATCCGTATTTAATCAGTGGACCGGCTCTTATATTACTTATTTTTTCAGTTGTTTTTCCAATTTTATTTAGTTTTGCGCTCGCGTTTACAAATTATGACTTGTATCACTCGCCGCCTGCTAATTTGTTTGATTGGGTAGGATTACAGACTTTTAAACAAATATTTACGGTAAATATTTGGCGCCGAACATTTTTCGATGTTCTATCATGGACCGTCGTCTGGACGTTATTCGCATCCACATTACAAATTACATTGGGTGTTTTTCTAGCCGTTTTAGTGAATCAAAAAGAACTGCACTTTAAGAAGTTAATACGGACGATTTTTGTTTTACCGTGGGCTGTACCAGGATTCGTAACTATCTTAGTTTTTGCAGGGATGTTTAATAACAGTTTTGGAGCAATTAACAATGATATTTTGGCATTTTTCAAAATCAGTCCCGTCATGTGGATGACAGATGCGACGTGGACACGGGTTGCTTTGATTATCATTCAAGGGTGGTTGGGATTCCCGTATATCTTTACCGTTTCAACGGGTGTGTTGCAATCAATTCCCGATGATTTGTATGAAGCAGCCAACATGGATGGAGCAACGGCTTTACAAAAATTCCGCAACATTACCTTACCCGTTATTTTAACGGCGATGGCTCCTACTTTGATTACGCAATACACGTTTAATTTTAACAACTTTAATATTATTTACTTGTTCAATGGCGGAGGTCCGGCTGTAGCAGGATCAACGGCAGGTGGAACGGATATTTTAGTTTCCTGGATTTACAAATTAACGATGCAGTCCAGTCAATATGCAATAGCTGCAGCATTGACGATTCTTCTTTCTGTCTTTGTTATCACGATTGCAATGTGGCAATTTAGAAGAACGAATAGTTTTAAAGGAGGCGAATAATTATGTCTATAAATGGAAAATGGCAAAAAAGACTTAAATTAGGGGCAAGCTATGCCCTTATAATTTTCGTGATTATTGCGATTTTGTATCCCTTATTGTGGACGGTCGGCGCAAGTTTTAATCCAGGTAATAGCTTGGTAAGTACGAGTTTAATTCCAAAAAATCCGACGATTCGCCACTATCAAGAACTATTCTCGGGAAAAGCGAGCCTCCCTTATGGCCAGTGGTATCTAAACTCTCTTAAAATTAGTATCTTTACCATGCTTGGTACGGTCGTGAGCGTTTGTTTTACGGGCTATGCATTTTCACGGTTTCGTTTTAAAGGGCGTCAGAATGGATTGACGTTGTTCTTGTTGCTACAGATGATTCCGCAATTCTCAGCACTCGTTGCTATTTTTGTACTTGCTCAAATAATGGGGCTAATTAATAGTCATTGGTTCCTCATTCTCCTCTATATAGGTGGACAAATTCCGATGAATACCTATCTGATGAAAGGGTATATGGACACGATTCCATACGATTTGGATGAGAGCGCACGTATTGATGGTGCGAGTCATACACGGATTTTTTGGCAAATTGTGTTGCCGTTATCGAAACCGATGATCGCTGTGGCTGCAATGAATGGCTTTACCGGGCCACTGGGAGATTTTATTATTTCTTCAACAATCTTAAGAAGTACACAGTATTATACGCTGCCAATTGGGCTATATAATTTAGTGAATGATGTGATGGGAGCAAGTTATACGATGTTTGCTGCTGGCGCAATTTTAATTAGTATTCCTGTAGCATTTGTTTTCCTACTGCTACAGAAGAACTTTGTGTCTGGCTTAACATCAGGAGGTACAAAAGGATAAGGAGTGTTTGAGTTTGAAAGGTCTAGAGAACATATATGCTACACGAGAAAAAAGATTTTTACATGGCGGGGACTATTTCCCAGAGCAGTGGTTGCATCTTCCAGAGTATTTACAAGAAGATATTAAATTAATGCAGATTGCGAACACAAATACATTCTCAATCGGGATGTTTGCATGGAGTCGCTTGGAACCAGAAGAAGGCGTTTATGATTTTGAATGGTTGGATGAAGTGATTGATCGTATTCATAGTTTTGGAGGCAACGTTATCCTTGCCACTCCGAGTGGCGCCAAACCGAGTTGGATGGCGAAAAAATATCCTGAAATTCGCCGTGTAAATAATCGACGCGAACAAGAGTTACAAGGGCGCCGTCATAACCATTGCTTTACGGCACCGATTTATCGCGAAAAAATTAAAATGATTAATCGAAAATTAGCAGAGCGGTATCAAAATCATCCCGCTATCTTAATGTGGCATATTTCAAATGAATACAGCGGTGAGTGCCATTGTAATCTTTGTCAGGAAGCTTTCCGTTTATGGGTTAAGAATCGCTATAATCATGATTTAGAAGCAGTAAACGTGGCGTGGTGGGCAACGTTTTGGAGTCATCGTTATTCCGGCTGGGACGAAATTGAATCGCCTTCTGTATTGGGCGAAGATGCTATGCACGGTCTCACTTTGGATTGGCAACGTTTTGTAACAGATCAAACCATTGATTTCTATAAAGAGGAAATTATACCACTACGGGAGCTCACACCTCATATTCCAATCACAACAAACTTTATGGCAGATACAGCTGATTTGATTCCTTTCCAAGCGCTAGACTATAGTAAATTTGCAGAGCATGTAGACTTAATTTCATGGGATGCTTATCCTGCCTGGCATTCAGATACGCAAACGGACAAGGAATTGGCGGTTAAAGTTGGTTTTATTGATGATTTATATCGTTCATTAAAACAGCAACCTTTCTATATTATGGAATCTACACCGAGTTTGGTTAACTGGCATGATGTAAATAAGGCTAAACGACCAGGGATGCATTTACTTTCCTCGCTGCAGCATGTGGCGCATGGCTCGGATAGTGTAATGTATTTCCAATGGCGGAAATCACGTGGTGCTTCTGAAAAATTCCATGGCGCGGTTGTAGATCATGACAACAGTACTGAAAATCGTGTGTTTAAGGATGTTCAAGAAGTCGGGGCCTATTTGAATAAATTGGAAGAAGTTGTTGGGACTAATCGAGATGCGGAAGTAGCCTTTATTTATGACTGGGAGAATCAATGGGCGCTGCAAACCATCCAAGGATATAGCTCGGAATCATTACGTTATCCGCAAACTGCTCAAGAACATTACCGTCGTTTCTGGGAGCGTGATATTCCGGTTGACGTTTTGAATGTGAACCAAGATTTCACTGACTATAAATTGGTTGTAATTCCAATGCTGTATATGATGAAAGCAACATTTATGGAAAAAGTGGAAGCCTATGTGAAAGCAGGCGGAACAGTTGTAATGACATATATTTCCGGAGTCGTGAATGAAAATGACCTGGTATATGAAGGCGGTTGGCATGAAAAGCTAGAGAACGTTTTTGGCTTAACCGTTACAGAGACTGACACGTATTATCCGAGTGATGAAAATAGTTTGAATTTTCAAGGTAAGGATTATGTGGTTAAAGATTATGCGACTCTTCTTGAACAGAAAACAGGAGAAGTAATTGGTACATATGGAGCTGATTTCTATCAAGGAACACCGGCAGTCATGAAAAATACGTATGGTGATGGTAACAGTTACTACATTGGGGCACGAGCGGAAAGTGCCTTCCAAAATGACTTCTATGATCAATTAATTCAAGAATTGGCTATCATACCGCCATTTGAAGCAAATCACAGCGAAAATGTATCGGTACAAGTTCGTAAAGGGCCAGATTCGGCATACATTTTTGTAATGAACTTTGGTACGGATGAAGAGACAATTACATTTGAAGATGAAGTGATTGACTTGATTACAGGCGAAAAAGTGGCACGTAAAATCACATTGAATGGCTATGGTGTACGTGTTTTCAAAAAAATATAAAGATAGAAACGTACTGAAACAAAACATTGTTTCAGTACGTTTTTTTAGTATAGGGTTTTATAAGTTTCTGGAGGAACGTTATTCATTGCTTTCTTTTTGTTCCATGGATGGTAAGATAATAGATTTTTACCGCAAAAGGGTCACTATAAAATCGTTAAATCGGTTTGAGTGAGCTATTTAGTTGGCAGAATGATAAATAGACCGGCTTTCAGCCGTTAACCATAGGACGTATGCCGGTAATTAGATGATTTTACCGGCGTCCAGCGATACTCATAAGTCTGTAAGCCGGTATAATTTCTTTTTTATTGAGAAAATACTAATAAAAGTGCATAAAAATCACGGCTCTCATACCGAGCTGCATTCAGTAGACAAAAATATTTTTTAATGCTATTCTAATTTTAATTGAATAAGAGGTAGCAATGTAAAAGAGTAGTCACAGGGAGAAGGCGTTCGATGATGCGTGATGAAAGGTAACCATTGCCGAACGGTGTAAATTGGCAAGTTTTCATCGTGGGGGTATAGGGAATACGTATATCACTCCTACTAAATAGTAGAGGCGCTGACAAATTGTTACATCATGATATGTAAACAGTGTAAAAGGCGCCGGTATTGGGCGTCTTTTTTTATATAGAGAAATACGGTATTCAGGAGGAAATGAGATGAAAGAACTTGTTATCGGGGGCGTGAAAGCCAGCGAATTGACGGCGCAATATGGCACGCCGCTTTATGTCTATGATCAACAGAAACTTGAGGCTAATCTGGAAGCTTACACGACCTATTTTAAATCGGATGTTTTTCAAACGCGTATTCTTTATGCATCAAAGGCTTTTCAAACCATCGGGATGTTGGATTTAATTGCTGAATACGGCTTGGGCGTGGATGTTGTGAGCAGCGGCGAATTGTATACAGCCTTGAAATCCACTATGCCAGTCGAAAAAATCTATTTCCATGGGAATAATAAAACGACTGAAGAACTGCGAATGGCTCTTGAAACGGGCGTGAAACACATGGTGGTTGATAATGTGATGGAGCTGGAAGAGCTAGCTGGTTTAGCTGCGGAGTACAAAGAGAAGTTGCAGGTCCAAATACGTTTAAATGTCGGAATTGAAGCACATACGCACGAATATATCGTTACGACACATATTGATTCAAAGTTCGGAATCGCCTTCGGAAGTAGCGATTATGAGGCCTGTATAGCTATCCTGAAAAAAAGCGATTATTTGGCATTGGAAGGTTTTCATGTACATATTGGCTCGCAGATTTTTGAAATGGATGCGTGGTACGCGGCGATTGATAAGATGCTGGGCTATTTACAAACCTTTTCGGAACCGTTGACCTTGAATTTGGGTGGTGGTTTTGGCGTTCGCTATACGGATGCGGATCAACCGATGCCGATTAAAGAAAATATGGCGCAAATAGTGACGTATTTAGAGGATAAATTGCAAGAAACCGGCGTAAAAATTCGGGAAGTAATGATTGAGCCGGGGCGGAGTTTGGTTGCGGAAGCGGGCACGACTCTGTATGAAATTGGTTATCAGAAAAAAACACCGAATAAGCAGTATTATTTTGTCGATGGCGGGATGGGAGATAATATCCGGCCAAGCTTGTATCAGGCTGACTATTCCTGTGATGTTGCAAATAATATGACAGCTGAGAAGTCAGAGTTAGTGACAGTGGCGGGTAAATATTGTGAATCTGGCGATGTTTTAATTCATGATGTGTATTTACCGCCTGTTAAAAAGGGTGACATCTTAGCCGTTTATTCGACAGGAGCATACGGTTATGCGATGAGCAGCAACTATAATCGGAATGCAACACCTGCTGTTGTATTTGTTAAAGATGGGGAGTCCCGAGTCATTGTAAAACGACAGACTTTAGCTGATTTAATCAGAAATGATGTAAAAACGGAGGCGGATAAGCATGCTTAAAGGATCGATGGTCGCACTTGTAACCCCAATGGATGAAGAGAATCGGATTAACTATCCAAAAGTAGCAGAATTATTGGAATGGCACATTGAAAATAGTACAGATGGCCTGGTAATTCTTGGAACTACTGGTGAAGCTTCGACAATGACGTTCGAAGAGGAGAAGGAATTTGTAGCCTTTTGTAACGATAAAATTGCGAAACGGGTCCCGATGATTGTCGGCAGCGGCAGCAACAGTACGGCAACTGCTATTTCCAATAGCCAAGCCTTCGCGGAATTGGGTGCGGACTATTTATTGGTGGTGACGCCGTATTACAACAAAACGAATAATGAAGGAATGATTCGTCATTTTGAAAGTATTGCTGACAGCGTGACTGTGCCCATTATTATGTACAATGTTCCGAGTCGAACGGGGTGCAATATTACGCCAGAAGTAGTTGGTAAATTGGCGAAACACCCCAATATTATTGGTATCAAAGAAGCATCCGGTGATATGAGCTATGTCATGAATATTTCCAAATATATTAATGAGACCTTTGCCTTATATAGCGGAAATGATGATGTGATTGTGCCGCTGTTGAGTGTCGGTGGAACCGGAGTAATCAGTGTTTGGGCGAATATTATGCCGAAAGAAGTGCATGATTTGGTGCGTTTATACTTGGATGGTAAAACGGCAGAATCTTTGGCGATACAAATAAAATACCTGGATTTGATTGCGGCTTTGTTCTATGAAGTGAACCCGATTCCGGTTAAAGCAGCTTTGAATTGGATGGGGTGGGAGGTCGGTTCTCTGCGGATGCCATTAGGTGAAATGGGAGCGGAAGCCTATCAACGATTAGTTTTAGTACTGGAACGATTCGAGGAGGAATTACGTTGAAGATTGGATTAGTGGGCTACGGGGCCATGGGAAAGGTGATTGAGCAATGCGTAGCTGAAAATGATGAATTAGTTATTTTTGCTCCGGAACTGAAGACGGTATTAGATGACACCAGTGAAAAAGTAGATGTGTTGATTGATTTCTCAAATCCGCGTGCATGTGACGCGATTTTAGCGTATGCAGAAAAAAATAACGTTCCCGTCGTGATTGCGGCAACGGGACACAGTTCTGAGCAGTTAGAGAAAATTGCTGCGTTAGCCACACACGTTCCTGTTCTTAAGAGCGCAAACTTCAGCTTGGGCGTTAACTTGGTCAACCGGATGCTCCGGGAATATGCGCCGATTTTGAAAGATTTTTTTGATATTGAAATTATTGAAAAGCACCACCGTTTGAAAGAAGATGCCCCTTCCGGGACTGCGAAACTATTTGCTGATACCATCAACGAAACATTGCACTATGATTTCGTGAATGGACGTGACGGTTTCAGCAAACGCCAGGATAAAGAAATTGGTGTCCATGCGGTTCGCGGTGGATCGATTGTTGGCGAACACGAAGTCATATTTGCCGGGATGGATGAAATTATTTCCCTCAAACACGAAGCATTTTCCAAGAATATTTTTGCAAATGGTGCACTGAATGGGGCGAAATGGTTAGTGGATAAAGAAGCAGGATTGTACGATATGGAAGCAGTACTATTTGGAAAGTAACTATGCCCTGAAGAAATTTGGATTGGAACGTTTTGGCCAAATTTAGGAGTGCTTTTGTTCCAATAAGTTATGATTGGAACATTTCGACTCATTTTTTAGGCCCAAATGTTCTAATCACTATTTATTGGAACGTTTTGAACAAGAAGCGAAGCGATTATGTTCCAAATAAAAAAAGACCTTTCCAGGTCATTTTTTATGAAGGTTGGTCGGGAATGACCCAAAATAACATAAACGTTAAAAAGGCCATTAACCCAACAATAATAGCTTTAATAATCGTGAGCGGGGCAGCCCAGACAGAAATGCCCATTAAAATATATATGTTAGATAGGATTTGCCATTTTTTCCGGCGGGGAATGGCTTTTGTTTTGGCATAATCGGCAACATAAAAGTTGTAAATTTTCGTATTTTGCAGCCAACTATGAAAACGACTGGAGCTATGGGCGAAACAGTATCCGGCCAACAATAAAAAAGGGGTTGTTGGCAAAATGGGTAGAATCGTTCCAACGCTTCCCAAACCGAAAGAAATGACTCCTATAGTGAGTAGGAATGTCCGTTTAATTGTCATTCATCCTTTTTATTAAAAATTGAGCGATTAGAGGCAGAGCGATTGGCATCCTAGCAGTTTAAAATGAATATGTAAATAATATCACAAACTAAATGAGAATGCATTTTTGATAGCGCTTTACAACATGATTTTAAGAAAAAATGTTATAATTCAGCTGTATAATCGTCTAAAATAAACCAAAAAGGAGTATTCTCATGAAAAAAATAATAATGATTCTTGCTGGCCTCGTTGTTTTATTGGGAGGGATTTATGTTTTTACACGTCCAAAATCTTATGTTACGGAAGTGAAAGATGAGACGGCCTATGAAGCAGTGATGGCTGAAGAAGTCGCTTACTTGTATTTTGGTCGTGATACCTGTCAGTATTGTCGTAAATTTGAACCTTTAATGAACGAAGCCATCCAAGAAACAGGTACCGAAGTTTATAAATATGATACCGATAAACACAAAAATGACAAAAACTTCCAAGATATTATCGCTGCAAATGAAGTCGTTACCGTGCCTAAATTAGTGCGCTTGGAAAAAGGCATCATTACCGATTTTGTTGATCATACGCATACCCAAGCAGATATTACAGCTCTGTTGAATGGCGATTAAATGGTTTTATTTAAAATCGCAGTGTCGGACATGATCATTAACCATACCGATTGCTTGCATAAATGAATACATAATCACCGGACCAACAAATTTGAACCCGCGTTTTTTCAAATCTTTACTAATCAGATCAGAAAGGTCACTTTGAGCAGGAACATCGGCTTCTTCTTCCCAACTATTGATAATAGGTTCTGAAAATCCCCAAATATAATTTGAAAAGCTGCCAAATTCCATTTGGATTTTTTGGAAGGCAATGGCATTGGAACGAACGGACCGAATTTTCAGTTTGTTCTTAACGACGCCCGTCTGTAGGCGTATTTCCTCGAGTTCATCATCAGTCAATACAGCACATTCGGCCACAGAAAATTGTCGGAATGCTTCGCGGTAATCTTCGCGTTTATTCAATATAATTTGCCACGATAACCCCGCTTGTGCGCCTTCCAACGTCAACATTTCAAAGAGATAGGTATCATCGTAACGCGCCACTCCCCATTCATAATCATGATATTTCTGCATAGTCAGGTCATTTCCGGCCCATTTACAACGCTTTACCATAATCGCCACTCCTTTATTAAAATTTCCTCATATCTAAGGTTAACATTTTATTTTTGAATCCGATATGAAAAGAGATAACTGTATCTAAAATTCACTTAAAGGAGTGTTGCAGGTTGGATGCTATAGGGGCAAAGAAAATTAAGATGAAAAAGTCAAAACGGGGATTCGAATGGGGAAAGTTACAATTCAAATACCGGTCAATTCGTGCACGCTTATTAATCATTTTTTCAGTCTTTATTTTCTTTTTGATTGGGATCGGTGCTTCAACGCTATTGATGTTTCGATCTGTAAATGCAAATGTCGAAAAAATTATCGATGAAGATATGGTATTGGTGCAAAGTTACGAAAAAATGTCTTATCTGATGTCCCAACGTGTTGCTAATTTACGTGGTTATCTGTTAACAAGTGAAGGTAGATATCTACTCAATTTTAATGAAAATGTAAAAGAGAGTGAAACTTATCAGCAAGAAATTACCGCTCTTGACGCTGATAGTACGACAGACAACCTTTTTGAAAGTCTGTCAGAATGGGAAGTTTATGTCCAAGAAAATATTATTACTGTTCTTAAAGATAAACAACGCGCACAAGCTGTTCAGAATATGAACACGTACGCAAATCCAAAAGCAGAAGAGATTTTAGCAGCGATAACAGAACGATCAGATTCGCATTCGGCAGCGATTCAGTTGAATGGGGAAGTATTAGTCGCTAATACAAATAGAGGCGCACTAATTTTGGCAATGGGTGTCGCGGTTATCAGTTTGTTAGCAGTTGTAGTAGCACTCTTATTCTCACGTGATTTTGCCAAATCAATTCAAATTGTGATGCATCGTTTAAACACGATTAAATCGGGCCTCTTAAATCAAGAGCCTTTACCGGTTGATGGTGGCGGGGAAGTAGTCGCATTGACGCAAGCTACAAACGATATGCAAACGCATCTTCTCTCCATTATTAATCAAATGAAAACAAGCGCAGAGGCCTTAATGACACAAAGTGAGACCCTCTCATTTTCAGCGAGTGAAGTGCAGTCCGGTTCGGAACAAGTTGCGGTAACGATGCAGGAACTGGCAACTGGAACCGAGAATCAAGCGCAATCCACGTCATTATTAGCGACGAATATGACAGCTTTCAAAGCAGAAGTCGAAACGGTTACACGCGCTGGTAAAGCAGCGAACAAATCTTCGCAAACCATTGTTTCTTTTTCTGGAAAAGGGAAAAAGAATATGACAACTTCAAAAGAGCAAATGGAAAATATTAACCAAATTGTCGAAGAGGCAGTCTTAAAAATGGAAACCTTAGATCAAGGTACAAAAGAAATAGGGAAGTTAGTTGCGATTATTGATGACGTTGCGAACCAAACCAATTTGTTGGCTTTAAATGCAGCAATTGAAGCAGCACGGGCAGGTGAACACGGCCGTGGTTTCGCCGTTGTGGCTGATGAAGTACGTAAGTTATCGGAACGCGTCGCGGAATCCGTGAAAGATATTACAGCTTTTGTAACGAATATTCAAACCGAATCACATGTCGTGGTAGAATCTTTGCAAATGGGTTATACAGAAGTGCAGGCAGGACTCTCCGGAATCACAGAAACAAGTCAAACTTTTGATACCATTACGCACTCTTTAGAGACTGTAGTTGCAAATATTACGCAAATAAACAAAGAACTTAACCAACTGGCAGAAACGGGTAACGATATGAGCCATGCTATTTCAGAGATTGCCTCTGTTTCAGAAGAATCAGCAGCCGGTGTTGAACAAACATCAGCTGCTTCTCAAGAAATCAATAGTACGATGGAAGAAGTTGCTACGAACGCGCAACAGATCAAGCAACAAGCAGAGTTATTGAACAAGGTTGTAAATCAGTTCCAAATAAATTAAAAATGTCCCCCTAATTACTGAGCAGAGATGCTGAAGTGGTTAGGGGTTTTTGTTTTTTTAATTAAATAAAACATTTTGTTATAGCTTAAATTTGGACAAAATTTACCGATAATAAAGGAGGTATAGAAAAGTATAAAATTAGGAGTGACTGTATTGGACGTTTCAGACAAATTAAATTTAAAGAAAATAAACTTAAAGGGGAAAGGGCAGATAAAAAACATTAAGATTGGAAAGGTTGCCTATTCCGACTTAAAGATTAAGCAACGTTTACTACTCGCCTTTTCAGTAATTATGCTATTTATGACGATTATTGGCGCAACTAGCTTGTATACATTCCAACAGACATATTCGAATGTCGATGAAATGGTATCAGAAGATATTACGACTATGAAAATATATGACAATGTCAATTACTATTCAGCGCGTCGTTTAGCAGCTGTTCGTGGGTATTTTTTGACAAGTAAAAATAGTTATGTCGAACTAATTGATGAATATTCAGAATTGATGAATATTGAAATAGCGAAAATACTAGCTAAAGGTGTATCACCAGAAATTGAAACGGCCTTTCAAGAACTATCATTGTTGGATGTTGTGTTAGCTGAGCAACTGAATGCAATTAAAGAGGGCGGTAGTCGAGGAGATGCGCTACGAGTTGTAAATACGAAATATAATCCGCAATTTGAAAAGTTGGCAGACCAAATTACGGCCTTTTCACTTACTCAAGCTGATTTGGCGAAAGACAAAACAAGTACCGTTTTAGCTCAAATGAAGACAAGTATAAAAATAATGGCTGTATTGTTAGTAGTTGCGCTTATTCTCGGTATTATTTTGATTGTGTTATTCGCTAACAGTATTACGAAACCAATCATCACTGTCATGGAAAGATTGAAAATAATCGCTGCTGGTAAATTGGGCCAAAAACCTTTGGAAGTACCTGGTAAAGGTGAGATTTCCCAATTGATGGAAGCGACGAACCTACTACAAGGACGCTTTACCGAAATGGTTACGAATATTTCGGAAGCAGCTTCGGAACTGGCGCAACACAGTGAAGAGTTATCGCAATCATCTAATGAAGTGCGTACAGGGTCTGAACAAGTTGCCATGACGATGCAAGAATTGGCAATTGGAACGGAAAATCAAGCACATGCAGCCAGCCAAATGGCTACACAAATGGACCAGTTTGGAACGGATTTCGCCCATGCGTCTAAGAGCAGTTCTAAAATCAGTAAAGACTCAAGTAAAGTGGTCGGATTATCTGATCAAGGCCAAGAATTGATGCAAGCTTCAAGCCAACAAATGGCACACATTAATGACATCGTTCAAGAATCAGTTGTAATGATGGGCGACTTGGACAAGAGTACGCAAGAGATTAATAAATTGGTTGTAATTATTCGCGGTATCGCGGATCAGACGAATCTTTTGGCGCTTAACGCGGCAATTGAAGCGGCGAGAGCCGGCGAACATGGCCGTGGATTTGCGGTTGTTGCTGACGAAGTACGTAAACTTTCTGAGCAAGTAGCTAACTCAGTTCAAGAAATTACCGTATTTGTTGAAACGATTCAGAAAGAGTCTAATCATGTCACGCGTTCTCTAGCAGGCGGATCGACGGAAGCGAAACTCGGGTTGGAAACGATGACAGAAACACGCGCAACTTTCGAAAAAATATCCAAATCCTTAAACGATATGGTTACGGAAATTGAAGGAATGAATAGTGACATTCACAATCTTTCTGAAGCAAGTGCTGAAATGGGACATTCTATTTCTGAAATCGCATCTGTTTCTGAAGAGTCTGCTGCCGGTGTAGAAGAGACTTCTGCAGCGTCACAAGAAATTACAAGTACGATGGAAGAAGTTGCAGTAAATGCAAACCAAATTGCGGAACATGCCGAAATGCTGAATCGTATGGTAGCAGAATTCCAATTATAAAAAAGTGAGAAGAGGGAACATATGACGAAATTCATCAATTTTATCTGCAATGAACAACAATTTGCGCTCACGATTGATAGCGTCGAGAAGATATTACTCTACAAAAAGCCAGCTTTGATTCCAGATACATCGGCTTATATCAACGGCTTCTTATCTTATAACGACATCCCACTTTTATTGATCGATATGAAAAGGCGCTTGTTCAATGAAAAATTAACGCCAAATGAACAAACGAAAGTGATTGTTGCCAACTGGAAGAACAAAAAAATCGGTTTAATCGTAGAACAAATTACACAAGTAAAAGAATATCCAATCACTGATGTCGAGCAAGCTGAGTCAACCAACGGCACAGCAAAAACAGCTTATATCATTGGTACTTTTCAGGAAAATGACGACATCACCCTTCATATTGATGTAGACATGTTGTTTCCACTTGAAGGAGAACAAGAAATAGAGGGGTTAATTGAAAAGTAAAGGGGTTTTAGAGGATGGAGAACGACCTTAAAGTTGGGATAGGGGAGTATAAATCATCCCGTGCCCCACAATCATTAGTTACGATCGCATTGGGCTCTTGCGTTGGTATCGCACTGTATGAGCCGCGGTCAAGGATAGGTGGACTAAGCCATATTATGTTGCCGGACAGTACCGCTTTTCATGGAGAGAAAAAGCCTGGAAAGTTTGCTGATTTAGCCATACCGTCATTAATTGATGAGATGCGTTTGTTAGGTGCAAAAGGAGATTTAACCGCCCGAATAGCGGGTGGGGCCAGTATGTTTCAAGGTAAAAAAACATCCCCACATCTCCAAATTGGACGAAGAAATGTTGAAGCAGTGAAAAGGATATTGGAAGAATTGGATATCCCTATTCTTGGTGAACACACGGGCGATCATGTGGGACGTTCGATGAAATTTGATTTAGAGAAACAGACGATTCAGGTTCGAACAGCCAATCGTGAATATATCGATTTATAAATGAGGTGAATGGGATGCCGATACGCATATTGGTTGTAGACGATTCTGCATTTATGCGCAAAATCTTATCTGCACAGATGAATAGTATTGAGGGGTTTGAAGTCGTTGCAACAGCCGTTAACGGTGAGACTGCTTTACAGAAAATGGACATGTACAAACCGGATGCCATTACGCTTGACGTTGAAATGCCAGGTATGAACGGACTTGAGACCGTCAAACGCATTCGAGAAAAAAGCAACACTCCTGTTTTTATGTTGAGTTCTTTGCAAGGAACAGATATTACCATTCAGGCATTAGAATCCGGTGCAACGGATTTCATTGAGAAGCCAAAGAATCTTCGAGAAAATCCAGATGCTTTCCGGAATGAATTAGCTTCCCATATTGGTGCGGTTTTCCAAAGAAAAGCCAGAATACCAGCGGAAGTTAATGTTCAACGAAAAAAGCGAATTGTTGATACGGCATTTAAAGCAGTGGTCATCGGTGCTTCAACGGGCGGACCAAGAGCGCTATTGCAAGTCATCCGCAGTTTACCAAAAGATTTAGCTATTCCGGTATTTATTGTGCAACATATGCCGGAAGGCTTTACCCAGTCCTTTGCGCAGCGGTTAAATCAAAATGCTGCCGTTCCGGTCAAAGAGGCGGTACATCAAGAAGTTGTTGTACCGGGAACGGTGTATGTGGCTCCGGGTAATTACCACATGGCAATTGAACACAACACTATCCAATTATCACAAACCGAAAAGTTAAATGGTGTCCGTCCAGCAGTCGATGTTTTATTCGAATCTGCTGCGAAAAAATACACATCCGATTTGTTGGCTATTGTGATGACGGGAATGGGTAAGGACGGCACGGTCGGAATGACCCATGTCAAAGCAACCGGCGGCGTTACAATCGTACAAGATGAAGAAACCAGCGTCGTTTATGGGATGCCCGGAAATGCCGTCAAAGCAGGCGTTGTGGATGCCATTTACGATTTGGATGACATAGCGAAATTATTGCACGATATTGAAAGGTGAGTTTATGACACAACAATTTGAAGCATTTTACGACTGGTCTAAACGGGAACTAAACTTACAATTAGATGGTTATAAACAAAAGCAATTGCAAAGACGTATTAATACCGTGATGATAAAAAGCGGAGCAAAAAACTTACGTGAATACGCAGAAGCAATAAAAAAGAATGCAGACATCAAACAAGAATTTCTGGATTACATTACGATCAACGTAACAGAATTTTACCGCAATGCACAAATATTTGCCGAGTTCGAACAGATTTTATTGGAAAAAGTAGCCCCGCGTTATCCGAACTTAAAAATCTGGAGTGCAGCCTGTTCAACAGGCGCCGAAGCGTATTCAGTGGCAATGGTTCTGAAAAAGAACCGTCTGCACGAGCAGAGTAAAATAATCGGCACAGACATTGATGCTACTATTTTACGAAAAGCAAAAGAGGGCGTTTATCGTGATGCGGAAATAAAAAATGTCCCGTCTGCTGATTTGAAGAAATATTTTACAGTGACTAACAATAAATATCATTTGAATCAAGAAATTAAGGACTTGGTGCAATTTAAAAAGCACGATTTAATTTTGGATCGCTATGAAAAAGGGTGTCATGCGATTATTTGTCGAAATGTAACGATTTACTTCAACGACGAAGTAAAAAATAAGATTTACCAAGACATCAGTGATTCACTGGTTGTAGGTGGTATTTTCTTCATTGGTGCAACAGAAACGATTTATAATCCCAAACAATATGGCTTTCAAAAAGTAGGGTCGTTCATTTATGAGAAAATTGAATAGGAGGGATAAAGTTGGATGATAACAGTCAATTTTTAGATATGTTTTTTGAGGAAACCGACGAGCATTTATTGAAACTGAATGAATTAGTCTTGGAATTCGAAAAGGACGCATCTGATACGCAAATATTAAATGATATTTTTCGGTCTGCACATACCTTAAAAGGGATGGCAGGAACAATGGGCTTTGAAAAGATGACCGAAATTACACATAAACTAGAGAACGTTTTCACAATTTTAAAAGAAGGCAAGATAATAGCGAACCAAGAAGTTATCAGTGTCGTTTTTAATAGTTTGGATGCTTTAGCAGAAATTGTGGAGCATATTCGCCAGGGAACAGAAGATACCGCTGATTATTCGGAAATAACGAATGTCTGTGACCGCATTGTCGCACGTGCAAATGAAACGAACGCTGTCGCATCCGTTCAAGACGCGGATGTCAGTGAATTAGAACTCGACGAAACAGATTGGAATGTTATCGAGTCTGCCCAAACCAACAATTACAATACCTTTAAGATTAAAATAACAATCGAAGAGGAAAGTATGATGGTGAACGCACGTGTATTCCTTATTATTAATAAATTGGAAGAAGCGGGAGAAGTCATGAAGACGGATCCTCTTGTCGAAGTTCTGGAATCAGAAGAGTTTGGAAGAACGTTCCAATTGTTGTATATTACCGAACGCGATCAAGAAGCAGTTTTGAAGCTTATTAATGAGCAAAGTGAGATCGAAGCGGTCGAAGTTTCTCTAATCGGTGAAAAACCAAAAGCTGTCAGTGAACAAATCGTTAGCGTAAATAAGGAAAAAACCAGTACGGTGCAAGCTCATAATCATAGTCAATCTGTCCGGGTCGATTTAGAAAAGCTGGATTCGTTTATGAACCTTGTTTCAGAACTAGTCATTTATCGCACACAACTAGAAGATATTAGTCAAAAAACGCAGAACAAAAAACTTGAAGAAACACTGACATATGTTTCACGTGTAACCAATCAATTGCAAACGCTTGTTCTGAATATCCGCATGCAACCCTTACAAACTGTAACTAGCCGCTTCCCACGTGTGGTTCGTGATTTGAGTAATGATTCTGGTAAACCGATGGAATTAGTCATTGAAGGTGATGATACCGAATTAGATCGGACGATTGTCTCTGAACTCAGCGAGCCCTTGATTCACTTGATTCGTAATAGTGCGGATCACGGAATTGAATCGCCAGAGACGCGTAAAGCGTTAGGTAAACCAGAAAAAGGAACCATTAGAATCTCGGCTTATCAAGAAGGAAATCGGGTCTTTATTACAGTATCTGATGATGGAAAAGGCTTGGATGCGGAAGCAATTAAGCAAAGTGCGGAGAAGAAGGGAATTTCAACGGCGGGTTTGTCTACCCAAGAAATTCAAGAACTAATCTTCCATCCGGGCTTCTCAACAGCGGATAAAGTAACTAAAATTTCCGGTCGTGGTGTTGGAATGGACGTTGTGAAGACGAAAATTCAAGAACTGGGCGGCACAATTCTTACGAAGAGTGAAGAAAATGTCGGTTCGTCTTTCCGATTGAGTTTACCTCTGACTTTGTCGATTATTCCGGCACTATTAGTTAAAGTAGAAACACATACGTTTGCGATTCCACTAAGCGTCATTAATAAAGTCATTCATGCCAAGGCTGAAGACATTAAAGAAATACACGGCGGCGAAGTGCTGGTCGAAAATGGCAAGACAATTCCACTCATTCGCTTAGAGGATCAACTGGAAATAATGCATGATGAAAATGCGAGCAGCCATATGGTTATGGTGGTTATTGATGGCACTGAATACGCCCTTTCTGTCGATTCGATTATCGGTCAACAAGAAATTGTCATTAAAGAGCTCGGTAAAGAGTTTGTGGATCAACCGGACTACTTAGGGGCAACCATTATGGGAGATGGCAGTATCATTCTCATTTTGAATGTGACGGCTATCTGTCTGGAAAGGAAACAAGCATCTTATGTCTAATAACTTTACCGCAGTCGAAGTTGACATCATAAAGGAAATGATCAATATTGGGGGCGGAAACGTCGCCACAAGTATTTCGAAAATGATCGGAAAAAAAGTACATATGAACCTGCCAATCATTACGCAATTGACGTATAATCAAATCTTCGAGACGATGATGCCAGCCGAAGAAGTTGTGAAGGCTGTTCAGCTAGAAGTAGATGGCGCTATTAAAGGGCAATTTCTATTGTTGGTCGATGAAAAAAATATTATACAATTCAGTCCGGAAGATAGACAACTGATTCAAAATGAAGAGCTGGTTAACTCTGCCCTATGCGAGTTGGCGAATATCTTAGTGAATCAATTTATACAAGCCATTGTGAGCTTGTTCGATGTCCCACTCATGACGTCAGTGCCTTATTTAGCGGAGGACATGTTTGGTTCGTTATTGAGTAGTGCTTACTTAGAAGAATTCCAATTTGACGATCAAGTTTGGATTTTTAAGAATGAATACTGGGTTGAAAACGAAAAGTGGGATTCATCCCTCTATTTCGTACCGCAAGACGGAATACTTGAAAGTTTTTTAGAATATATGAGAGAAAAAGGAGAAATATAAATAATGGTTAAGAATATTTTAGTAGTAGATGATGCAGCATTTATGCGTATGAAATTGAAAGATATTTTGGAGAAAAATGGCTATACGGTTGTGGGAGAAGCTGCAAACGGCTTAGAAGCTGTCACAATGTATCAAGAACTAAAACCTGATTTAGTAACAATGGACATAACAATGCCAGAAATGGATGGAATCGATGCTTTGAAACAAATCAAAGCAGCAGATGCAGCTGCAAAAGTTATTATGTGTAGCGCAATGGGACAACAAGGAATGGTGATGGATGCGATTAAAGCAGGTGCCATTGATTTTATTGTGAAGCCTTTCGATACTGCACGTGTTGTGAAATCGTTAAGTAAAGTCACAAACTAATAAGAGGGGGATACAAGATGCAATTGGTTATATTTTCCCTACAAGATAAACTTTACGGTATGCCATCCGTTGCAGTTGAAGAAATTACGGGTGCTGTATCTTGGACAGCAGTACCTAAGGCGCCACTGTGGCTACTGGGACTGATTAATCTTCGTGGTAATGTCATTTCTCTTCTTCATTATGAACGTTTTATGAACATTGAAGATAAGACGGAGAATAATGAAGAGTTGTGCTACAATAACACCATCATAATTAAGCACAATGGGAAACAAGTGGCCTTGGCCGTTGATAAAGTTCATGAAGTGATTGATATCAATGAAGATGACATTCAATTACCAGTTGAGGGCGAAGGTATTTTTCGCGGCGTTTTTTCACAAAAAGATGCCGTAATAAGCTTAATTCGCTTATCAACTTTGTTTTCCAAGAATGAGGGGTCAAATTGAATCCAGTTTTATCACAAGAAGAAATAGATGCGTTGATGGCCGGTATGCAAAGTGGTGAAATCGATGTCGCAGTACTTGAAGAAAAAGAACAGGTGAAGATTAAGCAGTATGACTTTAAACGACCTGTTCGTTTATCTAAAGAGTATATATCTACACTCACAATGGTATTTGAAGAATATGCCAAAATCTCGGAAAATTTATTGACGACCCAACTTCAATCGAGTGTATCGATGCATTTAAAATCAATCGAACAAGTAAGTTTTGATGAATTTCTGCATTCTGTTCCGTATTTTACAATGATGGGTGTCTTTCATGCGAGTCCTCAACCAGGGATTCAAATTGTTGAATTGAACCCACAAATTTGTTTCCAGCTCGTAGAAATTATGTGCGGGAGTGCGGACGAAGCGTCTTTTACAAAAGAAGTTACTAAAACGTATTTTACAGAAATTGAACGGGCGATTTTGGAAGATATTATCCAACAGTTTGGTGTAGCGTTCCAGAACGCATGGCGGGATATTGCGGATATGGACGTTTCATTGGATTCAATGGAGACAAATTCACAATTGATTCAATCCATTTCACCCAATGAGCCGGTATCGTTAATTACTTTTGAAATAGAATTATTAGGAAATACATCCTTTTTAAATCTCTGTATTCCTTACATTTTCTATGAATCAATGTTAGAGAAATTAAGCTTCCGGAACTGGTTCCATAGTGGAAAAGAAGCCGATGCAAGTGACCAGGACCATCTGGAAAAAAGCTTGCAAGCTGTTGAGCTGAATGTCGAAGTGACATTAGGAAAAACAGAATTAAGCTTGGAGAATTTCTTGCAGCTTGAATTAGGTGACATTGTGCCACTTCAAAAACGTACGAGCGATCCACTCATCTTATCAATCGAAAAACAACCCTATTACCTCGTTAAACCAGGTATATTGGAAGATCAAATGGCCGTTGAAGTATTACAAGATATTGGAGGAAATCAGGATTAATGAGTAATGAAAAATTAACGCAAGAAGAAATAGACAGCTTGATGTATGGCAATGCGGCTGCTGCTTCTGAGACCGCATATGATTTAACCCAAATGGAAAAAGATATTATTGGTGAAGTAGCAAATATTTCCATGTCGCAAGCAGCAACCACTCTTTCTGAGTTATTGGGTCTTCAAGTTTTGATTACTACACCACGCGTCAAAGTAACATCCATTGATAAAATCTTAAAAGATTCTCCGCGTCCAAGAGTAATGACGACCATTGCTTTCAAAAAAGGGATTAAAGGGAGCAATATGTTGCTGTTGGACATTTCTGATTCAGGTAAAATTGCGAACCTGATGATGGGTGGCGACGGGCAAGTGATGATGGACACTTTAACAGAGTTGGAGTTGAGCGCTGTAGGCGAAGCAATGAACCAAATGATTGGTTCTGCCTCAACGGCAATGGCGACGATGTTTAATCGCGTTGTGGATATTTTACCTCCAGAAGTAAATGTGTGGACGGAGAATGAAGTAACGCCATCAAGCGCTACCGAAATTACCAATGAAGTGTGCGAAATATCTTTCCAGCTTGTGGTTGAAAATGTCTTGGAAAGTACCATTATGCAAGTCTTTACAATGGATGCTGTGAAAGATATGATTGAAATCATGTTGGGTGATGAAGCGGAAGTCATAGAAACAGCAGCAACGCCTAAGCCGGTCGCAGAAGTACCCGTGCAGGAAGAAACAGAAAAAGTGGCTGTTCAAAAGCCAAAATTCCAGGCGCTAGAAGTGAACGATGTTACAAATACGCCTAAAAACTTAGATTTAATTATGGATGTCCCGCTTGAGTTCAGCGTTATGTTGGGTGAAAGTAAAAAAACAATCCGTGATATCTTAGCTCTAGGCACGGGTTCTGTTGTAGAACTAGACAAATTAACAGATGAACCGCTAAATATTTATGTAAATGGTAAAATGATTGCGCAAGGAGAAGTCGTGGTTATTAACGAAAGTTTTGGTATTCGTATTACGAACATCCTGAGTAAAGAGAATAGATTACGTAATATATAAGCTAAAAAGACAAAAGAAATCATTTCTTTTGTCTTTTTTGTATGAAAAAGGTTAATAACTGACGCTGACTTCCGATATACTATAAGAGAGCATAAAACGGACCATAAGGAGGCCATTTGCTATGAAAATAACCAATGGACAAAACTATTACTTAAACGCAGTAAATCAAAATAAACAAGCAACAGTACAATCCAACTCTAAAGCAGTGGAATCTACTACTAAAAAAGAACATATTTCCGTAGACATTTCAGATGAAGCACGTAAATTATCCAAAGCTAGCTTGAATGCTGCACCAAGTGAAAAAGCAGCCGCAATTAAAGCAGCAATCCAAGCCGGTACATACACTGTATCAGCTGAAAAGATTGCTTCCGGCATACGCGATACAATGGTTGCCCAAAAAAAGGTTGAAAAATAATGGAGATAACCAATAATCCTGGTGATTTTTTAAAACAATTTATTGCATTACTTGAACGAGAAAAAGAAGCATTGATTCATAATGAGGGTGCTGTCATCCAGAGTATTGTTGCAGAGAAACACGTCTTTATTGAATGGTTTCCCACTTTTGATTTCCAACAAGATGCAGATAATGAAGTAGAGGCATTAGTTGATACAATTCGTCACTTACAAGAGACGAATTTATTATTAACGAAGCAAGCCCTTGATTATCAAGAAGCGGTCATGGAAGCACTAAGTAAAGGTGTAAAAAAAGCAGGGAAAACCTACTCTAAATCCGGTCAGCAAACAGGCTTGACCCAAGCAAGTATATTGAATCAATCACTATAGGAGGAATACCGTGTCAGGATTATTTGGAACACTCAATATCGGCGTTAAAGGCATGACAGCAGCACAAACTGCATTACAAACAACGAGCCATAACGTCTCTAACATGAATACACCCGGCTATTCACGTCAACGGGTGAATTTACAAGCAGACAACCCTTATAACTATACGGGAGTTGGGCAATTAGGAACGGGAGTTAAAATGTCCGGTGTTGTCCGCGTTGTTGATGATTATGTAACGAAGCAGATTCAAGACGAAACTTCTTCTTATAGCCGTCATGCAACGAAGTCAGATGCTTTGTCACAATTGGAAATGATTTTTGACGAGCCATCGGAAACAGGCTTGAGTGCTGGCTTTAGCCGTGTCTATGCGGCATGGAATTATCTGGGATCAAGTCCAGAGCTTGCAACAGCAAAAACAATGGTCAGCCAAGAATCTCAAACATTAACCGATACAATAAAGCAAATGGCCAATCAAATCGAAGGATTGGAAGGCGATACGCTTTATTCAATCGAAAAAGACGTTTTAGACTTTAACGAAAAAGTTGGACAACTTTCAACCTTGAATAAACAAATCTTTAATGTTGTGATTAAAGGCCAAACACCTAACGATTTATTAGACCAACGCGACCGTCTGACGACAGAACTTGCTAGTATTGCGGACGTTACGGTTACGTACGATAAATTCCAAGGTGTAAAACTGGAATTAGATGGTAATCCCGTATTGGATGGCGACACCATTCAAAAATTGGCAGTTCAATCCGGCGGAGCAAAAGGCGAACTTGAACTCCAAGGTGCAGACGGTTCTGTAAAAGCTATTGCTATTGAAAATGGCAGTATCAAAGGGTCCCAAGAAGCACTTGCAGTTATCAACGATAAAAAAGTGGAGTTGAATCAGTTAGCCTATAGCTTTGCTACAGCTGTTAATACAGTTCACGGCAAAGAGTTCTTTACTGTTTCACAAACAGATGCAGCAAAAAATATTACTGTGAATGCAGCTATTAAAGCTGATACATCACTGATTAATGCAGGGAAAGATTTGGATTTGGATAACCCAGCAGCAGGTGATGGTTCACGGGCAACGGCTATTTCAGCGTTAGCGACAACGAAATTGAATTATTTCCAAGGTGCAGATTTTGTTGGAAACTATGACGAAGATAAAATGAGTTTTACTCCGCAAACAAGTGGTACAACAACAAATGGTGCCTACAATGATATGGTTACAAGTATGGGGATCATCAAACAGCAAGCCGATAATATTGCGGCGAGTCAATCAGAAGTATTAGGCTTTTTAGAAGATAGAAGAAGTTCAATCTCCGGCGTGAATATGAACGAAGAAGTCGTTGATATGATGAAATTCCAAAGTGCTTTCCAAGCGAATGCCCGAATCATTTCTATCATTGATGAAATGCTCGACACATTGATTAATCGAACAGGGGTGTAATAAATGCGAATAGCTGATAATATGCTAACGCGTGGTTACTTGAAGAACCTTTCAGTCAACCAACAAAACGTTCAAAAATTCCATCAACAGCTCTCTTCGATGAAGGAAGTTTCTAAACCTTCAGATAATCCTTTGTTGGTCTCACAAATTATGGAATTAAAAGAGAACATTATTCAAAATGGGCAATATCAAACAACCTTAACAGATGCTAAAGACTGGACAGATATGCAAGACGCGGCTTTGAGCAATGCAACGGATTCCCTTATGCGAATTAGCACGTTGGTGCAATCAGCCGCTAACGGAACGATGAATGAATCAGACCGCCTAGTGGTTAAAGCCGAAGTCGAAACGGAAATGCAGACCTTTGTCGATTCCTTGAACACCAATTTCGGCGGTCGGTACATCTTCGGCGGAACCAAGACAACGATTCTGCCTTTCGAGATTACGAAAGCGGATGATGGTTCGATTACAGGCATTCAATACAAGGGAAAGAAACAAAATATTTCCCGTGAAATTTCGTCTGGCGTCAATTTAGATTTAATGACGGATGGCTCGAAGTTATTGAATAGCGATAAAATGGGGGACTTGTTTGTAAAAATTACAGACGCCTTGCAAAAGGACGACGTCGCTGCATTGAGCAACTTGTTAGCCGACACGACCGCAAGTATCGATCACGTTGTGACGTTCCGTACTGAAATCGGCGCAATTTCTAACCGTTTAGATTCAGCGCTATCCCGCAACGAAAGTCAGGACTTAAACCTACAAGAAATGCTTTCATCAAAAGAAGATATCGATATCGCCCAAAAATATATGCAATTCTCAATGGAGCAGGTAGCCTACCAGGCTTCCTTGCAAATGGGAACGAAAGTTTTAAGTACAACGATTCTCGACTACCTCTAAAGGGTAGTCTTTTTTTATGGAGAAAATGAAATCGTACAACATAGAATAGATTTCTATCACTTTTGTAAAATAAAACCTTTTAAAATTTAACTTTCTTATAAATCAACCGATAAAGAGTAAAGGGTTTACATTTTACAAAAGGGGGAAATAGGATGGCAAAAGAAGAAAGTAAAAAATTGGTACTCAAGAAAAACTTAAGCGGGATGTTAATGCCATATGTTTTGGGGATGACAGCTCTGCCGATGATCGCGTTATTTCTTTTTATGCACTTTGTTACCAATGATTGGCGCTACAACCTGATCGCAATTTTACTAGCTTCAGGTATCGTAATGGCAATCGCATATACGCTTTCAAATAAAATAATTAAATTGGTTGCAAATATGTTAACGGGTAGCTTTTTACGGGTAAGTGAAGGAGATTTGACGACACAGTTTAGTCTAACTGACTATAAAAATTTTACTGGAAAAACAAATCCGGCTACTCACTACACGGATCCGAATGAATTTGAGAATATTACCGCTGCCTTTTCTGATATGGTGGCACATTTCAGTGAACTGATTGGAAATATTCAAAGTGGTTCCAATAATACGTTCACGATGGCAAATGAACTAGTGGAAATGTCTCACCAAACAACAATTGCAACTGAAGAAGTTGCCTCAACAATTTTATCTGTAACCGAAGAAACGAATGCACAATTATTTGAAACGCAAAAAATGACGCAAGATGCGACAGTACTAGCTGATTTACTAACTAATATGGAAGCTGTTATCGTAAAAATTGGGAACTATATGGATGAAACGAACACAGCTAACGGCGTAAATGAGCGCAGTGTGAAGAGTGTAAGTGAAAGCTGGAAACAAGTAAACGATGAAATGGCTGTTTTGATGACAAGTATCTACGACGTAACGAATGCCGTTAAAGAAGTTGAAACGATGACACAAACAATCAGTGCCATTGCGGATCAAACCAACTTATTGGCGTTAAATGCTTCCATCGAAGCAGCACGTGCCGGTGAGCATGGTCGCGGCTTTGCGGTTGTAGCGGATGAAGTCCGAAAATTGGCTGAACAAAGTAATACAGCTTCAAATAACATTCATAGTATTATTCAAACCATTGCAGTGAAATCAGACGAAATGCTAACCAATGTCAAAGGAACGACGGAGCTTGGCGGTCAACAAACGGAAATGGTTCAAAAAGCGTTAGATACGAGTATCACGGTATCCGATAAGATTCTTCTTGTAGCTGAACAAATTGCCGGTCTGTTTATGATGGCAGATGAAATCAATGAGAAGAGAAGCAGCTTGGTCGCAAGTACAGACGAAATCCTGCAAGGTGCAGAAGAAAATGCGGCTAGCATAGAAGAAGTATCAGCCAACACCGAAGAAATCCTGGCAACCATTGAAGAAATGTCTTCGAATATTCAACAAATGATGCAAGCTTCCGGCAGCTTAAAAAGCCAAGCCAACCTCTTCTTAGCCGAAGTTGACGAAGAAGCAAGTATGGAGCGGGTTGAGCGGATTGCCAAGCGTGCGCAAGTAACTGCGTTAACGGGCGAAATGGAATTACAAAATTAATAAAAAATCCAATTTTTTCCTTAACTATCTTTAACCACACCCGATAACTAATAATAGAGGCAAGACCTCATTAAACAAAACATAGGAGGCAACACAAATGAGAATTAATACAAATATTTCCGCAATGAACACATACTCACGTCTAGGCGCAGCTAACGCTTCTAAATCTGGATCTTTAGCTAAACTATCTTCAGGTCTACGTATCAACAAAGCTGGGGACGATGCAGCAGGTCTTTCTATCTCAGAGAAAATGAAAAACCAAATCTCTGGTTTGACACAAGCAACTCGTAATGCTCAAGATGGTATTTCTTTAATCCAAACTGCAGAAGGCGCTTTGAACGAAACACACTCAATCTTGAATCGTATGCGTGATCTTTCTGTACAAGCAGGAAACGAAACAAACAGTGTCGACGACTTGTCAGCTATTCAAGATGAGTTGACTGCATTGACTTCAGAAATTGACAGAATTGCTACAACTACAAAATTTAATGGTAAACAACTATTAGCTGACGAAGAAAGTGTATCTTTACAAATTGGTGCAGATACTAATGAAAAAGATAAGCTAGAAGTTAAACTCAAAAACATGACTTCTAAAGCGCTTCTTGATAACAAAGTTTCTTTAGGTAAAAAAGCAGAAGATGACGATGTGGTAGCAGAGGTAAAAGAGGAAGTTGATGGAGACGGTAAAGTTACCAAACCGGGTGTAAAAGGTGTTGCACTAGGAGATTTTATGCCAGCTGCTAAAGTAGGAGAAAAAACTGCAGCAGATACAGCTATTGAGGCAATTGACGGAGCAATTAAAAAAGTTTCTGAGCAACGCTCAAACCTAGGCGCTACACAAAACCGTCTAGAACACACAATCAACAACCTAACTACAACAAAAGAAAACCTATCTGAAGCTAACTCACGTATCCGTGACGTTGATATGGCTGAAGAAATGATGTCATTCACGAAATCAAACATCCTTTCTCAAGCAGCTACATCCATGCTTGCGCAAGCTAACCAAATGCCACAAGGCGTATTGCAACTATTGCAATAATCTTCATAAAATTTTTAACATGGGAAACGACTACAATCGTTTCTCATGTTTTTTTGTCTTAATTATTTTTTTTTTCATCCGATAGAAAGACAAGTAGAATAATTCGTGCATAATTAACTGGGGGTAATACTGATGGAACGGATCACACATGTTAACCGAATTTTATTTGATGCCAAACAGAATTATTTAGAAAAGAACGTCGCACCTAATAAAAAGAATCAAGCAGATGATAAAGAAGTCTTTAATGAAACGACTGATTTAAAAAGAATTGTCAGTGAAGCCAATAAATATGTGGTAGGCTTAAACACAGAATTTTCAATCGAGACACATGAAGGCACCAATCGCACCATTGTCAAAATGATTGATTTACAAACACACGAAGTAATCAAAGAATTTCCACCTGAAGAAATGCTGAATGTAATTGCAGGTATTTGGGAACAAGCAGGTATTTTAGTGGATAGAACGGAGTGAAGAAATGGCAAGTTCAATGAACATCATGGGAACCTATTCGGGGATTACCATGGAAACGGTGGAACAATTAATCTCAGCGGAATCAGGGAAGCTTACTAAATTTACAGGAGAACAAACGTCTCTAAAAGCTGAACAGTCAGCTTGGAAAGATGTGCAAACACGTTTGACGAATCTTACCGACAAAATGAATGCTCTAACGAAACCAGCGGCGTTTGATGCAAAGAAAGTGAAGCTTTCTCAGGAAGGAAAGTTCACTTTAAGTGCGAGTCCAGCTGCTCTTTCAGGTGATTTTTCAATCGAAGTGAAACAGCTCGCAACCCGTACGCAAGTCATCGGAAATAAACTAGAACTGGCTGAAGACACAAAATTGAGTAGTGCTTGGGGTAAAGCAGGTGATTTAAAGATTGGTATCGCTGGTAAAGATGCCCAAACAATTACGATTTCAGAAACAGACAGTATTGAGTCAGTTATTGACCGCATTAATGAATCAACCAAAGAGAGCGGCGTTTCTGCGGTTATTATTGATAACCATGTGGTTCTTCAAAGTGCGGATTTAGGTAATAAAAAAATTAACATCGGCGGGACAGTGGCAAGCGACTTAGGCTTAGATATCGTAGGATCAAATAACATTACTCACATGAGAGGAAATAAACTAGAGCTAGCTGAAGATACAAAATTGACTAGTGCTTGGGGTAAAGCTGGCGATTTAACGATTGGTATCAGCGGTAAAGAAGCCCAAACGCTTCCGATTTCAGAAAAAGACAGCATTAAGTCAGTTATTGATCGTATTAATGAATCTACAAAA
Organism: Jeotgalibaca porci; assembly: GCF_011299095.1. Classification (NCBI taxonomy): domain Bacteria; kingdom Bacillati; phylum Bacillota; class Bacilli; order Lactobacillales; family Carnobacteriaceae; genus Jeotgalibaca; species Jeotgalibaca porci. The sequence goes on along the minus strand of NZ_CP049889.1, from coordinate 1,158,283 downwards.
GAGAGCGGCGTTTCCGCGGTTATTATTGATAACCATGTGGTTCTTCAAATTGAGGATTTAGGGGATAAAACAATTACTATTGGCGGTACACTGGCGAATGATTTAGGTCTCGCTAATCTGAAGCCGAACCAAGTCACACAAGGGAAACAAGCTTCTGTCATCGTAAACGGCATTGCTATTACGCGTGATACCAACACGATTTCCGATATTATGGAAGGTGTGACATTGACTCTGCAAGCGACTACGACAGAGGCAGTCACAGCCAAAGTAACCGACGATTTAGAAGCTAGTACGAAGCTTGTACAAGATTTTGTCGATCAATATAACTCGACGATGACCTTTATTTCAACGCAATTGGATGTAGGTGATCCTTCACAGGAAAATAATAAAACGGGGGCCCTTGCGGGAGACGGCAGTATCATGCGTCTACAATCACAATTACGCGGTCTATTAACCCAACCTGTTGCGAATGGTAACGCGGGGAATAATACTGCGACCGCAATCGGTATCAGTGTAGATCGTAGCGGTAAAGCAACGTTGGATAAATCTAAACTCGAAACAGCTTTAAAAGAGAACAGCAAGATTGTTTCCGATTTGTTTAACTATACGGTTGAAACAACGTCAGAAGCAGCCGACGGAACAACGGTTACGAAAAAAGACGAAGTGGGTATGGCACAAAAATTCAGTACATTGCTTAATAGCTTTACGGACTCTAAAGAAGGAATCATTGCGACTAAAAATGAAACCTATGACAAAATGATTAAAGATTTAGACAAACGCATTACCGTCTTTAATGAACGACTAGATGCGAAACGTGAACGTTATATTAAACAATTCACTGCTTTGGATATTGCGATGATGGAAGCAGAGTCACAAATAAATTACCTCATGAGTCAAGTCAGTTCATCAAATGGTAATAATAAATAGGTGAATATATGGACGAACGTATAATACGCATAAAAGAGATGCAAAAAATGACCGCTAACTGGGATGGCAGTGCCGCTCAAGCGCAAGAAGTTATTAGTCACTTAAAACCACTCGTTGTCTACTTGAGTACAATGGAAGCCGTTCCTTATTCACCAGAGGAAGCGTTGCTATTACAGGCTATTATTACGAAGCAACAGGAAATGATTGCCGTACTAAAAGTAGCAAAAGCAGAAGTTGCAACGGAAATGCGCGCGATGAATAAAAAAGAAGCCTTAGTAAAAAACTATCTTTATCCCAGAAAACAACCAACTTTTGTGAACCACCATTTATAAGGAGTCCGTTATGTATAATAAAAATGCAAAAAACATGTATCAACAGAATCAAATTTTAACTGCTTCACCAAAAAAATTAGTCTCGCTGTTATTTGAAGGAAGTATTAAAAACTTATCATTAGCCAAGATTTTTATAGAGAAAAACGACTTTGAACAAGCGAATAAAACGCTTCAAAAACATCAAAATATTATTGTAGAATTACAAAGTACGCTTAATTTTGAAGAAGGCGGAGAAGTGGCCAAAAGTCTAGACACGATGTATACCTACTTATATGAACAAGCAATGCTTGCGAACGTTCAAAAAGATGTCACAATTATCGACAACTCTATCAAAATTGTCAAGGAATTATTAGAATCTTGGAACCAAATTTAATGCCTATATACAAGCCATGGAAGTGCTTTCACGACTATAATTAGTCAAAAGCCTTCCTTTTTCTGCGTTAAAATATATGCATTATTATTATATAATATTTTTGTTGAATACGATTAAATATCTGCTATAGTTATCAAGGAATAAACAATAGTTTTTCAATCAAACCTTTAAATGTTAAGTTTTCACATTTAATTTTCATCATTTTATAATAAACGGAGGCGCAATCAATATATGACAAATATCAACCTAAACCTCTTGAAAAATGCAATCGAAGCATCATCATTAAGACAAGATGCAATTAATAGTAATATCGCTAATATAAACACAGATAACTACAAAACGAATCAGGTAGCATTCGAAACGCTCCTGTCTAAATCCGTTCATGGCGTGACCATCAATAAGACTCAAGAACAACATTTGGGAAGCAGTAACATCGCAGATATTAAACCGATTGTGAGTAAGCGCACAGGGACCTCTGTGAAAGAAAATGGCAACAACGTAGATTTGGACATGGAAATGGTGAACCTCGCAGAGAATTCATTGTACTATCAAGCACTCATTAGTCAGCTGAATGGTCAGTATTCACGATTGAAAACAATTATAGGTGGATAGGAGAAAGTGAAAAATGGCAGTTTTTGATGCATTACATATTAGCTCCAGCGGGTTAAGTTTAGAACGCTTGAAATTGGATACGTTTTCTACAAATATCGCGAATGTGAATACAACGCGTACAGAAGAAGGCGGTCCGTATCAAAGAAAATCGATTGTGTTTGAGGAAGCGCTTAAAAGCAGTTCGAGTCAATTTAACTTAAACAACCAAAAAAGTTTTGGAGTACGAACAACAGAAATCGCGACTGATGAGACGGTCGTGATGACTTACGACCCTTCACACCCCGATGCCAATGCAGAAGGCTATGTGGCTTCATCCAATGTAAATATGGCAGATGAGATGGTTAATATGATGAACACGATTCGCGCTTATGAAGCGAACGCAACAGCTCTAGAGGCTGGTAAAGACATGCTGAAACAAGCATTGCTGATTTCGGCTAAGTAGGAGGAATAAAATGAATATCGAAGCAAGTACACGTATCATGTTGGACCGTCTAAATGGCGTAGAACAAATGGGCTCCTTTCAGACAGCAGATATTAATGGCAGTAATGGTTTTGGAAATATCTTAGGCGATGCCTTCTATCAATTAAGTTCACAGCAAATCCGAGCAGATCAGTCGATGCAAGCGATGATTATGGGTGAAGATATTGAAATGCATGATGTCATGATTCAAACAACCGAAGCGCAATTATCATTAGAATTGGCTGTTCAAGTTCGTAATAAGTGCATTGAAGCGTTTAATGAAATGAAAAACATGCAATTTTAATTGTCGATAAGGGGAGCTATGGAAGTCAATGGATGTTTTTAAAAATATAGGTAAGACAATTAAATCGGGATGGGACGATTTATCTCGGCTAAAACGTATAGGTTTGGTCAGTATACTTACACTTATCGTTTTCGTGGGAGGAATTGTCTCTTTTCTTGCGCAAAAAACAGAGTATGCGCTCTTATTTTCGGAAATTGAGGCCGCAGACTCTGGCGCAATTGTAAGTGATCTCGATGCACAAGGAATTTCGTACCGATTAGAGGATAACGGCACGACCATCTATATCGATGCAAAGCACGTGGATAAGTACCGGATTAACTTAGCAGTTAATGATATGTTGCCCAATTCATCTGTGGGATTTGAGATTTTTGATTCGACAAGCATGATGGCAACGGATGAAGACCGTAAGATTATGCAACAACGGGCTATTCAGGGTGAATTAGAACGCGCGATTGGTGCCTTGAGTGGCGTCGAAAGCGTTAAAGTTCTCCTATCAATACCGGAAAAAAGTGTCTTTACACGTCCGGAAGACACATTGGCAACAACTGCTTCGGTTATTGTTGCTACAACAGGGAACAATACTCTTTCAACGTCAGCTATTCAAGGAATGGCAGCATTAGTGAGCGGAGCAGTAGACAATCTTCCGATAGAAAACGTGAGTATCGTAGATCAAAGCGGTAAGCTGTTAAGCGGCTTTATCCAATCGGGTACGAATGTACAATCTGCTGATTTAGCTTCACAAAACCGTCAAATTGAAAGCGAGTATGCTTTAGAGTTGGAGCGTAAGTTAATAGCAACGTTAGCACCAGTTTATGGTGTTGAGAACTTATCCGTTTCCGTCAACGTCAAGATGAACTTTGATATTGCGGAAGAAGAGGTTATTGATTACGGTTCAAATGGTCAAACCGGTGCTGCAGGTGAAGGCAGTGATATACCATTTGTGCGTAGCCAAGATATTTCTGCCTCGGGTGGAGAAATTGGTTCCGGCGATGGTGCATTAAGTGGAAATGATGTTTCAGTCACTCAAATTATTGAGGGTGAAAGTGGTAATACAGCACAATACAACAGTACAACCAATTATGAGTTTGATACGACTACGAAACGCCGTGTTTTAGAGACAGGGGCGGTTGAAAATATTTCTGTATCTATTTTATACAATGAAAGTTTTGCTGTTATGGAACAAGAAGCATTGCAAACAATTGCAATGGGTGTTGTCGGAACGACAGAGAGAAATGATGTTCAAGTAACCGGAGCGCGCTTCTTAACAGCAACAACGCCTGAAGTGACGGAGCCAGTAGTAGTGGACTCCCTTCAAACCTTATGGGATGACTACAAGTATTACCTGATTGGGATAGGCGGCTTTATGCTTGTCAGCTTGATTATCGCTGTTGTTATTTCCGGCCGTCGTCGTCGCCGTGAAGAAGAGGACGAATTCGAAGAAGTAGAAGACAACAGTGAGAATATGCTTCATTTGCAAGCGATGGAATTAGCCGAGAAAGATGAGAAGGACTCTCTTCAAGAATTACTCCAAGGTGAAAAGTTGAAGAAAGAAACGGAAGCACACAACCATGCGAAAGAAAATCCAGCAATGGTAGCAGACCTTCTAAAAATGTGGATGAAGGATGAGTAATGAGATGGAAGAAATGTCTGGAATTAGAAAAGCAGCCCTCCTCCTTATTTCTCTAGGGGCGGAAACTTCGGCTGAAATTTTGAGACACTTACCGGACGGAATGATCCAAAAAGTAAGTTATGAAATTGCCAACATTGATTTCGTTAATCCGACAGATCGCGAAACAATCTTGGATGAATTTATAGAGATGTCACAAGCACGGCAATACGTCATCGATGGCGGTGTTGATTACGCACGTGAAGTATTAAACCGGGCGTTAGGTGCGCAGCGTGCAAAAGAAGTGATTGATATGTTAACGCAAATTCAATTGCGTGAACGTCCCTTCAATATTGCCCGTAAAGCCGATCCGATGCAGTTAAAGAATTTACTCTTGAATGAGCAGCCACAAACTGTAGCTTTGATTCTTTGCTATATGCAACCGGATAAAGCAGCCTTGATTCTGGCGCAATTTCCTTTGGAACTACAAACGGAAATCGCTGAACGAATTGGAACGATTACGCGTACTTCACCAAAAGTAATCGAAAAGATTGAAAAAGTAATCGAGAACAAATTCTCTAGCTATGTGGAAAATGAAACGGAAACAGTCGGCGGCGTGAATACGTTGGTTGAAATCCTGAATTCAGTTGGACGTGGGACAGAGAAAAATATTCTCCATGCACTGGATGATCGTCATCCGGACTTGGCTGACGAAGTACGTGCCAACCTATTTACATTCGAAGACATCACAACCCTTCAAAATGCAGACGTACAGAAAGTCTTGCGTTTGGTTGATAATGATGACTTGATGTTAGCACTGAAAGGTGTGGCAGATGATATTCGCAACTATATCTTCAGCAATATGTCGCAACGTGCAGTTGAAACAATGAAAGAAGATATGCAATTTATGGGGCCAGCACGTCTATCAGCTGTCGAAGAATCGCAACAGAAAATTGTTGGTGTTATTCGAACGCTCGATGAAAGCGGCGAGATTTACTTAAGACGAGGTGAGCAAGATGCTGTTATCTCATAGAGTGATTAAGGCAGGAAATATGGCTGTTGATACAACGACTGCGGATATTCAAACAGAATTAAAAGTAGAACATATTATTGAAACCATCCAAAATACGAGCCCAGAGCGGGATGCTTATCACGAAGAAAAATTACAGATGGCACGTTTTTTGAAAGAAGCAGAAGAAGAAAAACGTGCGATTGTTGAAGCAGCGAAGCAAGATGCTTTAGAAGCACGCATACAAGCAGAAGCAGAAGGCTTTAGAGCCGGCGAAATTCAAGGTCAGGAAATGGGCTTCCAGTCCGGTTATCAGACGGGATTAGAGGCTGCTCAAGTAGAAGCAGAGAAATTAAAACAAGCTGCTCACGAAATGATGAGCATGGCTTCGCAAGAAGTGAATGCTTTCTATACAGCTAAACGCGAAGAAATCATTGCCTTGGCTGCACAAATGGCCGAAAAAGTAATCCATGAAAAAATTAATACATCTGATGAAAAGATTATTGCGCTACTAGAGCCCATCTTGAGTCGAATGGTCCAAGAAAGTAAATTCATCACCTTAACGGTAACGCCTGAATTGCAAAATTTTACCAAAGAAAAGATCAAAGAACTGGAAAAGACGTTTCCTTTATACCGTTTTGCCGTGTTAGTTGATTCATCACTAGAAGAAAATGGCTGCATTATTGAGACTTCTCATGCGATTGTAGACCTGCAAGTAAAGCAACAATTGGATGCAATGGTGGAAGAACTGTCAGAAATGATGGTGAGCTAAATGTTTGATGTTCCTTTTGAAAGTTATCAGGAGAAGCTCGGCAAGAAAACATATCACCAAGTCAAGGGGAAGGTTAGTGAGGTAACCGGTCTCATAATCAAGGTTGAAGGTTTAGAAGCCTTCATTGGCGAAGTGTGCGAGATTGAAATTAAAGCAACAGAGAAGAAAGTACTCTGTGAAGTCGTTGGATTCGTTGAGAGAACCGTTTTGCTGATGCCTTTAGACGAATTAGAAGGAATCGGTCCGGGGTGTGTCGTACATCCAACGGGCCGTACCTTACAAGTAGAAGTTTCTGATTCCTTGTTAGGTACTACTATTGATGGATTGGGGCGTCCGATGTCCCACCAATATCAGTTCGAAGGGATTCGCCGCGATGTGAACGGAAGTGCACCCGATCCCTTTAAACGGAAAAAAATAGAAAAAGTGATACCCACAGGAATTAAAGCAATAGATGCCACCCTAACGATTGGTGAAGGACAACGGGTGGGTATTTTTGCCGGGTCCGGGGTTGGTAAGAGTACATTGTTAGGGATGATTGCCCGCTATTGTGAAGCAGATGTGATTGTGATTGGTTTAATCGGTGAGCGTGGGCGTGAGGTCTTGGAATTTATTGAGAAAGATCTCGGTCCTGAAGGTTACAAAAAATCAGTCGTTGTTTGTGCGACATCCGATTCACCGCCATTGGTGCGGCTAAAAGGGTCTTACACCGCTACCGCGATTGCCGAATTCTTCCGTGATCAAGGTAAAAAAGTGGTCTTGATGATGGATTCAGTCACACGTGTGGCGATGGCGCAACGCGAAATTGGTCTTGCAACGGGCGAACCGCCAACCACAAAAGGGTATACACCTTCTGTCTTTACTACTTTACCGAAGCTATTGGAACGAAGCGGGATGTCTGATAAAGGTTCCATTACTGCATTTTACACCGTTCTGGTTGAGGGTGATGATATGAATGAGCCGATTGCCGATACGGTTCGGGGGATATTGGATGGACATATCGTATTGTCACGGAAAATCGCTGCCGAGAACCAGTACCCGGCCATCGATATTCAAAACAGTATCAGTCGTCTGATGAAAGAGATTGTTTCAGACACGCATTATCAATTAGCAGGGAAACTCAAAGAAAATATGGCGCTCTACGCAGAATCAAAAGACTTAATTGATGTGGGTGCCTATCAACGCGGGACGAATCCACGGGTTGACCGAGCGATTCAATTACATTTGCCGATTAAAGATTTTCTAAAACAACAAGTAGAAGATCCGTATTTATTCGCGGACACATTGGATATGCTGGCAACTACGTTAAACCAGCGGTAAGCATGAGGTGAAAGAGATTGGTTAAACAATTTTCGATGGAAAAGATTTTAGATTGGCGGATGGATTTGGAAGAACAGGCGCGCCTGAAAGTTACACAATTAAAGGAACGGCTTCAGATAGAAAACCACCATCTTCAAGAATTAATTAAAGAAAATCGTAGAGTAAAAAATGAAGCAGTAGACAATGTACATATTCAATCCTTACGTTACAACGACTACTACAAGCTTGTTATTGATGAAAAGATTATCCAGCAGAAGAATCAAATGGATTTGACGCGAGCTGAAATAAATGCGGCACAAAACAAGTTGATTTCAGCTCATACGGATCGCAAAGCAATGGAAAAGTTGAAGGAAAAAGAATTTCTCACTCACTATTTAGCGGAGCAACGTAATGAACAAATGCAACTGGATGAATTCGCCACGATGGGTTATAAACGCCAAGCATTTTAAGAATGATGTGAGTGAAAGGAGGTGAGTATAGACTGGAAACGCAAGCATTAACGTCACTAATAGCCGTATCCCAACCAATACCTTCTCCCCAGTCAGTTTCGTCTGAAGAGAGCCTGATGTTTCAACAGCTTTTAGGAGAACTGACAACGGATGAAGGCTTACAAGATGAACCGCAAGTTACTGAAATCGCTAACCAACCGCAAGAAAAGAAGGAGCCGGCGAAAGAAGAGACGACAGAGATGGATGAGGCATTGGCTCAAGCCATGCAGTATTTTATCCGCTTACCGATTCAACAACCGCCTGTAGCTGAAGTAAAAACAGCTGATTTTGCTCCCCTTGAAAAAAATGCTGCGATAGCCATTATTGTTGCTCCTTTAACGGAAGCAATTGAAGATAACAGCGAAGCAATCGGACCCACTTTTACGGGAACACCGAAAGACATACCAGCACCTCCTATCATTCATGAACAGAACCCCATGGATGCCAAAGAAGAGATGGTTGAGGTAGAAGAAGACAAAGTCGCTTTTGAATTACCAAGCGAACCAGAAATCGACCTACTCAAACAAGAAGAGTCAAAGATTACATTCATAGAAAGTTTACGCGTAGATGGTGCGAAAGTCATGAACCAAACTCAATCCGTATCGTCATTTGAAAAGAAGATGAACGACACCAATGATCAACGAGAACGACAAAGTATCCATATTATTCAATCATCAACTCGGACGATAACGCAAGCGACATCAACACCTGTTGAAGTAACTAAAACGACTCTGACATGGCAAGAACCGGCACAAGTTATTCGCGAACTGGGCGAAACGATTAAGGTGACCCTTGAACAGTCACCCACACCGACAACGAAGGTCATTCAAATTTCCTTAACACCCGAAACATTTGGGAAGATGGAGATTGAACTAACATGGCAACAGGATAAGGTTGCAGCACGCATTGTCGTTCAAAAAGATGAAGTCAAACAGCAACTGACGGACCAACTCGACTTAATCCGCGAGTTTTTACCGAAGAATCCGATTGTCCAAACAATTGCAATCGATGTGCGTCCACCAGATATGCTATTCCAACCGCAACAAGGGTTTCAATCACGCAAGCAGTCCCAACACGCACCGAAGCAGCATGTGGCCGATGACAAAGAGTTAGAAGAAATCGAAAGCACGAATGTTAGTGAAGGACGTGGACTAAGTCTTTATGTATAGAGGAGGATAAAAAATGAATATATCTTCAAATTTCACCATTGGCTCAACCGATCAGGTTATTAATAAAAGCAAGCAATCTAATTCAGACATGAATATGGATGACTTTTTGAAAATTATGGCAGCTTCTTTACGGATGCCGTCTGTAGCTTCAGAAGGTGGCAGTGGTAGTGATAATTCAATGGATTATATGAGCCAAATGATTCAATTCAGTACGATTGAACAACTGCAAACACTGACAGATTCATTAACAACAACGATGTTAATGACGCAACAACAACAAGCCGTATCGATGATTGGTAAGGAAGTAACCGTTGCTCAAGATGGAGCTGTTGTAACAGGGACGGTTGAAAAAACGCGCTTCTTTAATGGATACGCGACGATCCAAATCAATGGAAAAGATTACTATATGAGTAATATACAAGAAGTAGGGATGGGTTAGTTTTGTCTATGCGAATAAATCAACACGCCTATCAAACACCACCACAGCCGATTGTACCAAAACAAACGAAGAAGTTTGAAGAAACGCTGACAAGCACGGAACTAAAGGTCTCTAATCATGCGAGGAAACGACTAGAACAACGGGGATACTCGTTGGCGCAGCAAGATATGACGACATTGAACACAGCTGTAAACGAACTTGAAGAAAAAGGTTCGGAGCAATCCTTGCTCCTTTACAAGGACTTAGCTCTGATAGCTAGTGTCAGAAACCGTACTATTATCACTGCTCTCAATCCAGACGAACTGGATACTGTAACAAATATTGATAGTACAAAATTTGTAAGAGAACTAAAAGGGTTGGACCGCAAGGAAACCCAATTCACTGACCGATTGATGTGAATACAATAAATTTATTTGATAGGGGAAAATAACATGCTTAGATCGCTTTATTCAGGAATTAGTGGAATGAAAAACCTTCAAACAAAAATGGACGTTATCTCGAACAATATTTCAAACGTGAATACAACAAGTTTCAAGACAGGTCGGGTTCGTTTCGAAGATATGATCAGCCAATCTCTAGAAGGCGCACAAGCCAATATCAACGGTAAACAAGTGGGCTTGGGGATGCAATTGGGCTCGATTGATACGGTTATGACAAGTGGCTCCTTACAATCAACAGGCCGGGACTTAGACTTCGGGATTGAAACAGGTGAGAATTCTTTCTTCGCTGTTAGCTCAAATGGGACTGACGCAGACGTTCTTTACACACGTGACGGTGGCTTCTACATGAATGCTGATAATGAATTTATTACAGCATCTGGTTACCAAGTTTTGGGTCGTATGCTTGATGTGCCAGTTGAATATACTGGAACGGCACCAGCCGCATTAGAAACCGGTAACTTGCAAGGAATTTCGATTCCTCAACTAAATAACGGTATTAAATTGGACAGCTATTCAGTCGATTCTAGTGGATTAATCTTGGGCGTTTACAATGACAAAGTTATGGTTGTTGGACAGATGATGCTGACAAACTTTAGTAATGCCGGTGGACTGGAAAAAACAGGCGGAAATATGTACCGCAGTACATTAAACTCAGGCCAACCGATTGTTGGTTCAGCTGGTTCAGAAGGGTACGGAAAAATCCGCTCTGGCTTCTTGGAAATGTCAAACGTTGACTTGTCTAACGAATTCACGGAAATGATTGTTGCGCAACGTGCATACCAAGCAAGTTCACGTAGTATTTCAACTTCTGACCAAATGTTAGAAGAATTACTAGCGTTGAAACGTTAAGCATAAGGGATAAAAATAATGATTAAACTAAAAACAATTACCGGTAAAGAATTTCTTTTAAATAATGACCTTATCTATCGCGTAGATGTCGAGTATGACACGATTATTACCTTAATAAACGGTAAAACGTTGCGTGTACAAGATACAACTGAGGAAATTGCAGAAAAGGTAATGGCATTTAAACGTGAAGTCATGAACCCTTTTGAAAGGAAGTCAGAACAATAATGAAGAAGAATTTTACAACTCCGATAGCTCTTGGAGTAGGTTTATTTCTAGTATTTTGGTCAATTTCATTAGATGGTGAGCTCACATCTTTCATCGATGGACCATCAATTGTTATTACGATTTTTGGCTCATTTGCTGCTCTAATGATGAGCTTCCCTTTTGATCAAATAAAAAGAATACCAAGCGTAATAAAAAAATTAGTTGTACAAGATGATACGAACAAGGGTGAACTCATCACGCAAATCGTTGAGTTATCACGTATTTCACGTAGCCAGGGTTTGTTGGCATTAGATAATAAAATACCTGAGATTGAGAATGAATTTCTTTCAGACAGTATTAAGATGGTTATCGACGGCATGGATCCAGAAAATATCCGTGAAATTTTAGAAACTAAAATCGATAACATGGAAGCCAGACACAGCGTTGGTCAAAATATATTCCTGAAGTGGGGCGACTTAGCGCCAGGTTTTGGGATGCTCGGAACATTAATTGGTCTTATCAACATGCTAGGCGCGTTGACAGACCCAAGCGCAATTGGTAGTGGGATGGCCGTTGCTTTGGTAACCACATTCTACGGAAGCTTAATGGCGAATCTCATCTTCTTGCCTATTGCTCAAAACTTACAATCACTGACGCAAGTAGAAGCAACCGTAAATGAAATGGTGATGGAAGGTGTTTTGGCGATTCAGTCCGGTCAAAACCCACGCGTCATCGAACAAAAACTAGAAAGCTATTTGGATGGCATTGCAACGAAAGAGAGGCCTGAACCTTTGCTAGAACCAAGCGAGGGAAATAGTTATGTCTAGAAGAAGAAAAAAATCAGCAGGAAATAGCGACGGGGGTGGCGTTTCTTGGATGACCACCTTCTCCGACTTGATGTCTTTGCTTTTAACCTTTTTTATCTTGCTATTTTCGATGTCGAATGTCAGTAATGAAAAGTTCACTCAAGCTGCACAATCCCTTTCTTCATCTTTAATTGGTGGAGGGGAAGGCATCATAGACGGAGTGATTGTACCGTTTGAGGATGATAATACGGGAACAAACGAAACAGTGGTACCAGCCAAAGAGTTGGAAGTGGCTGAACTGGACCCGGCACTGATTGAAATATACAACCGCGTTATCAATTTTGTCGAAAAGAATGATTTAGAAGATAAAGTGATTATCACTGCTGATCCGAAAGGCATTTACGTTAACGTCAGTAATGCCATCCTGTTTGGAAAAGAGAGTGCTTCAATCTCCAGGGAAGGACGTTCGGTCTTAAAATCAGTCGGTAAATTATTAAACCAATTGGATAATAGAGTTGTGATAGAAGGGCATACGGATGATATTCCCAATGCGTATGGACAATACCCAACGAACTGGGAACTTTCTGTTGGCCGTGCCGTTTCAGTCCTTCGCTACTTGAATGAGAATGAACACGTAAATACGAGCCGTCTCTCTGCAGTGGGATTCGGTGAGTATCAACCTTTAGCTCCTAACAATTCAGAAGAAAACCGTGCCCGCAATCGACGTGTAAATATCGTCGTTGTTTACGAACCGGAGGGATAATAAATGGAAAAAGAAAAAACAGGAATGAATTTACCTAAAATGATTATCCTCGGCGTCGTTGTTGCCATTCTTGGAGTAGGAGGGGGAGCTTTGGGCTCTTACCTCACATCAGATCAAGCGTTGGCGTTCATGCAACCGTCGGAACCAGAAGAAATCATATACATAAAAGTACCGTATAGCGAGTTTTTAATTAACTTAAAACCGCTGGCTTCTAATGACAAAAGCTTTTTGAGAATGGGTTTTACCTTTGCTGTATTAGATGAAGAGAAGGAAACAATTCTTTTAGAGGAAGAAGCGAAAGTACGGGACACAATCATTGCTTTGTTACGTAAAAAAACTTCGGAATCTGTTTTTAACGAAGAAGGCAGTAACCTCACTATTAAGCAAGAAGTAGAAGAACAAGTAAATCAATTATTAGGTGACACAATCATCGAAGAAGTATTTATAACCGATATGGTTATGCAGTAACAGGAAGGGGCTTTAGCCAACGTATGGGAATCGAATTTGTATTTAAGAGTATGGCCGCATTGATTGTGATTATTATCGCTGCAAATTATTTAATTAAACAATTGAATCAATTAGCGATGAAAAGTGCTCGAAATATCAAGGTCATTGAGCGACTACCTTTGAGTAAAACATCATCGTTATACATTATTGAGGTGGTCGGTAGATATTATTTAATGAGCGGCACAGAACAAAACAATGAGATTCTCAAAGAGTTGAATGGAGCCGAATTAGAAAAATACATAGAAACTGCCGAAGAACAAGAAAACAAACCAGAATGGCTGACCGTTTTGACGGAAAAGTTAGAAAAGAGGAAACAATCGTGAAACGTTTATTACATATAGGAGCTCTCACACTCTTTTTCTTCTTTCTAACACAATCACAAGTATCCGCTGTAGAGTTGGACGGGTTTTTAACCGATATTCCGGCAACACCGGATACAGTTAAATTGTATGTCCTATTAGGTCTCTTAAGTATTGTGCCATCATTCTTAATTCTAACCAGTAGTTTCACCCGCATCATTATGGTGCTTTCGTTCTTGCGAAGCGCTTTAGGAACACAACAAAACCCGCCGAATCAAGTCATTATTGGCTTGGCAATGTTTCTGAGCCTCTTCATTATGCAGCCGGTCTATTCGGTTGTGTATGAGGAAGCATTGGAACCATTATTAGCAGATGAAATTAACTTGGAAGTAGCTTATGAGCGTGCTGAAAAGCCAATTAAATCGTTTATGTTGAATCAGACTCGTGATAAAGACCTCCAATTGTTTTTGGATTTAGCAAAAAATGATAGTGAGATAGAAGCGGAAGCGGATATTCCTTTGGTAGCGGCTATTCCAGCATTTGCGATTAGTGAATTACGGACGGCCTTTACGATTGGTTTCCTTTTGTTTATTCCGTTTTTAATTATCGATATGGTAGTCTCCAGTATTTTGATGTCGATGGGGATGTTCATGCTATCACCGGCTATGATATCCATGCCGTTTAAATTGTTGTTGTTTGTATTAGTAGATGGCTGGTATTTAGTAGTTGAATCAGTCGTTCTCGGCTTTCAGTAGGAGGAATCATCATGACGATTCAAAGCAGTTTAGATATTTTACGGGAAGCGTTCGTAACGATTATGACGGTAGCGGGACCGGTTCTTTTAATTGCACTGGTTATCGGTTTGGTTATTAGTGTCATTCAGGCTGCCACACAAATACAAGAGCAAACCTTAAGTTTTGTTCCGAAAGTGTTGGCTGTCATTGGTTCATTAATTATTTTCGGAAATTTTATGCTGAATAGCATCATTGCGTATACTGAAAAAATCTTTGAAATTATTTCAGGATTGTAGGGTGACGATGTGAATGCAGATTTACAGATTTTTTTATTGATGGTCATGCGAATTGGTGCTTTCGTCGTTGTATGTCCCGGCTTTTCATTTAAAGGAATTCCTACCATTTGGAAAGTTGCTTTAACGGTAGGCTTAGCATTGCCGCTCTATCCATTCGCACCGACAGGCTATCCGGAGTTATCTGTGCCGTTTTTTGTCTGGGAAGGTATTCAAGAAGTACTGTTGGGACTTGCCATTGGTTACGTATCTCAGTTGTTCTTTTCAGCGATTGAGATGGCAGGTGCTTTTGCCGATGTCCAAGCAGGTTTTTCTATGGCGCAACTCTTTGACAGTACGATCGGAGTCAATGCCTCTTATTTAGGACGTGTGTATTATTGGGTTTCATTGGCTATTTATTTTCTGACCGATATGCATCATCAGATGATAAAAACATTAGCATATTCCTTTGAAGCTATACCGGTTCAAACAGCGGGAATGTCAGTGCAAGTGGAAGGGATTCTAACGCTCTTTACCTTAGTTTTCGAGATTGCTTTGAACTTGGCAGCACCGTTACTTATTGTGGCTCTGATGACAGAGATTCTGTTGGGGATTTTATCTAGGACGGTGCCTCAGATTAACGTTCTTATTTTGAGTATGCCGTTGAAAGTATTGGTCGTGGTGACCTTTTTGCTCGCATTCTTGCCAACGCTGTACCGCGATATTGCGGATGTATTGCCGCAGATGATTCACCACACATACGAATTTATTAATTCTTTAGTTTCGATTTAGGAGTGAGAACATGTCCGAACGCGATGGAAAAACGGAAAAGCCCAGTGCCAAGAAACTGAGCGATGCCCGCAAGAAAGGCCAAATAGCTAAGAGTCAGGAATTAAGTAGTTCTTTAACTTTTACCATTTTTGCCTTAGTGGGTGTCTCACTCGTGACGATGACCTTACAAAATGTTTATCCGATTCTAATACGGATGTTCACGTTTGATCTTTCTGCCGACAGTTTGGAAAACAATATGAACCAAATCGGGATGCAAGCCATTCTTTATTTTTTTATGTTGGCAGGTCCTTTCTTAGCAGTCGCCTTTGTAGCGGGCATTGTCGTAAATATCATTCAAGTTGGTTTTTATTTGTCCGCTGAGCCGATGAAGCCACAGTTCAATCGGATGAACCCTGTTTCGGGACTAAAAAATATGTTCAGCAAAAAAGCATTTTTTCAATTGTTGAAAAACATGGCGAAGTTGGGTCTTATCTTTTGGATGGCCGCATCATCAGCGAACCAAGTTGGCTACTATGCCTTGAATGCCAGTTCAGTCGGCACAGAAAAAATATTTTTTATTGTTTTGGAAATTGTGAAGACAGTCAGTACCAAATTAGCAGTTGTCTTATTTATTCTGGGAGCAACCGATTTTGCTTATCAAAAATATGATCATCAGAAACAACTTAAGATGACGAAGCAAGAAGTAAAAGATGAATTCAAGCAAAACGAAGGCGATCCGCACATAAAGTCACAGCGGAAACAGAAACACCGCCAATTAACCCGTCGTATGCTGAAAGATGTCGAAACGGCAGCTGTGATTATAACAAACCCGACCCATTTGGCGATTGCAATTCGTTATGACGAAGAGAAAGATCCTGTTCCAACAGTTGTTGCGAAGGGGGCCGATCACATGGCTGCTACAATTAGAGAGCGAGCTGGCAAACACGGTGTGCCTATTATGGAAAATAAACCAGTCGCCCGCAGTTTGTATAAATCAGTCGAAGTCGGACAATCAATTCCAGCAGACATGTATCAAGCTGTTGCTGAAATGTTGGCCCTCGTTTATCAAATGGAAAATATGAATAAAAAGAAAATCTAATGGAATGGATAGGTGGAAGGATAAATGGCAACACAAACACAACAGCCAAGCAAAAAGAAAACAACAATGATGGATATGAGTGTCTCCATCTTCGTTGTTTTAATCATGGCAATGATTGTCATCCCTTTGCCCGCAACGATTCTAGATTTTCTCTTGATTATTAATATCGCACTATCATTTACAATTCTCCTTTTAACACTCTTTACGAAAAGTGTTTTGGAATTCTCAAGTTTCCCGACCATCTTATTGATTACGACCATGTTTCGACTGGGATTGAATATTTCGTCTACGCGGTTGATTCTAACCAAGGGAGATGCCGGACAAGTTATTGATACGTTTGCTAACTTAGTGGCTGGAAACAATGTCGTTGTCGGAGCGGTTATCTTCTTGATTATCTTTATTATTCAGATGATTGTTGTTACAAGTGGTTCGAGCCGGGTTTCTGAAGTATCCGCACGTTTTACGTTGGATGCGATGCCCGGAAAGCAAATGTCGATTGACTCGGATTTAGCTTCAGGCTTGATTACTGAAGACCAAGCTAAAAAGCGTCGGAATGATTTAGAACGCGAAACGCAGTTTTATGGTGCCATGGATGGGGCAAGTAAGTTTGTCAAAGGTGATGCGACAGCCAGTATTATTATTACGGCTGTCAACTTAATCGGTGGGATTTTAATTTTCTCACTGCAAAATGGCATGGGAATTATGGAAGCTTTGGAACGCTTTGGGAAATTGACAATCGGAGATGGTTTAGTAAGCCAAATACCGTCACTTTTGATTTCGATTGCATCAGGTATTTTAGTAACGCGTTCCGGAAATTCAAAAAGCTTTGGTAGCTCCTTAATCCCAGAGTTATTTTCAACGGCAAAAGTTATGTTCTTGTTAAGTGGTATTATGCTTGTTTTTGCTCTCGTTCCGGGCTTTCCTTTCTTCCTATTTCTAATTGTAGCAGTCGGTGCCGGCACAGCCGGTTACCTGGCCTTACAAACGGAGAAGAAAAGTTTTGAACAAGCGGTGGCAGAAGAGCAGGCGCAACTGTCAGCTAATCGTGTTGAGAGAGATAGGAATACAAATGATGCGATTGTCCCTCATCAAATCGATCCCATATCCATTGAGATTGGCTATGGCTTAATCAGTATTGCGGATGATAGTAAAGATGAGAATATTATGAATCACGTGTTAATCATCCGGAAACAGTTCGCCCAAGAGTTGGGAATTTTACTTGGACCGATTCGTATCCGAGATAACTTACAACTGGGTTCAAATGAATATGTCATCAAAATCAAAGGTAATATTCAAGCCAAGAGTGAATTGTATATGGACAAAGAATTGTTGTTGATGCCTGAAGGTGAAGAAGTACCATTTAAAGGGATTGCTGCGAAAGAACCATCATTTGGTTTGGATGCTTTGTGGATAGAATCAAACGACAAAGAATTAGCGGACCTTCACGGCTTTACCGTTGTAGATCCATTGACTGTTTTAGTGACACACTTGAAAGAAACCATTCGTCAAAACAGTTCTGAATTATTGGGTCGTCAAGAAGTGAAGCAATTGTTAGAAGGCTTGAAAGATAGATATAACGTTGTTATTGATGAGTTAATTCCAGACGTATTACGTTTAGGAGAAGTACAAAAGGTCTTACAAAACTTATTGCGCGAGCAAATTCCAATTACAGATATGGTGTCTATTTTAGAAACGTTGGCGGACTACGGAACAACCGTTAAAGAAACAGAGTTGTTAACGGAATATGTTCGTCAAGCGTTGAGACAGACAGTTGTGCAACCGTTCTTGGATGAAGACCGTGTGTTGCATGTCGTAACCGTCCATCCTGATTTAGAAGAATTAATCGGACAAAGTATCCAAAAATCATCGGCTGGATCAATTCCTGTCTTGCAAGGCGATATCATCAATCATTTGTTTGATAGCGTGAAACGTTTGACTTTTGCACTTGAAACGCAAGGTATCCCGCATGTCTTGCTTGTATCACCAAAAAATAGACCGGCCTTACGTAACTTATTAGCTTATAATTTCCCAGAATTAGCTGTGCTCTCCTTGAATGAAGTGCCGAATGAAATTGCCATTACGGCAGAGGGTATGGTTGAAAATGTGAATTAGATTGATCATCGGGAGGTGAACCATGCTTAACGAACAAACCCGCGAACAAGAAATCTTAGAATATTTGCCATTGGTTGAAAAAGTTGTTAAAGGCTTAAAAGTGAAAAGTCATGCGTTTGATTATGATGACTTATACCAGTTTGGTGTCATCGGATTAATGGACGCGCTGGGAAAATACGATCATACAAAAAAGGTTCCTTTTGAAAGTTATGCCTATACGCGTATTCGCGGGGCCATCATCGATGAGGTGCGGAAATCTTCACCTGTAACACGTACAGGAATGGATAAATTAAAGAGTTATTATCGCGTTAAAGAAGAACTGGAGAATGAATTCCAACGACCAGCAAAAGAAAGTGAAATAGCTGAAAAGTTAGATTTAGCTCAGAAAGATTTAAGTGGTGTCTATGAAACAATTCACCAATTATCATCTGTCAGTCTAGAGCAAACGATCTACAAAGATGAAAGTTCAGGCTCGGTATTGAGCGATTTTATTGAGGATGATAGAGTTTTAAGTTTCGATGAAACGTTGCTTCATGAGGAGCAAGTGGAAAAACTGCAAGAGGCAGTTGCGTCATTATCTGAACGCGAACAACAGATTTTACAGCTTATCTATGTCGAAAAATTGGCATTAAAGGAAATCGCGTATGTTTTTGATATTTCAATTCCGCGGGTTTCCCAGATTCATGGGAAGTGTGTCAGCTCGCTACGTGATTATCTAAGGAGGAATTACCGTGATTAGAAGTATGGATACGTTACAACATAATTTCAACATTTTGCAAAAGAAACAAGAGATGGTGAGTACGAACATTGCGAATGTGAACACACCGGGCTATGAAGCTTTAAAGATGGTTCAAAGTGCAGACGGGCAAGTCGCTCTTATCAACAACTTGGGCGGCCCAGAACGGAACCAGCAAACGGGATTAGGCGGACTCGCTTTGCGGAATCAAGTCGACGAAGTATACACGCTTGATGAAGTAAACATGGCCGATGAAATGGTAGAGCTAATGAAGATTGCACGTGAGTTTGAATCCAATCAAAAAGCCCTGCATGCAAGTGATGAGACGTTGCGTAAAGCAAGTAACGAGCTTGGAAAGGTATAGGAGGAGAACGTAAATGAGTCATCTATTAAATGTATCTAAATCCGGCCTCCATGCGTTCCAATATCATTTGGATACGGTCGCAAATGATGTCGCCAACGTGAATACGCTTGGTTACAAAGCGCGTCAAGCGGAATTCGAAGAATTAATGACCAATAATTATGCAGCAACAGATACGCTCTTACTTAATGATAATGTTGATACGGTTGCTATTCAAAGCGGAGTTCGCGCCGATGATTACACCGTTGACATGTCGCTGGGTAAAGTTGTAGCGAGTGAAGGGCCGGATCAATTTGCAATAGCGGGCGATGGCTTCTTCCAAGTAACAGGAAGAGACAATCAAATCTATTACACACGCGATGGTGCATTTACACGCGATTTAGCTGGTGCGGTCGTGAACGCACGCGGTGAGAGAATCACAATGAATGGGAGTCAACCTGCTGTCTTTCAACCGGCTTTAAATGCGGGGGAACTGGTACCTGTCGGCGAGAATAAATACACGGCAACAGGTGCGATGCAACAAGTTGGAGTAGAAGTGTTGGAAGGATTTGTTGAACAATCGAATGTCGATTTAGCTACGGCTATAACGGATATGATGATTGCGCAACGGGCATATGCGATGAATGTAAAAGCTGCTCAAAGTACAGACGAGATGATGAGTGGCATTAACCAGTTCAAACAATAAGAAAGAGTGTAAGAAGCGATGACTATTATTGAATGTAAAAATGTGGGGAAGGTTTATCGGCGCGGAGTTGTAGCGATTCGTGATATGAGCTTTACGATTGAAGAAGGCGAGTTTGTTTATTTACTAGGTGCGAGTGGATCAGGGAAATCAACATTACTAAAAACGTTATACCGCGATGAAGCGATTTCTTCGGGAACTGTGATGATTGACGAACGCGATATCTCAAAAATTAAAGTACGCGATTTACATAAACTACGTCGCGATATCGGCATCATCTTTCAAGAGTATCACCTGTTACCGAAAAAAACTGTGTATGAAAATGTGCGCTTTGCACTCGAGATTTTAGCTTTTCCTGAAGAAGAAATGGATGCCCGTATTAGACAAACGCTGACCTTAGTGGAACTCGCCGATAAAGCTGATTGTTATCCGGAAGAACTTTCTGGGGGACAACAGCAACGTGTCGCAATTGCCCGCGCGCTTATTAATGAACCTCGGATTCTCTTGGCCGATGAACCGACTGGGAATCTTGATCCGCGCGCATCGATGGAAATTTTCCGTCTGCTTATGCGGATTAACCGCCGTGGCACGACTGTTTTGTTAGCAACTCATGACCAACACATTTTTCAGCGCTTCCACTTCCGTTCTTTGACAATGTCTGGGGACAGCTGGTTGCTGATGAATCAAAAAAAGCAGTTGGTTCTTTACAGTACGATTATAAGAAAAAAGATTTTTATATTGTGTAGAAAGGACGAACATGCATGAACTTTACCCCTGTTATTATGGGAGCAAACCGCGGCTCATATAGCCTAGCGCGCGCCTTTTACGAAAAATATGGTGTAAAAACCATCATTATTAGTCCCTTCCAGACAGGTCCGGTACGAAATTCACGTATCCTTGAATTTTATTATCAAGTAGATATGCAAGACTTTACGGCTCTGACATGTACAATGGCGGCTATTCAAAAAGATTATCCAGAAACGCAAAAAATAATTTTTGGTAGTGATGACCGATATGTGGAACTGCTGATCAAAAATAGAACCCATTTTTCATCAAAATGGGTTGTCCCTTATTCGGATTACGAATCGTATATCTCAGTTGTCGATAAAACTAACTTTAGTAACCTGTGTGAACAATTGGATATTTTGCATCCCCGCACAGTCGTTTTACGTGAATCGGAAACATTTGAACTCGCTTATCCGGTCATTATTAAAGCCGCTCAGACAACGGAATATCACAATTTAGATTTTGAAGGAAAGAATAAAGTCTATATTTGCCAACATGAAGAGGAAGCAGCTACAATCATTTCCCGTATCCGTCAGGCAGGTTACACGTCCGATTTACTTGTACAAGAGTATATTCCGGGAGACGATACGCATCTGGGAATTGTAACGGTTTATGTTTCGCAAAAAGATTTACAGATTAAGTTGTTTTCTTATGCAAATGTCTTAGTAGATGATCCGACACCGTCTGCGATTGGAAATAGTTTGGCAGGCTGGGTTCGCGAAGAAAAGCAAGTGGAGGAACCTATTTCCCGGATGATTGCGGCGACCGGCTTCTATGGTTTTGCTACTTTTGATGTGAAATATGATGCCCGCCGGAATGATTATGTTTTTTTTGAAATGAACGGTCGTTTAGGTTTAAGCAATTATTATGTCACGGCTGCCGGCTATAATGTGGCAGCTTATTATATAGAAGACTTCCTGCTCAAAAAGGAACTTTCATTTGCGCCCTTTAAGAAAGAAATTATCTACAGCGCGCTAACCAATCATCTCTTGGAGCACCGTGTAGAGTTTCCAAAACTCAGAACCATGCCTGTGGTTCATCCCTTGGTAGCTGCTTATGAGACCAACTGGCTGCGCAAATTGTATATTGGTATTTCCACGCTTAATTTTTATCGGAAGCTATGGAAATACAAGTCTCTAGAAGGAAAAGTTAAACCGATTGAGACGAAATATACGTCATTCAACCCACACGTACTCCATACAAAAAAGCTGTAGACAGACTTCTGTTTATGGCTTTTTTTGTCATCAGAAGCGTATAAATCATTTTCTTTAAAAGTAATTAGAAAACGGTTGCAAAACGAATTTAAATACGTTATGATAATTGTACCGATGACTTGTATATACAAGTTAAAAAGGAGGAGCAAAAATGGCTGATTTTAAGAAAGATGCTGCAGACCTACTTGAGCATATAGGAGGTCCCGATAACATTTCGGCAGTATCGCATTGTGCAACTCGGATGCGTTTCGTATTGAATGATCCATCCGCGGCAGATGTGAAAAAGATTGAGGATATTCCGGCAGTCAAGGGTACTTTTACCCAAGCCGGTCAATTCCAGGTAATCGTCGGTAATGAAGTGCCAATGTTCTACAACGAGTTCACGAAGCAATCCGGTAAAGAAGGCGTTTCGAAAGACCAAGCGAAAGCCGCTGCCAAACAAAATCAAAACCCAGTTCAACGTGCCATGTCCGTTTTAGCAGAAATTTTTAGTCCACTTATTCCGGCAATCGTTGTTGGGGGTCTTATCTTAGGATTCCGTAATGTCTTAGAAGGGATTCAAATGGAATCTCTCGGTCAATTGATGCAAGATGGTGTTGCGCAAGTAACAGCAGCTGGCGAGCCGATTTATAATCGCATTGTTGATGTGAGTCAATTCTGGTCCGGTGTGAACCACTTCCTATGGCTCATTGGTGAAGCAATTTTCCACTTCCTGCCAGTAGGTATTACGTGGAGTGTAACGAAAAAAATGGGAACAACGCAAATCTTGGGTATTGTACTCGGATTAACGTTGGTTTCACCACAACTCTTGAACGCTTATGGTGTGGCTGATGCAGCTGCAGCAGGGGAAATACCATTCTGGGACTTTGGATTCTTCCAAATTGATATGATTGGTTACCAAGCGCAAGTATTACCGGCAATGTTGGCTGGTTTCACATTAGCGTATTTGGAAATCTGGCTACGTAAGTGGATTCCACAAGCGATTTCCATGATTTTTGTCCCATTCTTTGCACTATTACCAACTGTTATTATTGCCCATACGGTATTGGGACCAATTGGTTGGCAAATTGGTAATTGGATTTCAAACGTGGTTTACTCCGGTATCACAAGCAGTTTCAACTGGTTATTCGGACTTGTGTTTGGTGCTCTTTATTCACCACTTGTTATTACAGGTCTACACCACATGTCCAACGCGATTGACTTACAGTTGCAATCAGACTTCGGTGGTACACAACTATGGCCGATGATTGCACTATCAAATATTGCGCAAGGTTCTGCAGTTCTTGCAATTATTTGGATGCACAGGGGAAACAAAAAAGAAGAGCAAGTTTCTATTCCAGCTATGATTTCCTGTTACCTAGGTGTTACTGAACCCGCAATGTTTGGTATTAATATCAAGTATATTTATCCATTCGTAGCCGCAATGGTCGGATCAGGGCTAGCAGGCTTCGTATCGGTACTAACTGGCGTAACAGCAGCATCAATCGGTGTTGGTGGTATTCCTGGATTCTTATCCATCCAATTCGAACACTGGCCAATGTTCTTTGTAGCAATGGGTATCGCAATTGTTGTCCCATTCTTGTTGACAGTCTTATTTGAGAAAAAAGGGATCCTTGTTCCTAAAGGCGAAATTGATGATACACCAGTAATTGAATCAGGCAGATAATTAAACTGAGGAGCAAAGGTGATTTCGACTTTTGCTCCTGTTTTAATGTTAGAGGGGGCTTTTAATATGGGAAATTTTAAAGAGAAAGCTATTTATCAGTTATACCCGAAGTCATTTAAAGATTCGGATGGCAACGGTATGGGAGATATCAAGGGAATTATTGAAAAGTTACCGTACTTAGAAAAGTTAGGGATTGAGATGATCTGGATGAATCCAGTCTTCAAGTCACCACAAAAAGACAATGGATATGACGTAACTGATTATTACGCTATTGATCCGTTATTCGGCACAATGGAAGATATTGATGCGTTAATCGCCAAAGCGAAGGAACACGGGATTGAGTTGATGTTTGATATGGTGTTTAACCATACATCCATAACCCATGAATGGTTCCAAAAAGCACTGGCCGGCGACAAAAAATATGAGGATTATTACATTCTTCGTGAACCAAAGGAAGACGGCAGCCTGCCAACTAACTGGCAATCTAAATTCGTAGGTGATGCGTGGGCGCCATTCGGAGATACCGATAAATATTACTTATGTCTTTATGATAAAACCCAAGCGGATCTGAATTGGCGTAACCCTGAAGTTCGCGAGGAATTATATAAAGTGGTTAATTTCTGGTTGGAAAAGGGTATTGCTGGTTTCCGTTTTGATGTATTGAACGTTATTGGAAAAGAAGAAGTACTCGTTGATAGCGAAGGCGGAAATGAGAAGAGCTTGTACACGGACACACCCATTGTTCATGAATGGGTAAAAGAAATGAACATCGAGAGTTTCGGAAAGCACGAAAACATCGTAACCGTTGGGGAAATGTCATCGACAACAGTCGAAAATGGCGTTCTTTATTCTGATCCGGCCCGTAATGAGTTATCCATGATTTTCAGTTTCCACCATTTGAAAGTGGATTATGTGGACGGCGAAAAGTGGAGTAATGCACCTTTCGATTTCTTGGAACTGAAAAGTTTGCTAGATGAGTGGCAAGCAGGGATGTCTGATGGCAATGGCTGGAACGCATTGTTCTGGAACAACCATGACCAACCGCGTGCGAACAGCCGCTTTGGTGATACTGAAAACTATCCATATGAAACAGCAACGATGTTGGCACAAACGATGCATTTATTGCGCGGAACACCGTATATTTACCAAGGTGAAGAAATCGGGATGACCAATCCGGATTATGAAGATATTCATGAGTATGCCGATATCGAATCGCACAATGCTTACAAAGCTTTGCGTTTGAAAGATCAAACGCATGAAGAAGCCATGGCAATTATCCGCCAAAAATCACGTGATAACGGACGTTCACCGATGCAATGGGATAGTAGCGAGCATGCCGGCTTTACAACAGGCACACCGTGGTTAAACGTTGCAGATAACTACAAAACAGTAAACGTTGAAAAGGAAATCGCTGATGGTAAGATTTTCCCTTACTATCAAAAATTAATCCAATTACGTAAGGAAATGCCACTTATTTCTGATGGTTCTTACAAAGGCATTCTTTTGGATGATAAGGAAGTCTACGCGTATGTGCGTGAGAAAGACGGACAACGTTTGCTAGTCTTGAATCATTTCTATGGGACAGACTACACGCTGACTCTACCAGAAGAATATATCGATGAAGCAGCAGAAGTTGTGATTGGGAACTATGAGACGGCAAGCTTGCAGAAAGAAATGACTCTGCGTCCTTACGAAACCGTCGCATTCTTGTTGAAATAAAACATTTAAAATATAAAAAGGTAGTCCTGTATGATTTTTGTCATGCAGGGCTATTTTTGTTAGTGCCAACTTTGCGAAACGGAACTCTTCCAAATAACTCGCATCCGTTTTTATGAGAAACCGGGAGGTGTGGTATAATTATAATAAGAAATGATGTTGTTTGGAGGGATTTATTATGGAAAAGAAACGATTATTAACCTTGGCAATTGTCGGTTTGTTCTTGTCCGGTTGTGGCACAGCAACGCCTAATGAAGAATCATCTGCACAATCCGAAGTGGTTTCGGAATCACAGGTAGAGAGCAGTTCAGAGAGTAGCGTGTCAGCGTCAGAACCGGCGGACGAGACAGCTCCTGTTATGGCGTATTTCCCGTTTGAAGAAAATGTCGCCTATACGTATATCGGAGAAGGCAATGAATATATGAGTTATGCCAAATATCCACAGTACATTGAAGACAATCGCATCCAATTTTCGAAAAATAACGGCGGTACACAAATAGTCGAAGTTTTAGAATATGCGGACGGAGCTTTAATGAAAGTTTTTGAGCGTCCTGAAACGTATTTCCGCGAGAATATGTTGAATAAGACAAGTGAAGAAAGCAACACGATTCTGTTGCAAGAACCATTGAAAGTGGGAACAGCTTGGAACAGTCCATCCGGTTCAGCTTCAGAAATTACGGCAATGGATGCAACTGTTGAGACAGCCTTGGGAACGTATGCTGCTATCGAAGTGACAACCACTGAAGAGGATACGATTACGAAAAGCTACTACGCCGAAGGAATTGGCCTGGTAAAAGAAACCTTTACAGACACAGCTGGAACTTACGAAACATCATCAACATTGGACTCACGTGAAGAAGGGGTACCGGAAACAGCGCTTGTACAGGCTTTCTATCCAGATGCAAATGTGATGGGCTTAGAAATAGCTGAGGTAAACATGGCCTTTGATACAAATGACGTCACACGTCAGACCTTAACAGATCTCTTCAAGCAAATTCCTGATGTGGAATATGGCCGCTTGATTCCAGACTCTGCAAGTATCAACAGTCTGTACTTAAATGAAGATGGGCGTGTATACGTAGATTTTAACAAGTCCTTAGTAACGGACATGAATGCCGGATCTTCAGGCGAATCCCTTCTCTTACAAGGGATTGTTAATACTATTGGGACTTACTATGGCGTCGAAGAAGTCGTTTTAACTGTAGACAATGAACCGTATGAGTCGGGCCATTTTTCATTTGATAAAGATGAAGCAATGCGCGTTGATATGGGAGATGTAATCGAATAATGAAGTGGACTGAAACTTAGTATTTTAAGAGGTTTCAGTCTTTTTTTAAATTTCCCTTCAAACCTCTGTATATTGCGTTATAATGAACAAATTGAGAAATAAAAATGTTAGTTGAGGAAAGGAAATGGTTTTTCCGTGCACCAAAAAGAAAATTCATCCATTTGGGTCTACTTGTTGCGACTTCTGGGTGGCTACTTAAATGTTACTGCAATTATACTTTTTTCACGGGTAGTGGGCGGTCAAACCGGTAACATATCCAAAATTGCTATTGCGTATGTGGAAGGTAATTTTACTACGGTACTCCAGTTGGTAGCAATTGCTTTTACTTTTATACTGGGCGGCTTTATTAGCGGGTTGTTTAAACCGTTGGATAGAGAAGAAATGGGTTCGCGTTACGGTTTTTTATTTGTTGGTATCGGCCTTATCTTTATTCTATTCAGTATAATGGGATTCAATTCCGTCTTCTTTTTACTTTATTTGGTATTGGTATTGGGAGTTACAAACGGCATCACTCTTTACTGCAAGGGCATGGTGGTGAAAACAACCATCATAACCGGAACGCTAACAGATATTGGAATCACATTGAGCGAAATGTTTAAAGGCGCTTCTTTGGATAAACAAAAGCTGACTTTTCATTGTTTGAACCTTTTCTGTTTTCTTTTGGGCGCTACACTGGCAGCATTCATAGGCATCAGGACGACATGGAATATGGTTAGTATAGCGGGATTATTAGAGTTAGTGATTGGCTTTTATTTTGTTTCTCTTAGAGAAGTAGCTTTTGGTACAGAAAAAGAAGGAACCCTTTGATGACATTGTCTGTAAAGGATTCCTTCTTTTTATTATAGTAGGTTTTTGCAGCAAAAAGGCTCACTCAGAGCGTAAAATCAGTTTGAGTGAGCTATTATTTCACAAAAGGCTCACTCAAATCGTAAAATTGATTTGAGTGAGCTGTTTGGTGTTCTTAAATCAAACTGTTTTTCCGACGGGCGAATTCCACAAATTTAAATCGGTCGAGGCGGTGACGGGATTCGGTGTATTGGAAGAGACGCGTGTCCTCCAAATAAACTTCACTTTTAACGACTACGACATAAGAGTCTTCTGGTAAATGCATCATCGCACGATCTTCCGGTGTCGCAGATTCCACAACGAATACTTTTTTGGCATAAGAAATATTTAGTCCCAATGTGCCTTCCAAGTAATCATACAAGGAGTCTTCAGCAGCTTCAGATGGCACAGCATCCACAATATTCGCCAGTAAGATATCCTTGTCGATAATAATCACTTCACCTGAAATTTTACGGAGGCGCACTAAAGATACCGCTTCTGTATTCGTTGGTAGATTTAACGTTTCAGCCAGAAATTCAGGAATTTTTTCACGTTTGTTCTTTAGAACGATGGTTTCATTTTCAATGTTTTGTGATTGTTGTAATTCCTTGAAACTGGTTAATCCTGAAACGGGGAAATTAAACCGTTGGATGTCCAATACGATAGAACCTTTTCCTTGTTTCTTTTGAATATAGCCATTTTCCAATAAAAGTGCGAGGGCTTTTCGAGTGGTTTCTCGCGAGACACCGTATTTTTCAGAGAGTAATTTCTCGCTAGGCAATAAAGAGCCTGTTGTATATTCATATTTTTCAATCTTACATTTTAAATCCAGATAAATATCATAAAATTTATTCATGGAAATGAACTCCTTATTAGATATATTTTACTAGTATATCAACGTTGTATAGGCTTTCACACTGCTATCTTACCACAGTTCAATCTATAAAGCATTGCTCAGTATTATACCATCTAGAATGGTAAATGATATGACAAAATTGCGATTTATTATTAAAGTTTAATTGTTAGTGCTTGCAATTGGTCAACAGACACTGTATAATTTCTGAGAATCAAAAATCAACTAATTACATATATACGTGTGACGCAGTCAAAGTGCTTAACCACCCCAAAAGCCAAGGGGTGGAGTGGGCACTTTTTTGATGCGCAAAATTAAACAAAATGAGGAAGGAGTGCGTTTCATTGAATATTACTGAATTTGATACGATTGCTGCTATTTCAACGCCACCAGGAGAAGGGGCGATCGGGATTGTCCGATTGAGCGGAGATGACGCAGTCGCGATTGTCGACCGTCTCTACCAAGCAGGGTCAAAGCGTTTGGCAGATGTAGCCAGCCACACGATTAACTATGGACATATTTACAATCCAAAAACGAACGAAATGATTGATGAAGTAATGGTGAGTGTTATGCGCGCACCGAAGACATTTACCCGTGAAGATGTCGTTGAAATTAACTGCCACGGTGGTGTTGTGAGCGTCAATCGTCTGTTGCAGGCGATTCTGCAAAATGGCGCACGGATGGCGGAACCCGGTGAATTCACGAAACGCGCTTTCTTAAATGGGCGAATCGATTTATCCCAAGCCGAGGCCGTGATGGATTTGATTCGGGCGAAAACGGACCGGGCGATGGATGTCGCTTTGCGTCAATTGGACGGTGATTTATCCAACTTAATCCGTAACATCCGCCAAATTATTTTGAATACATTGGCAGAAGTCGAGGTAAACATTGATTACCCGGAATATGACGATGTTGAAGAAGTAACAACGAAGCTCTTAAAGGAAAAGACAAAAGAAGTAAAAGGCCATGTGGAGCAATTACTGCACACAGCTAAACAAGGAAAGATTTTGCGTGAAGGTCTGGAAACAGCAATTATCGGGCGTCCAAATGTTGGGAAATCAAGCTTGTTAAACCGTTTAATTCGGGAAGAAAAAGCGATTGTAACGGATATTGCCGGAACAACCCGCGATACAATTGAAGAATACGTAAACGTGAATGGCGTGCCATTGAAGCTGGTTGATACAGCCGGAATTCGTGAAACGGAAGATGTGGTTGAGCGAATCGGTGTAGAACGCAGCCGAAAAGCATTACAAGAGGCGGATTTAATTTTACTTTTATTGAACCAAAGCGAAGAGTTGAGTCCAGAAGATATTGCATTACTGGAAGCATCGCAACAGATGAACCGTATTATTCTCTTGAATAAGAGCGATTTAGAAGCAAGAGTAACGCCAGCTGATTTGGCGAACTGGAGCGAACCTGAGAAGGTTATTTCGACTTCAATGCTGGAGCAAGTCGGCTTGGATTTATTGGAAAAACAAATTTCGGAGATGTTCTTTGCTGGTGAAACGGGTGAACAGGATGCTACGTACATTTCAAACGTCCGCCATATTGCTTTGTTAAACGATACCGTTGCTGCATTGGAAGAGGTATTGAGCGGGATTGAGGCGGATATGCCGGTGGATCTGGTTCAAATTGACTTTACACATGCATGGGAATTATTGGGCGAAATTACCGGAGATACGGTACAAGATGAATTATTAACACAGTTATTTAGTCAATTCTGTTTAGGTAAATAAAAGGAATGTATAGAAAGGAAAGACACAATGAAGCATTATGAAGCAGGCAACTTTGATGTCATTGTCGTAGGTGCAGGGCATGCCGGTTCGGAAGCGGCTTTGGCAGCAGCGCGTATGGGACAATCCACATTATTAGTAACAATTGATTTAGACATGGTTGCGTTTATGCCATGTAATCCTTCCATTGGGGGCCCGGCTAAAGGGGTCGTCGTGCGTGAGATTGATGCGATGGGCGGCGAAATGGGTCGTAATATTGACAAAACGTATATCCAAATGCGGATGTTGAACACGGGGAAAGGTCCGGCTGTTCAAGCGTTGCGTGCGCAGGCAGATAAAAATGACTATGCGCATGAAATGAAAAAAACCTTGGAAAAACAAGAGAACTTGTTATTACGCCAAGGGATTGTTGATGAACTAATCGTAGAAGATGGAACCGTTCAAGGTGTGATTACACATACCGGTGCGATTTATCACAGTAAAGCCGTTATTTTGACGGCAGGAACGTCATCACGTGGTCAAATTATCATCGGTGAATTGAAGTATTCATCCGGTCCAAATAACTCCCAGCCTTCTATTAAGTTATCAGAAAGCTTGTTGGAGCATGGCTTTGATTTGGCACGATTCAAAACAGGTACGCCACCGCGTATCTTGTCTTCTTCTATTGATTACTCTCAAACGGAAGAGCAACCCGGAGATGAGGCACCGAATCACTTTAGTTTTACCTCAAAAGATGAAGATTATTTGAAAGACCAATTGTCCTGCTGGTTGACCTATACAGGACCAGAAGCGCATCAAATTATCCGCGATAACCTTCACCGCGCACCGATGTTTACCGGAATCGTTGAAGGGGTAGGGGCACGTTACTGTCCATCTATTGAAGATAAAATCGTACGTTTCAGCGACAAGCCGCGTCACCAATTATTTTTGGAGCCTGAAGGCCGCAATACTGAAGAGGTTTATGTCCAAGGTTTATCCTCTTCTTTACCCGAAGAAGTACAAGAAGCGGTTCTGCATTCAATCGCTGGTTTAGAAAATGCAAAAATGATGCGTACGGGTTATGCAATCGAGTACGATGTCGTTAAACCGCATCAATTGCGTCCATCTTTGGAAACGAAGATCGTTAAAAACCTGTTTACAGCGGGTCAAATGAACGGAACATCCGGTTATGAAGAAGCAGCTGGGCAAGGTTTGATGGCGGGTATCAACGCTGCATTAACCGTTCAAGGAAAAGAACCACTTGTTTTGAAACGAAGTGATGGTTACATCGGCGTTATGATCGACGATTTAGTAACGAAAGGTACTTTGGAGCCATATCGTTTGCTGACATCACGCGCGGAATACCGTTTAATCTTACGTCATGATAATGCGGACATGCGTCTATCTGAAATTGGACACGATATCGGCCTATTGTCTGACGAGCGTTATCAAGCATTTATCAACAAACAAGCTGCCGTAGAAGCAGAGATTGCACGCTTGAAAGGCATTCGTCTGAAACCAACTGCAGAACTACAAGCATTCTTGGCAGAAAAGAACTCTACTCAATTACGTGATGGTTTCTTGTTCGCTGATTTACTAAAACGTCCGGAGTTGGACTACGACAGTCTATATCCATTCGCGCCATTAGAAGAGCCGCTTTCAAGTGACGTGACACGCCAAGTTGAAATTCAAATTAAATACGATGGGTATATTAATAAAGCCTATAGTAAAGTAGAAAAGCTAAAACGTTTGGAAGAGAAACGTATTCCAGAGAATATCGATTATGATTCCATTAACGGCATTGCCAACGAAGCTAAAGAAAAATTGAAGAAAATTCAACCTGAAACAATTGCGCAAGCAAGCCGGATCAGTGGGGTAAACCCAGCGGATATTTCCGTTTTGATGGTCCATGTGCAAAGTGGGAAGTTTTCTTTGGTTAAATAAAGATAAAAAGATATCCATGTCACAAAATTTGTGGCGTGGATATTTTTGTTTAATGTGGTCCGGTCCGGCGTAAACCATATACATCTTCAGCGGTTTGTCGCCAGTATTGGTGATGTTATGCCACACATCTGCAGGAAAAAACGGCATCCTCATCACCGTTACTTGAAGTTTTTCGCCGCCTTTATGAAATGCAGCTGGAAAACCGATATTAGAATAACTGCGGAATAATTGGCAGCTTTTATTTTTACAAAACCCTATCAAACGTATTCGCTCATGCGGTTTGATAGGGTTTATATTATTTGAATATATCAAAAAATAAAACAGTAAAATGAAAAACAGTTTTTGCCGAAAATGAAACAGCGGTTAGAAATAAAAAATACGCGTTAGATTAGGTTGGTAATTTGTGGATATCTTCTTATAAATGCATTTTAGTGGGTTTTTTATTTTGATTCTTCAACTAGAAGTGTTAAAATAATATTTGCGTTTATAATGGTGAATTTAATCAAAGGGGATTATTAGAATGACACATGGAAAGACTAAAGTTAGTACAGCTTCACTAAAAGTTATGGCTGATTGGGGAATTGAGACGATTTACGGTATTCCTTCAGGTACATTAGCTCCTTTAATGGAAGCTTTAGGCGAACAAGAAGAAACAAATATTGAATTCCTTCAAGTTAAGCATGAAGAAGTTGCAGCAATGGCAGCAGTAATGCAATGGAAATTTGGTGGCAAATTAGGTGTATGTGTTGGATCAGGTGGACCTGGTGCTTCTCACTTAATCAACGGCCTTTACGATGCTGCAATGGATAATACACCCGTATTAGCTATTCTAGGTTCTCGTCCACAAAGAGAATTAAACTTAGATGCTTTCCAAGAATTAAACCAAAATCCAATGTTTGCTAACATCGCAGTTTACAACCGTCGTGTAGCTTATGCTGAACAATTACCAAAATTAATTGACGAAGCAATCCGCACGGCTATCGCTAAACGCGGAGTAGCAGTATTAGAAGTACCTGGAGATTTCGGTTTCAAAGAAATCGATGTAGATGCATTTTACTCTACAGCTCACAGCTTCCGTGATTATACTTCTTCACCAATTAATGTAGCAGATATTGACGCAGCAGTTGAAGTGTTAAATAATTCTAAACGTCCTGTTATTTATGCAGGTATTGGAACTATGGGACACGGCCCTGCAGTAACTGAATTATCTCGTTTAATGAAAGCTCCAGTAATTGTAACGGGTAAAAACTACGAAACATTCGAATATGACTATGAAGCTTTAGCTGGTTCTACTTACCGTGTTGGTTGGAAACCTGCTAACGAAACAATCAAAGAAGCGGACACTGTTCTTTTCGTTGGATCAAACTTCCCGTTTGCTGAAGTAGAAAATACATTCGCAAACATTGAAAACTTCATCCAAATTGACAACAACCCAGCAATGCTAGGTAAACGTCACAATGCTGATGTTGCAATTCTTGGAGATGCTGGAGAAGCAGTTAACTTATTACTTGAAAAAGTAGCTCCAGTTGAAGAATCAGCTTGGTGGAACGCTAACTTGAAAAACATTCAAAACTGGCGTGAGTACATGACGAAATTAGAAACAAAAGAAAGTGGAGACCTACAACTTTACCAAGTGTACAATGCAATCAACAAGTACGCGGATGAAGATGCTATTTACTCTATCGACGTTGGTAACTCAACTCAAACATCTATTCGTCATTTACATATGACTCCTAAGAACATGTGGAGAACGTCGCCATTATTCGCGACTATGGGTATTGCATTACCAGGTGGTATTGCTGCGAAGAAAGTTTACCCTAATCGTCAAGCATGGAACTTAGCTGGTGACGGTGCGTTCTCAATGAACTACCAAGATATCGTTACAAACGTACGTTACGATCTACCAGTTATCAACGTGGTATTCACAAACACTGAGTATGGCTTCATCAAGAATAAATATGAAGATACAAACTCAAATACGTTTGGTACTGAATTTACAGACGTTGACTACGCTATGATTGCCAAAGCACAAGGAGCTGTTGGTTTCACAGTAAGCCGTATCGAAGACATGGACCGAGTAATGGCGGAAGCTGTTAAAGCTAACAAAGAAGGTAAAACGGTTTTAATCGATGCTAAAATAACTAAAGATCGTCCAATTCCAGTAGAAACATTGAAGTTAGACCCTGCCTTCTACAGCGAAGAAGAAATCAAAGCTTACAAAGAAAAATATGAAGCTGAAGAATTAATTCCATTTAGTGCATTCTTGCTAGCTGAAGGCCTTGAATCTAAGGTAGCTAAGTAATTTTCTGGTATACAATCTAAAAAACGCCACCATCCATTTTAATGGGTGGTGGCGTTTTTAGTAGTGAAATAATTACAAGTAGAGTACTGCAATATTCGTTTATCGACTTTTTCGACCAGCTGCATTACTTACTTTTTTCGTTTGTGCGTGCGGTCTTTGTGCAGTTTTTTGACCGCCTCTTAAACCTTGTGGCTTTTTGGCGCGTGTGCTATTATTGCGCGCCGCACCTGCTTTTTTAGTCTGTTGTGCAGGAGCTTTAGTGCCTTCTTTCAATAGATAAGGGTGATCCTTCACTGCTGGAACTTTCACCTGAATAAGTTTTTCAATGTCACGCAATAAGTCTGATTCTGTCTCATCACAAAAAGAGATAGCTTTTCCACCGAGTCCTGCACGTCCAGTACGGCCGATACGGTGAACATAGGTTTCCGGAACTTCAGGCAAATCATATAGGATGACATGAGAAAGTTCAGGTACATCAATCCCACGAGCTGCGATATCTGTCGCTACAAGAACACGGGTTTTCTTGGTCTTAAAGTTTTCCAAAGCGCGCTGACGTGCAGTCTGAGACTTGTTACCATGAATCGCTTCGGCTGAAAGGCCCGCCTGTAGAAGTTTTTTGACGATTTTGTTGGCCCCATGCTTGGTTCTCGAGAAGACGAGAGAGCGATCAACCTGCTCATCCTTCAAGAGATGGATAAGTAACTTAGTTTTGTCGACCTTGGCTACTGGATAAACACTTTGGTGAATAACTTCCACAGTAGATGAAACCGGAGTGACGACTACTTTAACCGGGTTTGTTAAAATGGTTCCCGCAAGTTTTTCGATTTCTTTTGGCATGGTTGCTGAAAAAAACATACTCTGACGTTTCTTAGGCAATTCGCGGAGAATACGACGTACATCATGTAGCATCCCCATGTCGAGCATCATGTCCGCTTCGTCCAAGACGAAGAAATCAACTTGATTTAGTTTGATGAATCCCTGTCCGATAAGATCCAACAGTCTGCCTGGTGTCGCGACCAGGATATCCGTTCCGCGTTTCAGTTTAGCTGTTTGAGGATTCTGGGAAACACCACCAAAAATGACTTGGATACTTAGTGGAAGGTATTTAGCGTAAGTATGTAAGCTATCACCGATTTGTATGGCAAGTTCACGGGTGGGAGCAAGGATTAAGGCTTTGATAGCACCTTTTCCAGCTGTTTGTTCTTCTATAATATTTTGAATAATAGGCAAGGCAAAGGCAGCGGTCTTCCCAGTACCAGTCTGGGCACAACCTAACAAGTCCTCGTTGTTCATCAGATGCGGAATAGCATCCACTTGGATAGGTGTGGCTTTCGTATAGCCTGCCTCTTTCAGGGCGCGCAATAGTTGTTGGTTCAATTCTAATTCATTAAATAACAAGTGGTTCTCCTAGGACATGTTATACATGCATTTTATTTTTGTGAATATATTTCAGGTCAGACCGATTTAGCATACGAAAATCGCATTCTTTTTCCAAAAGCGGTCTAATCAAAAAAGTTATATAGTTTTTCTAAGCAATAGTGCGACTGACCTATTGTATCAGAAATAAAAGTGAGAGTCATATTATTCTTATTTTGAGTGAAATAAGCCTCTTTTATAAGAAGGTGATAGCTATAGAGCAGTGCGAATGTATCTAGATGTGTTTTATTTTAGTAAAGATATTTTAGCTGATAGTCTATTAGGGATTGGGACTATGCCATAGAAAAAAACCCAAAAGTTTAGATGTTCCTCTAACTTTTGGGGGCCGCTACCAAACCAGGCTGTTTTCTTCATTTTTTATCTCCAAATATAAAAAAGTATCGCTACTGGGATAATGTCTTATAACTAGAAGCTGCTTGTAACAAAATATCTGTCATATTCCTACCCACTCATTATATAAAATAAAATAGAGAAGAAGTTAACTAACTTCTTCTCTATTGAAGGTTTTCATTCGCTTTCGCTAGATGATTTTGCTCTATGACGTGCTCAAAAAGGCAAATCCGATATCCACATTGTCATGGTTGTTGCTACTTTTGGAGCTTACGGATCTGGTATTCGTTAGAAGATTCGAATTTTAACAGCTATTTTCCCACTCTCCTCGTTTTAATGCTCGTTTGGATCGTCTTTTGCGTCCTGATGGGTGGGGTGAACAGTTCCGGCTACATGATCTGGTCCGGCATAAATCGTATACAACTTGAGCGGTTTGTCACCAGTATTGGTGATGTTATGCCACATATCTGCAGGAACAAAAACGGCATCATCGTCGGTCACTTCACGTTCAAAATCGAGGTTGTCTTCGGTTGTCCCCATCTGACAGAGACCTTTTCCTTCTTCAATCCGGATAAATTGGTCGATTCCATGGTGCACTTCCAAGCCAATATCATCGTTTGGCTGGATGCTCATCACCGTTACTTGAAGTTTTTGGCCCGTCCAAACCGTTGTACGATAGTTCTCGTTGCCGGTAGTTAAATCCTCAATATTGACGACATGCGGTTTCTTACCATAATCTTTTTCATCGACTGACATTTCATATTCCTCCTCAAGTATTACTTAATAATGATTATAAAATGCTAAAGAGTAAAAGTAAATGAAAGTGCTTTAGTAACGTTCAAGGAGAGATTATGGTAAAATAGACAAAGAACTATCACGAAGGAGCGAGCAAATGAATAAGACAATGACTTTAGCAAACGGCCAAACCATTCCAGTTCTTGGATACGGAACGTGGCGCAATAACGATCCCAAAGAATGTGTAAATGGCGTTAAATGGGCACTTGAACATGGCTACCGTCATATCGACACTGCCCAAATGTACGGCAACGAAACAGAAGTTGGCGAAGGGATTCGTCTAAGCGGCGTACCGCGTGAAGAAATTTACCTTACAACGAAATTAAATAATGATAACCACGGCTACGAAAATGCCAAACGCACAATCGACGAGTCATTAGAACGTTTGGGGACAGATTATCTTGATTTATTTTTGATTCACTGGCCAGAAGTAAAAGGGCACGAAGATGATTGGGAAACAGACAACATCGAAACATGGCGTGCACTTGAGGAAGCCTACGAAGCCGGCAAACTAAAAGCAATCGGCGTAAGTAACTTCAAAGTGAAACACTTAGAGAACTTATTGCCAAACTGCCGTATTACCCCAATGGTTAACCAAATTCGCGTTCATCCTGGTATTCACCAAGCTGAAACAGTGAAAATGAGTCGCGAAGCGGGCATGATTATTGAAGCGTGGTCGCCACTTTCCCCAATTCCACAAATGTTGGAAGATGAAGCAATAGTAGAAATGACTGAAAAATACCACAAAACCGTTGCGCAGTTGCTACTTCGTTACTGTGTTCAAAAAGACTATGTACCTTTGACAAAATCGGTACATGAAGACCGTATCATCGAAAACGCAGCAATCTTTAATTTCAAAATTGACGAAGAAGACATGGCTTACTTCGATCAATGGGAGTGGGATGGCGAAGTTTTTAACTAATATGAAATAAAACCACACGACAAAGTCCTCAGTAGAGGTGCGTCGTGTGGTTTATTTTTATTTGAGGGAAGTGTGACATATAAAGTGAATTTTTGGGTTTTATGTCACAATTTTATCTAACAATTAAAAAATATCACGGTGTTCGCTTTACAAACGGGAACTTATGTTCGTATAATGAGCATGAGGTGATTTTAATGTATGAGACAGAGTTGCTATTTGATTATGCGAAAGAGCCCAGTCGCGATATTCTCTGTATTGATTGCAAATCATTTTATGCCAGTGTGGAGTGTGCTGATATCGGGAAGGATCCGCTTACGACGGAATTGGTGGTCATGTCGTATCCATCTGAGGACCGCAGTCAACGGGGAAGTGGATTGATTTTGGCTTCTTCGCCTGCAGCGAAAAAAGCCTATAATATTTCCAATGTGAGTCGCGCCCGTGATTTGCCTTTTCCTTATCCAAAAGATTTGATTATTGTGCCACCGCGGATGCGTTTATATATGGAAAAAAACAAGGAAATCAATGCTATTTACAAGAAATATGCGGATGAAGCGAATCATCATGTGTATTCAATCGATGAAAGTTTTGTGGATGTGACGGGGTCGCTACGCCTTTTTCATTTCGACAACGCGCGTGCGCTTGCACAAGCCATTCAAGACGATGTCTATAATCAAACAGGTATTTATACAGTTATTGGCATTGGTGATAATCCTTTGCTCGCTAAATTAGCTCTGGATAACGCTGCGAAACACGCCGCGGATCGTATTGCCGAGTGGCGTTACAAAAATGTTCCGGATACAGTTTGGCAAATAAAAGAGCTGACGGCATTCTGGGGAATAGGAAGACGAACGGCGAAGCGTTTGAATAATATGGGAATTTATTCGATTTATGACCTTGCGCACACCAACTATTATGAACTAAAAAGTCGCATGGGTATTATCGGCGCCCAGCTCTATGCCCATGCGTGGGGGATTGATCGTAGTTTTTTGGGGGAAACGGTCAAACCCCGTTCAAAATCAATCGGGAACAGCCAAGTTTTGGACCGTGATTATACAAAGCGTTCAGAAATTGAAATCGTGATTCGTGAAATGGGCGATCAGGTGGCGACCCGTCTGCGTCATGCAAATGCAAAGGCGCAAGTCATCAGTTTATGGATTGGTTTTAGTATGGGCTATGTAGATGAAGAGGGTAAAAGCAGCTTTAGTCAACAAATGAAAGTGCCGCCAACACATTCATCTAAAGAAATCATAGCCATTCTTTTGCGTATTTTTGAGAATCATTATACAAACCAACACGTGCGTAATGTCGGAGTGAATACCGGTAACCTCATCTATACCGACGCCTTGCAACTGGATTTATTTTCCGAACCAGAAGAGCAAGTAAAAAATGTAAAAGTCGACCAAGTGATTGATACCATTCGGCGGAAATACGGATTTAAATCGGTGGTACGTGCCGTCAGTGTAATGGAAGGCGGGCGTGCCATTGCACGAAGTTCACTCGTTGGCGGACATGCAGGCGGAATGGGCGGACTGGAAGAAGGTGAGAACCATGGGAAGAAGAACACCTAAAGAATTCCGGAACTACAACGCGTACCACGATCGCGGCATGATGAAGTGGGTAACGGCTTATGCGATGGATGAATTGGTAAAAGGCATCGATCAAAATAGGCAGGAAGCACTAAAAAATAATCCCACGCTGCCACAAATGACGCCCGAAGAAATTGATATAAGATTGACTGAGGCTGTTGCTTTTAATCGGCCTGTAAAAATTCAAGTACATGAGAAAGATAAATGGGGGCGGCATACGGACGCCATTAGCGGTCTATTTTTAGGCGCCTTATCAAATGGGAGACTTAAAATTGGCGACCATTGGATTCAATTAGAAGAAATTCGGCATATCACCGTGTTACATGACGATAAATGGTTTCATGTCACTCCTTTTAAGGAAGAAGTTTCGCGCGTCGAAGAGCCAATCATCCAACTTGTAGATGAATTCAGTCAAGATGATAGCTGGATTGAGTGAAGGATGATACGAGTTGTCCCGCTGTTTTTTGTATGCCATAATGGGTCATACTAAGTTGAAGGAGGGCCCTATGCTAAAACGATTTTTTAATTACTATCGTCCTTATAAAGGACTTTTTATACTCGATTTTTCGAGTGCTGTTATCGCGGCTGTCTTGGAATTGGCTTTCCCGGTGGCAGTCAACAGCGTGATCGACACGATTTTACCGTCCGGGAACTGGAACCGTATCATAACGGCTTCTGTCTTCCTATTGCTTTTATATATTGTAAATACCTTTTTACAGTTCGTCGTTATTTATTTCGGTCACCGTCTGGGTATTAACATCGAAACAGATATGCGTCAGGACTTATTTAATAAATTGCAAAAGCAATCGTTCAGTTACTACGATAATAATAAGACCGGGAAGCTGATGACGCGTCTGACAGCAGATTTGCAAGACATATCGGAAGTGGCGCATCATGGGCCGGAAGACATTTTCATTACACTGATTACATTGGTTGGGGCTTTTCTACTGATGTTGCGTGTGCATACAACGTTGGCAATCGCCACAATTGTCCTTATTCCCTTTATCATGTTCGCTGTGTCTTTCTTCAATAAGAAAATGACAGCTGTTAACACGCGTATTTTTGAAAATCTAGGTGAATTCAATGCTGGTATTGAAGCGACAGTGAGTGGTGTTCGGGTTGTTCAAGCCTTCGCAAACGAAGCGCACGAATCGGAACGTTTCAAAGGATTGAACAAATTGTACCGTCAGGCACGTCTCACTTTTTACAAAACGATGGGAATCAGTTCGTCCTATAACTATCTCATGATTCGATTGATTAACTTATTTGCTTTGTTCTTTGGGTCGTATTTCACGCTTCAAGGTGAATTGAGTTACGGAGATTTTGTCGGATTTATTCTTCTATCCAACATCTTTGTCCGCCCAATTGAAAAAGTAAATAATATGATTGAGCAGTATCCGAAAGGGATTGCGGGCTTCAAACGCTTTATTGAAGAAATGGATCGTGAATTGGAAATTACCGACAAACCGGGTGCGGTAGATGTGGCATATTTGGAGGGGAATATCGTATATGACGCTGTTTCGTTTTCATATGATAATGCCACGCCCGTTTTGGAAAACGTTAATCTTTCAATCAAAGCAGGTGAAACAGTTGCCTTTGTCGGACCGAGTGGCGGGGGGAAAACAACGATTTGTAACCTTCTTCCGCGTTTTTATGAAGCAACTGAGGGAACTATTTCGATTGACGGCATGGCGATTAAAGAGATGACCATGCATTCATTACGTAATCAAATCGGGGTCGTTCAACAAGATGTGTACCTATTCCCAGGAACCATTCGCGAGAATATTCGCTATGGGAAGTTGGATGCGACAGAAGAAGAAATTAAGCAAGCCGCGATTATGGCCAACTTGGAGCATGTGATTCGGAGTATGCCAGAAGGTTTGGACACGATTATTGGTGAGCGCGGGGTCAAATTATCAGGTGGACAAAAACAACGTCTCTCCATTGCCCGCATGTTCTTGAAGAACCCACCAATTTTAATTTTGGATGAGGCAACGTCTGCTTTGGATACGGAGACAGAACAAGTCATTCAAGAATCACTTGATTCATTGGCAGAAGGCCGAACCACGCTGATTATCGCCCACCGTCTCGCAACGATTAAGCATGCGACACGTATTGTCGTGGTTAGTGATCACGGTATTGCAGAGCAAGGAACTCATGAGGAATTAATTACCCAAGACGGTGTTTACCGCCGATTATATGAAGCACAATTTTTAGCGTAAATAAAGACTCCTCCTATCTTTCAGATTCTTGAAAGATAGGAGGAGTTTTTTAATAGCATGATAACTTAGGCTACTGATACCTAATATGAGGTTTTTATCTCAAACTTCTTATGTGAAAAAAGTATTTATCCGACCTCCTCTTTAATTAGCTTTAATAGTGCCGATATAAGAAATGGAGCAAAAAATGGTATAACAGAAAGTTAGTATCAATAGGAGGCAGTTCATGTTTAAAAATATTACATCAAGATTATTAGCGGCATTCGGTATTCTAGCATTAGTTGTAGTTTGTGGTCTAAGCTTTATCACTGTGGACACCATTCAAACGGATAAAAGAGCGGCTGAAGAAGAGTTGGAGACGTCTGTAGCTACACTAGAGGCTTTGTTGGATAGGCAAGAGGAGTTTGCAAGTTC
Source organism: Jeotgalibaca porci (assembly GCF_011299095.1). Lineage (NCBI taxonomy): Bacteria > Bacillati > Bacillota > Bacilli > Lactobacillales > Carnobacteriaceae > Jeotgalibaca > Jeotgalibaca porci. The sequence goes on along the minus strand of NZ_CP049889.1, from coordinate 1,115,831 downwards.
ACTGGCTGCAGGTCTGTCGGGTAACGCACGACTAAATGAAGCATTACAACAGAAAGATTCTGAAAAAATAGCAGTGGCTATTCAAGCGTACTATGAAACCTTTAAAGATCAGACTGGTTTATCTGTTTTAGAGATTGGTGATAATACAGGTACTGTTTTGTATCGCGCGCATGATCCGGAAGATTTTGGGGATTCTAAGTTAGATAATCCAGCCATCGCTCTTACCTTACAAGGGAACAGTCCATCTGGATTAGAAATGGGTGAATCAGGGATTGCTATCCGTGCTTTCACCCCTGTTACCATAGACCAAAAAGTAATTGGTACGGTTCAAACGGGTTACACAGATGCATTTTTCGAAACATATAAAGCTATCAGTGAATCGAACATCGATATCTATACACATGAAGGATTGCTTTATACAACAAATCAAAATAGCCTAAAAACAGACTCGAAATTACAGGAAAACTTAAAAGGTGCTTTATCAGGGAAGACAATCGGTCAAAAAACAGGTGACGAGTACTATAAATTAATCCCCATTAAGGATCCTACCGATTCAGAAGTAATTGGGGCTTTCAAAGTAAGTTATGATTTAAAACATGTAAATGCTCAATTCAAACAAATCATTTTGATTAGCGTTTTAATGGCGTTGCTCTTCGCTGCGATAATCGTTGCAATTATTATTTACTTCTTGAAAAATCTTGTAGCACCGATTAAGTTACTTTCGAATGAAATTACCGAAATCGCGGATTACGATTTATCCAGCAAAAAATTGGCAACCGACAAACAATTATTGAAAAATAGATCAGAAGTTGGCCAATTAGCGAATGCAACTCTAAAAATGAAAGAACAGTTAATTCATCTTATTCAAGGCATTACAGAACATGCCGAAACAGTATCAGCTTCTTCAGAAGAGTTGACGGCTACAAGCAAGGAAGCAACGCTCTCTGCTAAAGAAGTAAATGCGGTTATAACTGAAATTGCCCATGGAGCTACTGAACAAGCGAATGAGACTTCATCTGGAACGATTAAAGTTGAAGAACTCGGCGAACTTATCAATCAAGAGCGGACACTCAGTGGAAAACTAGGTGTTTATTCTCTAGAAGTCAACAAGCTTAAAGAAGAAGGTCTAGAGAAGTTAGAAGAACTTCAGGAAAAAGCAAAAGATGCGAGCCAAGCCCAATTTGAAGTCGGTGAAGTTATCGAAGAAACCAATGCGAGCGTAGAACAAATTGGTTCGGTAAGTACGATGATTAAATCGATTGCAGACCAAACAAATCTACTTGCTTTAAATGCTTCTATTGAAGCAGCACGTTCAGGTGAAGCTGGAAGAGGATTTGCTGTAGTAGCTGATGAAATCAAAAAGTTAGCGAGTCAATCAAATGAATTTGCGGATCAAATTAAAGCTACGATTGATGAATTGAGCTCAAAAACACAAGCAGTGGAAGAGTCGCTCACAGTTATGAAGAGCATGAATGATCTTCAAGTAAACAGTTTGGCGGAGACACACGATAAGTTTTACGGCATCGCGGCTACCCTTGATAATGTTGGTAAGGCAATGTCAGAACTGGATGCAACAGGTACCGTTATGAATGAGAAAAAAGGCTTAATCATTCATACGATGGAACAACTCGCAGCGATTTCTGAAGAGAATGCAGCAAGTACAGAAGAAGCTTCGGCGACTGTGGATGAACAAGTAAATGCTATGACACAGATTTCAGAAGCAAGCGAGAGTTTAGCACATCTAGCAGAAGAGTTAACGCTGGATATGCAAAAATTCAAGTATTAAGATTAATAAAATAAAGAATCCCCTGGCTTATCCTCAATTTGAGAAGAGCCGGGGGATTTTAATCTATAGTCATTTAGTCGCCAAGAGTTTAGAAAAACAGCCATACCTTTGCCGACCTTTATCTGTAGGTCGGCAAAGGTTGAAGCAAATCACTCAACTTTTGCCGACAGCGTCATCATTCTTCAGCTCTTTTTTCTACCTCACTACGGAAGTTCGTCATTTCTTTATTTAAATGAGACCGCAAATCACGTAAGTCGGCGTGGACGAGCTGTTTGTCAATCACAACCGGATTGCCGGCGACAAAAACGTCACGCACGTTATGAGCTTGGGCGGAATAAACTAAAACGGCATAGGGATCGAAAATGGGGAACATATTGACGGAATCCGTTTCGATAAGCGTAATATCTGCTTGTTTACCCGGTTCGATGGAGCCGATTTGGTCGGCCATTCCGAGTGCTTCGGCACCGCCGATGGTCGCAAGGCGGACGATATCACGAGTAGGGAAAGCCGCACGATTCTTTAAAGCAGTTTTATGGAAATAAGCGACCATTTTCATTTGCGAAAAGAGATCCAGCGTATTGCCGCTGCTTGGTCCATCCGTCCCCAAACCAACCCGAACTTCAGCATCGAGCATCGCTTGAATGGGCGCAATTCCTTTTGCGGATTTGGTGTTGGCACCGATGCAGTGTGCCACTGCAACGTTTGTTTCTTTCAATAGTGCAATATCGGCGTCGGTCGCAAAAATGCAATGCGCTGCGAGCGTACGTGCATCCAGTACACCTAAACCCGCAAGATATGCAACGGGAGTCTGGTTATATTCGCTCGCATATTTGTCCATTTCAAACGTCATTTCGCTGACATGCAGTGAAAAAGGCACATCGTATTTTTCTGCTAAAGCAAAGGCTTGTTTCAACGATTCCGAGCTATTTGTATATGGAGCATGCGGTGCGACTGCCGGCGTAATTAACGGGTGCTCCAGCCATTTGGGAATGAACGCTGCCGCGTATTCTAAACCACCATAAGGCTTCCCTGTGTCCGGTGCTTTTTCCAAAACGGTTTCTGCCAAAATCGCACGGGAACCCATTTCATCTGTTGCTTGAGCGAGTTCATCTTCAAAGTAATACATATCAAAAAAGGTCGTGATACCAGCTAATTGCATTTCAGCAATCGCATATTTCCCACTATGATACGCCAGGGATGCCGTCATGCGACTTTGTTCCAAAGGGAATAAGAAGCGAGTTAAACGATCCGGCGTATCATCGCCCAAGGAACGAAAAGGTATCATGCCAATATGAGTATGCGTATTAATCATTCCTGGAATGGCGAGAGCGCCTTTGCCGTCGAGGACGCGTTCGTGTAGGTCTGTCGGTAAGTTTTCCATGGCACCGACTGCGGTAATTTTATCATCTACAATACTAATGAATCCCGGATTAAACTCAGTGTAGGCGGCATCCATCGTCAAGACATGTACGTTTGTAAGTAAAGTTTTCATATTTATCGCTCCATTAAAGGGATTAATTCGTGGGTATGGACATCCATCATTCCAAAATCGGTAATTTTCAACTTTGGCGAAACGGGCAACGAGAGCGTTGAGAACGACATGATTTCATTCGTATTCTTGTACCCCAAGCGCTGCATTTCACGGCGCACTTCGCCGAGTTTCTTACCCAGAACGGGAACGGGTTCATCACTTAAAATACCACCGATTGGAAGGGGGCATGAAGCCGCAATGACTCCATCCACGCTTACGACGTATCCACCTTGCATGTCAAGAACTGCGTGTTGCGCGGCTAAAATATCCGCAATCGAGGTGCCCATAATCATTACATTATGGTGGTCATGCGCCCACGTTGTCGCGATGGCACCTTTTTCATTTAGGGCATTTTCCACGAAGCCATACCCAATATTACCATTTTTCCCGTATCGTTCCATTACGACAATCAAGGCCAGTCCGCTATTCTCCCAGTCCAAAAAGCCATCTTTTTCTGCAACCGTCCGCTGCACATGTTCCGTAAATGTTCCGACTTTTTGAATTGCAATCACATTGCACGTCATAGCTTTTTCTACTTTAAAAGAGAGATCCGCTTCGGTTAAGGGACGACACTGGACTGATTGATAGAAAGATTCGGGGAAATACATGTCAGGATGTGCCGTCGACACTTGCTTCCCATTTTTATAAACGGTCGCAATTTTAAAGGAAGGAACGTCATCCAATAAAATAAAGTCAGCCTGATAACCAGTCATAATAGCACCGCGGTCTTGAAAACCCATGCGACGGGCAGGTGTGTACGTTGCTGTATAAATGGCTTCTTCAGCGGGAAGACCGGCCGCAATCGCGAGACGAACATTCGCGTCTAAGTGACCTGTAACGAAATCATCCACCATAATATCGTCGGTAATCAACGCCATATGCTCATACAAGTTATAGTGGTTAATGACTGCCATATTTTCCGGTGTGATGGATTTCTTTTGAAATTCCAGAAAGATCCCGTTCTTTGCCTTTTCTAAAATCGAATCAGGTGACTGGTGCGTATGATCAGCGGTTAAACCGACAAACATAAACTTGGCCAAATCTTCACCCGATACGCGGGGGATATGACCTTCAAGCGGCATAAATGGTTTTAACACCTGTGTTTCCCGCAAAATTTGACGAATCAAAGAATCCGGTTCAGTGGTAATGCCTTTGAAGTTCATCGCTTCACCCAAAGCAATCACTTTTGGATGCTCCAACAATTCACGTACTTCCGTCACGCCGATAATACCGCCAGTTGTTTCGCGGTCCATCGTCGTTGAGGGAACCGAAGAGGGAATGGCATAGAAAATATCCATTTCCGTTTCCTGCTCCATGAAGGCAGTGATACCAGCAACGCCAAAAACATTCGCAATTTCATGAGAGTCCGCGACAATGGTAGTCACCCCATGTGAAAGAGCAGTGGGGGAAAAAGAAGCGGGCGGCACCATGGAACTTTCGATATGCATGTGAATATCAATCAATCCGGGAATGAGGTATTTCCCCTGTGCATCCAATACTTCTTTAGGATTTAAATAGTGAAGGTCTTCATCAGAAATATAATAAAATTTTCCGTCTTTGACGGATACGTTTTGTTTTTCAAATGTTTTCAAAAACGAATTAAAAACAGATGCGTTAATAATTAGTAAATCAATCATGTTGCGTGTGCTCCTTTCAAAAATCAATCAGAAACAAAAGAGTGGGGAATGGGCTGAATTCAGCTTATCGCCGATAAATAGTAAAAAGTCCTCGAGCATGAGCTCGAGGATTTCTTATTAGAGGTCTAATCGCGTTTTCAAGCCACTCTATTGGTTTAACGTCTCATTCCATTGGTTAATCCAGTCCGCTAGGTTCTCATTTACGAATGTAAAGTCAACAGCTTTGGCACGTTGCGCTACGTCGCCGTAAGTTTTGTTGCGGGCTGTTTCTTCGTCTAGTTCAACTTCTACGTTTGTCGGTGCTTCGTTCAATGAAGCAGCCGTTGTTGTTTGTAGTTCTTGGCTCAGTTTCCAGTTGATGAAAGCATAAGCAGCTTCTTTATTATCTGATGAAGCGACAACGTTCAAGGTATTGAAGTTGGCGTAAGTACCGGATTCTGGAACTAGGAATTGTACATCTGGGTTTGCTTCAGAAATGATTGGGAATGCGAAGTCTCCAACAACCGCAGCAACAATTTCACCTGATTGGAACAAGTTTGCTAAATCAGAAGATTTAGAATAGGTCTTGATAATGTTTGGTTTTAGTTCGGTTAATGCTTCGAAGCCTGCCGCTCCTGCATCCGTTGTGATGTCGACACCTTTATAATCGCTGGCAACGTGTAGCATTGCTGGTCCAAAAGTTGTCGTAATATCTGGAATTGAAATTTTACCTGCTAATGATGGATCCCATAAGTCTGACCACTCATCGATTGTCATTCCAGCAGCTTCTTCGTTATAAATAATTCCGATACTGTTCATTGTGTAAGGAGCACCGGATGTCGCAATTGCATCTTTCGCGCCGTCTACCAACTTCGCCAAGTTAGGAACTTTTGTCTCGTCTAATTCTTCGAACAATCCATCTGCAACACCTGTTGCCGCGTTTGCCTGTGATAGTTCAATCACGTCGATTGTTGAATTTGGGTTATTTTGTAATTTCGTGAAACGTTCGCTGGAATTTCCAACTTCGTATGTAATTTCAACATCATTTTCTTCAGAGAAAGGATCTAGAACATCGCGTTTAATCACATCTTCGCTTAGAGCAAAGGTAGAGACAATTAGCTCGCCACTGTTATCTGCTGAAGAAGCTGTATCTGATTCTGTACCACCGCATGCCGCCAAAAGTACTGTTGCTGCTAAAGATAGGGAAGCTATTTTCCAAGATTTCATGTTTGTTTTTCTCCTTTTCTATACCAAAATTATTTTTGCTGGATCTAAGAACAATTGTACGGATTCACCGGCTTGGTAAAGCTTTGCGTCTTCGTCGTTTACGATTAAATTCCCGACGGCTGTTTCGACTTCATACTGGTAACTCTTACCTAAAAACGTCCGTACACGGACGGTACCACTTAAAACGTTATCGGCTGGCGCTAACGTGCGATGCATGGAAATATTATCGGGACGAATTGTTGCTTTTACCTTATCATCGCTATGAGCACGCATTGTTCGGAAAGAGGTTCCGTCTTCTGCGTAATACAAATGTTCTTTCTCTTTTTCTAAAGAAATAAAGTTCTCAAAACCGATGAAACGGGCCACAAATTCAGTACGCGGATTTTTGTAAATTTCTTCGGGGGAATCATATTGCTCAATGACACCTTTATTCATAACCGCTACTTTATCGGAAATAGAGAAGCATTCTTCTTGATCATGCGTAACGAAAACAGTCGTAATCCCTAAAGCGCGTTGAATTCGTTTGATTTCCATCCGCATCGTAACCCGTAATTTAGCATCCAAGTTACTTAAAGGTTCATCAAGTAACAATAATTTTGGTTCAATAACCAACGCACGTGCAAGAGCGACCCGCTGACGTTGCCCGCCGGAAAGTTGTTTGGGATAACGGTCAGCAAAATCGCTTAAGCCCGTTACTTCCAAAATTTCCATTACTTTTTCTTCAATAACCGTTTTATTTTCTTTACGTAATTTCAAACCAAAGGCCACATTCTCTTTAATCGTCAAATGAGGAAAGAGGGCATAGGACTGGAAGACCATTCCAAAATTCCGTTTATGAACGGGCACTTTGGTTAAATCCATCTCATCAACAACGAAGGTCCCGTCGTTTGGTTCAATCAAACCTGCAATCACACGCAGTGTCGTTGTTTTTCCACATCCCGAAGGACCCAGAAGGGAAACAAGTTCCCCTTTTTCGATGGATAAACGTAAATCTTTTAAGACATCCGATTTCCCGTCATAACTGACACGAATATCTTCTAAATTAACAAAAGCCATTAGTTGGCCTCCTCCTCGTCAAGAAATCGAAGCAAGTCCCAATGTTTTTTCAATCAGGAACATCATCAAGATGGTTCCCAGCATCAACAACACGGACAATGCAGAAACAGTTGGATCATAATTGTATTCAATATAACTCATTAAATTTGTTGGTAACGCCGTAATTCCTGGTCCGGATAAGAATTGAGATACCGGAATGTTGTTAAAGGAATTGATGAAAGCCAACATAAACGATGCAAAAATCCCGGACGAAATATTCGGTAAGACCACTTTGAAGAAAGCTGTTAGACGTGTACTTCCCAAAGTCCAAGCTGCTTCTTCAATCGAGAAGTCCAACTGCTCCAAGCTTGAACCAACCACACGGATTATATACGGCAGACTGATTAAAAAGTGACCCAATAATAAACCTTGGAAAATCGGTAACTGCAGTTTAATCACGATAAACTGGAATAAAGAAAAGCCGACCACTACACCCGGAATAATCGTAGGAGATAGGAAGAAACCTTTCAGAACAGTGCGCCCTTTGAAGTTGTAACGGGATAATCCATAAGCAGCGGGAACGCCGATGACCAGTGCTAAGATGGTCGCCAGCAAGGAAACGCGTAAGCTCAACCAAAAGCTATTAATAAAACCACTAATCCGAAAAACATTTGCGTACCAATCCAGAGTGAAACCTTGAATCGGGAATTGAATAGTTGGATTTTCTCCAAATGACGTCACCACAATGATGAGTAAGGGGAAAAATAAAAACAGAAAGACGAGTAACGCGAAGAGCGCGAGTCCTTTTTGTTTACGCATGGAGATCGCCTCCTCTTTTATCAATACGTGCAGCCAGTAAGTTGAAACCTTTCATGACCACCATCGTTGTTACAATCATGATTAAGGCAATTACACCGGCATTTTGCCAATTTCCTAACGTCATCGCATTTTGATAAAGGAAGGTGGACATCATCATATTTTGGTTTCCTCCCAGTAATTGCGGCGTTGTATAAGCAGTTAATGTTCCTGTGAACACTAAAATACTTCCAACGATGACACCGGGAATACTTAACGGCCAGATGACTTTCATAAAAGCAACAACTGGACTGGCACCCAGTGTTTCTGCTGCTTCTACGATTTCAGAATCGATATTTTCTAAAATACCGACCAGCGTCGTAATCATCAGAGGTAAGAATAAGTACAAAGAACCAATCGTAATAGCAAACTCTGTATACAACAGTTGTATCGGCTCTTGAATCAGGCCGGTAGCTAGCAGTGCGCGGTTGATAATCCCGTTCGTACCTAAGATATTAATCCAGGCAAAACTGCGGACGACTGAATTCGTCAACAAAGGGAACAGAACCAATCCCATCATCAAGCTGCGCCATTTTCGATTGCTGCGTGCAATGAAATAAGCAGTAGGCAGACCGAAAATCACACTTAAGACTGTCACAATCATCGATAATTTAACCGTTCGCCATAAAATTGAAACGTTATAGCTGCTGTTAAAAAAGGAAATATAGGAATCAAGTGTAAATCCACCATCATATAAGGTGGGCCAAATGATTGAGAATAACGGTAAAACGAGAAAAACGACTAATAAAATCAATCCCGGAGCAACAATCAAATAGGGAGAGCTTTTGGATGACACGAACATTATCCTCCTTTTTGGATAAAATAATATGGAAATGACGATTTATGAGTCTATAATAAGGCCATAATAGAAATTTTACAACCCTAAAACGAATATAAAGCAATTTGAATATAGAAAACGTTCGGATTTAATCGAATTATCCGCTAATTTTTAAAAACTCTATTTTTACCGGGTTATCGTGTATAATAATATGAAGAAGAACACACAAATGGGCGGAGGGAAATACTTATGAAAAAACGGAGTAGTTTGATTTTTACCAGTATCTTGTTCATCTTGTTTTTGACAGGTTGTACCAAAGCAGCTTTTGAACCGAGTCCCTATGCAGCCGATGATTTGAATCAACTGGCTGGCGTGACAATGAAGACAGTAGAACCACGTTATAACTCAGACACTGAAACGATTCACGTAACACTTGCCAACGAAACGGAAGAAGAACTTTTTTATGGTGTGGCGTTCAGTATCGAATACTTAGATGAAGATGCGTGGGTTGTGTTCCCCTTTGAGGAAGAAATGGCTTGGATAGAGATTGCCTTAAGCTTGAAGCCGGGCGAGACTAATAAAGAAGAAATCACGATGACCTTGTTCGAACATGATTTTGAACCTGGAACATACCGTGTGATTAAAGAAGTCGCTGGTAAACCACTAACAGCAGAATTTGAAATAGAAACGGAGTAAACAATGAATCCTGAAGAATTTAGAACGGCAGTCCTGGAAATGGGACTGGCATTAGACGAGAAGCAAATGGCGCAATATGCGCGTTATTACGAACTACTAGTGGAATGGAACGAGAAAATAAACTTAACGGCTATTACCGAACGCGATGAAGTTTATTTGAAGCATTTTTATGATTCCATCACGTTGGGTCTGCACACCGATGTCCTGGAAGGTGAAATGACCTTGTGTGACGTGGGTGCCGGTGCGGGCTTCCCAAGTATTCCTTTGAAAATTGCTTACCCGAACTTGAAAGTGACCATTGTTGATTCGCTGAATAAACGGATTAACTTTTTAGAGTTGCTATTTAAGGAATTGGGCTTGGAAGGTGTCCGTTGCTACCACGATCGCGCAGAAACATTTGGACAAAACGCGGAGCACCGTGCAGCGTATGATATTGTGACGGCACGTGCTGTCGCTCGGATGAGCGTTTTAAGTGAACTATGTGTGCCTCTTGTGAAAAAAGGCGGTTATTTCGTTGCGATGAAGGCAGCTAGCTCGAAAGAAGAATTAGATGATGCGAAAGCAGCGATTGCTACATTGGGAGGTAAAGTGGAAGAAGACTACGCTTTTGAATTGCCAAAAGAAGAAGGCGAACGCCACATTATCTTAATTAAAAAAGCCAAAGAAACACCAAAAAAATACCCGCGTAAGCCGGGACTTCCGAATAAGAAGCCACTATAAGACAGAGGGTATTCATTTCCCGTGCTTTTTGGTACAATAACCAAGTAATGTACGCTTATATTGTCTGTAGAAAATCATATTATAAAAGAGCGATAAATGATGCAGTCATTTTGAAAAAATGCGAAAGGGAAAAATACGCATTTTATTTTTCCCTTTTTTTGTATCATCTTTAGAACTGGAGGAAAGTAAATGACACGGATCATTGCAGTTGCAAATCAAAAAGGTGGCGTTGGTAAAACAACAACGACTGTTAACGTAGCAGCGGCATTAGCCTACCTGGGTAACAAAGTGCTATTAATTGATAGCGATGCGCAAGGGAACGCGACGAGTGGGCTTGGTATTTCCAAGGCAGATGTGAATGAAGACATTTACGATGTCCTCGTCAATCAAATACCAATCGAACAAGCGATTCAACCCTCATCACGCGAAAACCTATGGGTGGTTCCGGCAACGATTCAATTGGCTGGAGCAGAGATTGAATTGACGAGCCAACCGCATCGTGAAGCCCGTTTGAAAACGGCGCTTGAGAAATTAACTATTGATTATGACTATATCTTTATCGATTGCCCGCCATCGCTTGGACACTTAACGATTAATGCCTTCACAGCCAGTGACTCGGTGTTAATTCCTGTTCAGTGTGAATACTATGCCTTGGAAGGGTTAAGCCAACTATTGAATACGTTCCGCCTAGTTCAAAAGCACTTTAATCAAGATTTGAAGATTGAAGGCGTGTTATTGACGATGCTGGATGCACGTACAAATCTTGGCTTTGAAGTCGTTGAAGAAGTGAAGAAATATTTCAAAGAAAAAGTTTATGACACAATTATTCCGCGTAATGTCCGTTTGTCAGAAGCACCAAGTTATGGTCAATCGATTGTTGATTATGATATTCGTTCGAAAGGTGCCGAAGTCTACATACAACTTGCAAAGGAAGTGCTAGAGGATGCCGAGTAAAAACAACAAGGGGTTAGGCCGCGGTATTGATGCCTTATTCACTAATTTCAATGATATCGAGAAGATTGATGAGAAAAATGAAAAAGTGGAAGAAATCAAGTTGGATACGATTCGTCCCAACCCGTACCAGCCACGTAAAGAGTTTGATGAAACGGCACTAGCAGAGCTGGCAGAATCGATTAAATTAAATGGTGTTTTTCAACCGATTATTTTGCGAAAGTCCACAGTAAAAGGCTATGAAATTATTGTCGGCGAACGACGTGTGCGCGCATCACGTCTGGCGGGTAAGGAAACAATTCCAGCTATTATTCGCGTTTTCGATGAACAGGCGATGATTGAAGTCGCGATTCTTGAGAACTTGCAAAGGGAAGATTTGTCCCCGTTAGAAGAAGCGGATGCGTACCAAACGATGATGACGAAGCTGAAAATGACACAAGCCGATGTAGCGGCCCGTCTCGGTAAGAGCCGTCCCTACGTAACGAACCATCTACGTTTATTGACATTGCCTGACGATGTTAAGACATTACTTCGTAACGGTGACTTATCTATGGGGCAGGCCCGCACGTTATTAGGTCTGAAGAACCAAACGCAGATTAGTGAACTTGCGAAGCGTGTAGTTGCAGAAGGAATGACTGTACGCCAATTGGAAGCGTTGGTTCAAGAATTAACGGAACCTTCGCAACGTAAAGAAAAGAAAAAGCGCGACAAGCTGAAAAAACCTTCTTATCTTATCGAGAGCGAAGAACGCTTGATGGATCGCTTTGGTACTGCGGTACAAATTACTCCAAAAGGCGAACAAGGAAAAATTGAAATTGAATACTTATCATCGGCAGATTTGAATCGCATTTTGGATTTACTCGCGATTGAATTTGAAGATTAAGAAGGGGGTTGCCATTGGTGAATCAAAAAGAGTATGATTTACACGCTGTCGTGGAAATGAAGAAAGCACATGCTTGCCAAAGTAACGCCTGGGAGATTATTCGGATGGGAATGGATATCCGAATTAAATGTCAGAAGTGTGGCCAATTAGTCTTGATGCCACGTCGTGAATTTGAGAAGAAAATGAAAAAAGTACTGGTAAAGGCAGAAGCTGCCGAATAAAAACCAACTAGAAAGAGTGGAAAACATGTCATTAACAGCAGGAATTGTGGGTTTACCAAACGTTGGAAAGTCCACACTATTTAATGCAATTACAAAAGCAGGAGTAGAAGCAGCGAACTATCCGTTTGCGACAATCGACCCAAACGTCGGAGTTGTTGAAGTACCGGACGATCGTCTACAAAAATTAACAGAATTGGTAAAACCAAAGAAAACTGTTCCAACAACATTTGAATTTACTGATATTGCCGGAATCGTAAAAGGTGCCAGCAAAGGCGAGGGTCTGGGAAATAAATTCTTGGCTAATATTCGTCAAGTGGATGCAATTTGTCACGTGGTGCGTTGTTTCGAAGATGAAAACATCACACACGTCAGTGGTAAAGTAAATCCGTTGAGTGATATTGAGGTTATTAACCTGGAATTAATTTTGGCGGACTTGGAGTCTGTTGATAAACGTTATACGCGCGTCAGCAAGATTGCACGTACAAAAGATAAAGATGCTTTGGCAGAATTAGCAATCTTGGAGCGTGTGAAAGAAACATTAGAAGCTGGTCAGTCAGCGCGTACGCTTGAATTTACACCAGAAGAAGCACCACTCGTGAAGAGCCTGTTTCTTTTGACTACGAAACCTGTGCTTTACGTAGCAAACGTTGCAGAAGACGAAGTAGGGGACGCTGAAAACGATATGGTGAAACAAGTGCGTGAATTTGCGGCGTCTGAAGGTGCTGAAGTTGTTACAATCAGCGCACGTATTGAAGAAGAAGTTGCAGAGTTAGACGACGAGGAAAAAGCAGAATTCCTAAATGAAATTGGAATTGAGCAATCTGGTCTAGACCAATTGATTCAAAAAGCTTACTCCCTATTGGGTCTAGGTACATATTTCACAGCGGGCGAGCAAGAAGTACGTGCATGGACATTCCGTCTGGGCATGAAAGCACCGCAAGCAGCCGGTGTTATTCATACGGACTTCGAACGCGGATTTATCCGTGCTGAGACAGTTTCCTATGATGATTTATTGGCAGCTGGCAGCATGGTTGCAGCTAAAGAAGTTGGAAAAGTGCGTTCTGAAGGTAAAGAGTACGTTGTTCAAGATGGCGATGTCATGTTGTTCCGCTTTAATGTTTAATAGTTGACTTAAGAAATTCTTAGGAGGCCCCAAACGTGTCAGAAAATACACTTGAACAAACTAAAAATGAAAATAGTGTCTTGTGGAGCGAACTTACAAAGCGTAACGAGCAATACATGATTGGTCTTGATCGTGCGCTTACACAAGCGAATTACGATGAAGAAAGTAAACATACGCTATACAATAAGATGATGAAAGAATTAGTTACAAATCAAAAGTCTGGTACGACAGCACGCCAACTATACGGCACTGTTTCAGAGTGCGCAGAAAATGTCTTGCAACGCCAAGAAGCAACTGTTAGTTCAGAGCGTTCGCCGGATTGGCTGATTGCCCTTGATGGAGGTTTACTATTAGGTGCAATCTTTGCCTTGATTTCAGGGACATCTTTACTAACAGCAGGCGAAAATACGCAACCGGGAATGGGGATTGTCAGCTTAATCCTGAATTTCATCGCCGGTGGTCTATCGATGCTGATTGTTTCTAAATATCAACCAGATGTAAATGCACCGAAAGGTAAAAAAGGTTACTTCAAGTATATCGGAGTCCTTATCCTTTCTATGGTTTTCTGGATGTTAGCAATGACAGCGACAATGGTCTTGGTTCCACCAGCAATTAATATCAGCTTGCCGGCAACCGCCTATTTGATCATTGGTGCTCTCAGCTTCGCATTGAGAGTTTACTTGAAGAAAAAATTCAACATAACGGGTGGCGTGTTTTAATAGAGAGGAGGGTGGGACATTTTGTCTCACCCTCTCTTTTATCGGAGAAACGACTACTCAAACCTAATTTTTGATCTGAGTAGTCGTTTTTAGATAGAACCGCTGACTCAAACCCGATTTTTGCTTTGAGTAGTCGTTTTTAGATAAAAACGCTGACTCAAACCTAATTTTTGCTTTGAGTAGTCGTTTTTAGATAGAAACGCTGACTCAAGCCCGATTTTTGCTTTGAGTAGTCGTTTTTAGATAGAAACGCTGACTCAAACCCGATTTTTGCTTTGAGTAGTCGTTTTCGGATAGAAACGCTGACTCAAACCCGATTTTTGCTTTGAGTAGTCGTTTTTAGATAGAAACGCTGACTCAAACCCGATTTTCGCTTTGAGTAGTCGTTTTCGGATAGAAACGCTGACTCAAACCCGATTTTCAATCTGAGTCAGCGTTTCAGCGTGAGAATTTCCCCTTTCCAATTCTCATTGAGAATACATACTAATTTAAACGAAAACTTGTTATACTTGTTCAGCTAAGAAAAAGAAAGTAGGCAATTATGGAAAATAAAACATTTGAAACATTCGGGATTAGTCCTGAAATAATTAAGGCACTGACGAGTTTGCGTTATTACAGCCCGACTCCTGTTCAGGAAGAAGTTCTCCCTTTGGCTTTGAAAAAAGCGGATATTATCGTTGAGTCACAAACAGGAAGTGGTAAAACGGCAGCTTTTGGGATTCCTTTGTGCGAGGATGCAGTTTGGGAAGAGAATAAACCCCAAGCGCTCATTCTTGTACCGACCCGTGAATTGGCACTCCAAATTCAAGAAGAAATCATGAACATCGGGCGTTTGAAACGTATCAAAGTGACTGCGGTTTTTGGAAAATCGTCCTTCAAAACGCAAAAGTCGGAATTGAAACAAAAGAGCCATATTGTAGTGGGAACGCCCGGCCGTGTCTTAGAGCATTTGAAAGAAGGCACATTGTCTGTCGAGAAAGTTCGCACGGTTGTATTGGATGAAGCGGACGAAATGTTACATATGGGATTCATTGACCAAGTAGAAGCAATCATTGATTACTTGCCTAAGAATCGTCAAACGATGCTGTTTTCGGCAACTATGCCGCCGGAAGTGGCGCGTTTAGCAACTTTTTACATGCGTGAAGACCGTGTGTCTGTGAAAATGGATCAATCCCCGGACAATCAACCGCGTATCTATCAGTCGTACATCCGCGTTTCCGAAGAAAAGAAAAATGATGTCTTGATTGATTTATTGACTGTTGCGAATCCGGAAGCAGCCATTATTTTCTGTAATACAAAAGATGTTGTGGATGACGTGGATGCATTTTTAGCTAAAAAAGGATTGCTTGTCGATAAACTCCATGGTGGGATGGATCAAGACGACCGTCTGGCGGTCATGACCGATTTCCGTTCTGGAAAAATCCGTTACTTAGTTGCAACAGATGTTGCGGCCCGCGGAATTGATATTGATCATGTGACGCACGTTATGAACTACGACGTTCCGTTTGAAAATGAAAGCTTCATTCACCGTACAGGTCGTACAGGCCGTGCGGGTAAAGAAGGCCAAGCGATGACTTTGGTTAGCGATAAAGGTGCGTACCGTTGGCAAGAAGTAGTTGCTTTTGTATTCGAAGGTAAAGAAGGTCCTGTAGAGATTCAGGCTCCGAGTACGCGTGTAGTTCAGCGTGCTAAGGTTGCATTTGATAAGAAAAATCAAGAACCGATGCGTCCGAAAGTGGCCCGTAATAAAGAATTGAACCGGGATATTACAAAAGTTTACTTCAACGGCGGTAAAAAGAAGAAACTGCGCGCTATTGATTTCGTGGGCACATTGACGAATATCAAGGGTGTTGAAGCTGATGATATCGGGATTATCACGATTCAGGAGAATGTTACGTATGTGGAAATTTTGAATGGCATGGGTCCTTATGTGATTGCAGAAATGCAAGACCGCACGATTAAAGGGAAGAACCTTAAAGTTCGTAAAGCCCGTAAGTAAATAATTCTTTTATTTGTACCCTTGACGTTTTAGTGGCTAGGTGGTAAGTTAGAACATAAAAAATCGCATGAAACAAAGGAGAGGGGAAACAAAGAATGTCGAACTGGGAAACAAAATTTGCTAAAGAGGGTTATACATTTGACGATGTATTATTAGTTCCTGCAGAAAGCCACGTATTACCGAATGACGTCGATTTATCTATTCAATTGGCAAAAAATATTCGTTTAAATGTACCCATTTTAAGTGCAAGTATGGACACTGTAACAGAATCTGCAATGGCAATTGCAATGGCCCGTAATGGTGGTCTGGGTGTTATCCATAAGAATATGTCTATTCAAGCGCAAGCAGACGAAGTTCGTAAAGTAAAACGCTCAGAAAGTGGCGTTATTATTGATCCTTTCTTCTTAACACCAGAACATTTGGTTAGTGAAGCAGAACATTTAATGGCAAAATACCGCATTAGTGGTGTACCTGTCGTTAATGATATGAAAGAGCGTCAATTGGTTGGTATTCTAACAAACCGTGACCTGCGTTTCATTTCTGACTATACCCAAGCGATCGGTGATGTCATGACTAAGGAAGAGCTTATTACAGCTCCAGTCGGAACATCTCTGAAAGATGCAGAGAGCATTTTGCAAAAATACAAAATTGAAAAATTACCATTGGTTGATGAAGCTGGCAAATTAGCTGGTCTGATTACAATCAAAGATATCGAAAAAGTAATTGAGTTTCCTCATGCAGCTAAAGATAGCCATGGGCGTTTGTTAGTTGCAGCGGCAGTTGGTGTCACTTCTGACACATTTGAGCGTGCACAAGCATTGCTTGACGCTGGTGTTGACGCAATCGTTATCGATACGGCTCATGGACACAGTGCCGGTGTTATTCGTAAAATCAAAGAAATTCGCGAGCAGTTCCCGGATGCAACGTTAATTGCTGGTAACGTTGCAACAGCTGAAGGTACGCGCGCATTGTTTGAAACAGGAATCGATGTTGTTAAAGTTGGTATTGGCCCTGGTTCAATCTGTACAACACGTGTTGTTGCCGGTGTTGGTGTCCCTCAAATCACTGCTATTTACGATGCAGCAAGTGTTGCCCGTGAATTTGGCAAATCAATTATTGCCGATGGTGGGATTAAATACTCCGGTGATATCGTTAAAGCGATGGCAGCTGGTGGACACGCTGTGATGTTGGGAAGTATGTTGGCTGGTACCGACGAGTCTCCTGGAGATTTCGAAATGTATCAAGGCCGTCGTTTCAAAACATACCGTGGAATGGGTAGTTTAGCGGCAATGGAAAAAGGGTCAAGTGACCGTTATTTCCAAGGCGGCGTAAACGAAGCCAATAAACTGGTTCCAGAAGGAATCGAAGGCCGCGTTTCTTATAAAGGTGGCGTTGGCGATATCATTTTCCAAATGCTTGGTGGCGTACGCTCCGGTATGGGCTATGTGGGTGCCGGCAACTTGGAAGAATTACGTGAAAATGCACAATTCATCCGTATGTCTGGTGCAGGGCTAGTAGAATCACACCCGCACGACATCCAAATCACAAGAGAAGCTCCGAACTACTCAATCGGACACTAAAAAAGAGAGAGTGGTCTCAAAGACGTTCAGGCCCGCAGCACTGGAACGAATACGCGGAGGACGGCAACAGCCGTCTGAGCATTATTCGTGAAGTGTCCGCGGGTTTGTCTTTGAGAGCACGTTTGAGATAAGGTCTAAAAGACGTTCAGCCCCGCAGCACTAGGGTTGGGCGTCTTTTTTTGTCTGCTGGAAGTCTGACATAGAACCCGTAAAATCACATTCTATGTCGCACCTCCCAAGCACGACTATTTCAGCCATATCTAAAGATTCCCTCAAGGATTTGTTTCTTAACGATTCTTTTAACTATTTTTGGTAAACTAATTACAAAGAATAAGCTTAAAGAGGTGACTTATGGATAAAATATTAATTGTAGATGATGATCGAGAAATTGTAGATTTGCTAAGTATTTATTGTAAAAATGAAGGCTATGAAGCTATTAAAGCATATAACGGAGTCGAGGCACTGCAACTCTTGAAACAAAATATGGACGTCCAATTGATTATTCTAGACGTGATGATGCCCAAGAAAGATGGTATTACGGTCTTGAAGGAACTCAGAGCGGACAATAATCACGTACCTGTATTGATATTAAGTGCGAAGTCTGCCGATATGGATAAAATACAAGGATTGACATCAGGTGCCGACGATTATGTGTCTAAACCATTCAATCCGCTGGAAGTAATGGCCCGCATTAAATCATTACTGCGCCGTTCTTCTGTTACGCAACAAGAAATCGAAGCAAATATTATCGAAGTAGGTCCATTAGTTATTAAAAAGGAATCACACGAAGTCAAAACCTTAAATGGAAAAGACATTCAATTGACTGCTTTAGAATTTGGTATTTTGTATTTATTGGCAAGCAATTTGAACCGTGTTTTTAGCGCTGATGAAATCTTTGAACGTGTATGGCTTCAGGAGAGTATCGTTTCTGCTAAAACAGTCATGGTTCACGTGAGCCATTTACGCGACAAAATAGAAAAAGCAACAGGCGGCGAGAAAGTGATTCAAACTGTTTGGGGCGTCGGCTATAAGATTTCAGAATAGGAGCGAATGACGTGCCGAAATTAAAGTTAACAAGAAAAGAACTCGGCGAATTGATTTTTGAAGCAATCATTACGATGACAATTATGTATTTCCTGCTGATGGGATTTTACTTAATTTTCAATCAGACGGTGCATTCGCCGCCTGAATTTTTACCACAAGTTCACTCATTGTGGGATGTCATTCTCTTTATTGATTTTATTATCATGGAATACCGCCTTGTCATGTTTTTAACAGCATTTGTATTTTCGGTGCTCTTTACATGGTGGCGTCTGTTCCGTCGCTATAAACAAATGCAACTGCGCCACATTTTGGATGAGTTGCATTACATTGCTTCGGGAAATTTCGATCACCGGATTGAAGCGAAATTCCATGGAGATATGTATGACGTTGTAAACAGTATTAACACGTTGGTTGAAAGTACGGTCGAGGCCATGGAAGAAGAAAGAAAAATTGAGCAATCAAAAGATGAACTCATCACCAATGTCAGTCACGATATCCGGACACCGTTGACATCGATTATTGGCTATCTGGGTCTGATTGCCGACAAACAATACTCTTCTTATGATGATGTTGAGCGCTATATTAATATTGCGTACGGAAAAGCGTTGCAAATGAAAGTGTTGGTCGATGATTTGTTTGAGTACACAAAAGTCCGACAAACATCAACGCCGCTTCATTACACGAAGATAAACCTAGGCAATTTTCTGGAGCAAATGGCAGCGGAGTTTGAGTTGGAATCTGCTAAAAAAGAAATGGACATCGAAGTCATTATGGAAAGTGATCCGTTAATGATTGAGGTTGATGTCGACAAAATCGCCCGCGTGTTTAGTAACCTCATTTCCAATGCCTTAAAATATGGAAAAGGTGGGACGTGGATAAAGATAGCAGTCGATAAAGTAGGGTCCGAAGCGTTAATTTCGGTAAATAACAACGGGCCTAAAATACCGGAAGAAGCGTTGGAGGAGTTATTCGGACGTTTTTACCGAGTGGAATCTTCCCGTTCTCAACAAACAGGAGGCACGGGCCTTGGTCTGGCGATTGCACAAAGCATCGTGGCTCTGCACGGTGGGTACATCTACGCGGAATCAACTGATGCAGTAACAAAGTTCGTCATGCGGCTACCATTAGAACAGATACCTAACTAAATTGTTGTGTTTTTACTGTTTTTCCGCTAACATAAAGAACGTAACTTTAGTGAATGGAGTAGAAGAATGATTAAATATAATAAATGGACAACCCGCCTTTTATCTGGGAGTTTACTAGCAAGCATCTTCTTAGCTGTACCAGAAGCGGCAGCAGCTGTCGAACCAATCGAAGTTTCAAGTGAAGCGGCATTTGTAATTGATAACGAAACAAACAAAATTTTACTAAACCAAAATGGAGATGCATCGCTTTATATTGCCTCCATGACGAAAATGATCCCCCTATATTTAGTGCACGAAGCGATTGAAGCGGGCACAATTGCTTGGGACACACCTGTTCCAATCAGTGATTATGCATTTGCAATCAGCCAAAACTATGAACTATCAAACGTTCCATTGCGTAAAGACTTTACTTATACGGTAAAAGATTTATATGAAGCAATGGTTGTCTACTCAGCAAACGGCGCAACAATCGCTGTTGCAGAATTGATTGCCGGCTCTGAGCCTGCGTTTGTTGATATGATGAAAGAAAAATTGGATGCATGGGGCGTTACTGGTCATGCGCTTTACAACACAACCGGTCTTCCAAACCACTACGCGGCGGAACTGGGTAACTTGTATCCAAATGCACCAGTAGATGAAGAAAATAAAATGACAGCACGCGGTATTGCAACTGTCGCTGACCATTTATTGGATGATTACCCAGAAGTTCTAGAAGTAGCTAAAATTGAAGACAAAGTTTTCATGGAAGGTTCCGGAGACGAAATCCACATGATGACATATAATTTGATGTTACCAAATCAACCATACGCACGAGCAGGTGTAGATGGTTTGAAAACAGGAACAACAGATGCTTCAGGGGCTTCCTTTACAGGAACAGCTTTGCAAGATGATATGCGCGTTATTACAGTTGTAATCGGCGCAGAAGATAACGACGGACGTTTCGGCGAAACAGCTCGTTTGATGGATTTTGCTTTTGGTAATTTTGAAAAAGTTCAAATCGCTTCAAGTGGAGATGCCGTTGCAACGGAAGAAAAACTAACGATTGCAAAAGGTAAAGAAGAAACAGTTGGTTTGATTTATAACGAAGATATTTTTGTTGTAACGCCAAAAACAGAAGAAGAACGCGTAGTTGCGACGGAATTGACTTTGAATTCCGAGTTATTGAATGCGGACGGTCTGATAGAAGCGCCAATTGAAAAAGGAACAACAGTCGGAAATGTGGCCCTTTCAATCGAGGGCGATGATCTTGGTTACTTGGATGGCACACAAAACGAAGCGACTGTTGCAGTAGAAAGAACAGTTGAAAAAGCAAACTTTTTAGTTTTGGCATGGCGTTGGGTAGCTAATACGGCTGCCAATGGCTGGAACTCAGTGACAGATTTCGTAGGCGGATTCTTTAGCTAAGTTGACGACACACCTTGTTATCGAGTAAAATGAAGGTAATTAAACACAAAGAATGCCAAGCATGTGAATAGTAGGTAATAGTATTCCTTTAGAGAGTCGGTGGGTGGTGTAAACCGATAGAAGCTGTTACTGAATCCGCACATGAAGCAAACAATGAAAACAAGTCATCTTGATTAAATTGTTTCGGGTCCCCCGTTATCGTCTAAAGTGTGGATACACGTGTATCCGAAGCTGGGTGGTACCGCGAACGTTAAGTCATTTCGTCCCAATAGATATCTATTGGGATGGGATGGCTTTTTTTATATAGAAAAAGGAGGAAAAGAAATGTTAGATATGAAGAGAATACGCGAAGATTATGCAGGCGTGGCAGAAAAGTTGGTGGCGCGTGGTGTGGATGCAGCCATTTTAGAGGAATTGATTCAATTGGACGAAGAGCGTCGTGCAAAGATTGTGAAAGCAGAAGAGTTGAAACAGTTACGTAACCACGTTTCTCAAGAAATTGCTTTATTAAAACGTAACAAAGAAAACGCGGATGATAAAATCGTGCAAATGAAAGAAGTAGGCGAACAAATTAAACAAATGGATGCGGATTTGAATGCCGTTGAAGAAAAAATGACCTACATTTCAACACGTCTGCCGAACGTTGCCCACGAATCTGTGCCGGCAGGAGACGACGAAGATGATAATATTGAAGTTCGCAAATGGGGAGAGCCGCGTCACTTCGATTTTGAACCCAAACCGCACTATGACATTGCAGAAGATTTAGGAATTCTAGACTTTGAACGTGCTGCCAAAGTAACAGGTTCACGTTTTGTCTTCTATAAAGGATTAGGAGCACGTCTTGAACGCGCTTGTTACAACTACATGCTTGATTTGCATACAGGCGAACATGGCTACACGGAAATAATTCCTCCATATATAGCGAACGAAGCTTCATTATTCGGTACAGGACAATTTCCTAAGTTTAAAGAAGATGTTTTCCAATTAACAGATGAGCGTAACCTAACATTGATTCCGACAGCAGAAGTGCCTTTGACGAACTATTACCGTGATGAAATCTTGGATGAAGCGGAATTGCCAGTTTACTTTACAGCAATGAGTCCATCATTCCGTTCAGAAGCGGGAAGTGCCGGCCGTGATACACGTGGTCTAATTCGTATGCACCAGTTCCATAAAGTAGAATTAGTGAAATTCAGTAAACCAAGTGAATCATATGAAGAGTTAGAAAAAATGACGGACAATGCAGAGACTGTATTACGCAATCTTGGTCTGCCACACCGTACGATCGTATTATGTACAGGAGATATGGGCTTTGCAGCTGCTAAAACGTACGATATTGAAGTATGGGTACCTGCTCAAGATACATACCGTGAGATTAGTTCATGTTCAAATACGGAAGATTTCCAAGCGCGCCGTGCAATGATTCGTTACCGTAATGAAGAGACAGGCAAGGTAGAATACGCACATACACTAAATGGATCAGGTATTGCAGTTGGTCGTACCGTCACAGCGATTTTAGAAAATTACCAAAATGCAGACGGCTCTGTCACAATTCCAGAAGTATTGGTTCCATATATGGGTGGCGTAACAACAATCACAAAAGAAAATGCGTTAGGTAAGAAATAATTCTTCTATATATGTTAAAATAACCCCATTAGATAAAGGGGGTAAAGAAATGGCATTTGAGAAAGCAACATTTGCAGGTGGCTGCTTCTGGTGTATGGTAAAACCGTTTGACACTTTGCCAGGTATTGAATCAGTTATTTCCGGTTATACAGGAGGCCATGTTGAGAACCCAACTTACGAACAAGTATGTACAGGAACAACAGGTCATACAGAAGCTGTTCAAATTACGTTTGATCCAGAAGTTTTCCCATATAAAGACTTAGTAGAGGTTTATTGGCAACAAACAGATCCGACCGATCCAAACGGTCAGTTTGTCGATCAAGGTAATTCGTATCGTCCGGCTATCTTTTATCATTCAGATGAACAAAAAGAAATTGCAGAAGCTTCTAAAG
>NZ_CP049889.1:1085000-1087500 GCF_011299095.1 Jeotgalibaca porci | reverse complement strand
AGTCGGGCAGTTTGACTGGGGCGGTCGCCTCCTAAAAAGTAACGGAGGCGCCCAAAGGTTCCCTCAGAATGGTTGGAAATCATTCGTAGAGTGCAAAGGCAGAAGGGAGCTTGACTGCGAGACAGACAAGTCGAGCAGGGACGAAAGTCGGGCTTAGTGATCCGGTGGTACCGCATGGAAGGGCCATCGCTCAACGGATAAAAGCTACCCTGGGGATAACAGGCTTATCTCCCCCAAGAGTTCACATCGACGGGGAGGTTTGGCACCTCGATGTCGGCTCGTCGCATCCTGGGGCTGTAGTCGGTCCCAAGGGTTGGGCTGTTCGCCCATTAAAGCGGCACGCGAGCTGGGTTCAGAACGTCGTGAGACAGTTCGGTCCCTATCCGTCGCGGGCGTTGGAAATTTGAGAGGAGCTGTCCTTAGTACGAGAGGACCGGGATGGACACACCGCTGGTGTACCAGTTGTTCTGCCAAGGGCATTGCTGGGTAGCTATGTGTGGAAGGGATAAACGCTGAAAGCATCTAAGCGTGAAGCCCCCCTCGAGATGAGATTTCCCATCATCTAGAATGAGTAAGACCCCTGAGAGACGATCAGGTAGATAGGCTAGGAGTGGAAGTGCAGCGATGTATGGAGCGGACTAGTACTAATCGGTCGAGGACTTAACCAAGATTTAGAATAAAAAAAGCAAGCGATGAATGAGCGTTGGTCAGCTGTTCAGTCGTGTTATGGATTCAGTTTTGAGGGAACGTTGTTCCTTTAATTAAATAATTGTGCGGTGACGATGGCGAGAAGGTCACACCTGTTCCCATCCCGAACACAGAAGTTAAGCTTCTTAGCGCCGATTGTAGTGAAGGGTTTCCCTTTGTGAGAGTAGGACGTTGCCGCGCAGTAAATTTATTCCGCAATAGCTCAGTTGGTAGTAGCGCATGACTGTTAATCATGATGTCGTAGGTTCGAGTCCTACTTGCGGAGTTTTTTCTTTGCCGTCTTAGCTCAGTCGGTAGAGCGCCACCATGGTAAGGTGGAGGTCGTCGGTTCGATCCCGACAGATGGCTTGCGCTTTTACAAAAATATACTTAACCAACATTTAATAACCCTTGTAGTTTACTGTTTTGACAGTATGCTACAAGGGTTTTTTGGACTCTATATAATAAATGGTGTTGGTGAATCGTAATGATTCACCAACACCATTTTCTTTTTTAAAGAAAAAAGGCACGTGAACCCCCTATAATTAAGTTACCACACAAAATAACAGGAGGATTCACGTGATCCACATTCATTGTACAAGAATGTGGGTCGGAACAAAAGACCCAAATGCTTATTTAGAAGAAATTTCTATTGAGTTATGTCTTCAGTATATTGGAATCATGAGAATTAGGAGGACGATTTAAAGATACTTGCTGCCTTCTCGAATGCTCAACGGAGCCATCTGAGACGAATGCTTCTGAATGAAATCCTTCACCCACTGTGGGTTTGTTTTACTATAATCACGAAGAGACCATCCGATTGCTTTATTAATGAAGAATTCCTTGGTCCCGAAATTATTCGTGATGATTTCTGCTAAAAGGAGTGTATCGGTTTTATTCTTGAACAACAGTTGATGGTCAATGGCGACTCTTCGCAGCCAAATGTTATCCGTTTGGCTCCATTCCACCATTACTTTTTTGAGTTCGGGATAACGAAGCGTCATGCTTCCAACTACACCATCTAATCCATCGACAGTATCCCACCACGATTTTGTTACGATATACTTTTTAATTCTA
Organism: Jeotgalibaca porci; assembly: GCF_011299095.1. NCBI lineage: Bacteria > Bacillati > Bacillota > Bacilli > Lactobacillales > Carnobacteriaceae > Jeotgalibaca > Jeotgalibaca porci. Next base: position 1,085,736 of record NZ_CP049889.1, on the reverse strand, counting down.
TTAAGATCCTCGGGCGTTAATAAGTTTTGTATCGACAAGAGGTAATCAACCGCCAACTGCTGGTATTCTCTTTCTTGTTGTTGAAAGCATTTCTCAACGAAATCGAAGTCAATTATGTGTTCCTGCAGTGCAATTCTAAAATAGGACTTTGCCACCAACTTGCGTGGAGTTGCAGCAATACCCAGAAAAGGAAATTGATTACGCATATAGGCAGCCATCGAAACGGCTCTCTCAGAATCTTGCAAAGACTTTAACTCCTCGAATAAATTTCCATACCACATAACGATATCCTCCATTCTTTCTCCATATAGAATATTATACATGACAACTTTAAGTGTGATATACTTTTGTAGGTAAAACGTTTTCAAAGGGGAGTCGGATATGAAAAAAATACAAGTGTCACAGACTGAACTTAAAGTATCAGAGATAGGGTTAGGTCTCATGAGAATGAATAGCCTTACAGATGAAGAAGCTAAAAAAGTCATTCAGACTGCGGTAGATAATGGCATTACCTTTTTTGATCATGCTGACATCTACGGGGGTGGAGAGTCAGAACGAATTTTTGGTCGCGCCTTTTCGGAAATGGGAATTGCACGTGATGCAGTCCATGTCCAATCGAAAACGGGAATTGTCCCAGGTAAAATGTATGATTTCTCAAAGGAGCATATCATTCAGTCAGTGGAAGAAAGTCTAGAACGTTTGAAAGTCGACTACTTAGACGCGCTACTCTTACATC
>NZ_CP049889.1:937500-1080000 GCF_011299095.1 Jeotgalibaca porci | reverse complement strand
CACTGTCTCAACGAGAGACTCGGTGAAATTATAGTACCAGTGAAGATGCTGGTTACCCGCGACAGGACGGAAAGACCCCATGGAGCTTTACTGCAGGTTGATATTGATTGTTTCTGCTACATGTACAGGATAGGTAGGAGCCATAGAAGTCGGGACGCCAGTTTCGATGGAGGCATCATTGGGATACTACCCTTGTAGCAGGACCAGTCTAACCCGCCGCCCTTATCGGGCGGGGAGACAGTGTCAGTCGGGCAGTTTGACTGGGGCGGTCGCCTCCTAAAAAGTAACGGAGGCGCCCAAAGGTTCCCTCAGAATGGTTGGAAATCATTCGTAGAGTGCAAAGGCAGAAGGGAGCTTGACTGCGAGACAGACAAGTCGAGCAGGGACGAAAGTCGGGCTTAGTGATCCGGTGGTACCGCATGGAAGGGCCATCGCTCAACGGATAAAAGCTACCCTGGGGATAACAGGCTTATCTCCCCCAAGAGTTCACATCGACGGGGAGGTTTGGCACCTCGATGTCGGCTCGTCGCATCCTGGGGCTGTAGTCGGTCCCAAGGGTTGGGCTGTTCGCCCATTAAAGCGGCACGCGAGCTGGGTTCAGAACGTCGTGAGACAGTTCGGTCCCTATCCGTCGCGGGCGTTGGAAATTTGAGAGGAGCTGTCCTTAGTACGAGAGGACCGGGATGGACACACCGCTGGTGTACCAGTTGTTCTGCCAAGGGCATTGCTGGGTAGCTATGTGTGGAAGGGATAAACGCTGAAAGCATCTAAGCGTGAAGCCCCCCTCGAGATGAGATTTCCCATCATCTAGAATGAGTAAGACCCCTGAGAGACGATCAGGTAGATAGGCTAGGAGTGGAAGTGCAGCGATGTATGGAGCGGACTAGTACTAATCGGTCGAGGACTTAACCAAGATTTAGAATAAAAAAAGCAAGCGATGAATGAGCTTTGGTCAGCTGTTCAGTCGTGTTATGGATTCAGTTTTGAGGGAACGTTGTTCCTTTAATTAAATAATTGTGCGGTGACGATGGCGAGAAGGTCACACCTGTTCCCATCCCGAACACAGAAGTTAAGCTTCTTAGCGCCGATTGTAGTGAAGGGTTTCCCTTTGTGAGAGTAGGACGTTGCCGCGCAATTAATAAACACTCCGGATTATCTAACGATGATTCGGAGTGTTTTTTTGGTCTTAGTCAAATCATTGTCATTTTAGAATTTACAATGATACACTTAAAGAAGAAAGTGACGATAGAGAGGGGAAATATCATGGAATATAAATTTGAGAAATATGGTAATGGATACCGTCAATTAGACGCAACCGGACATACGATTGCAGAAATTACTTATGAGCCGCTCGATGACAATACAGTCGCTGCGAATCATACGTTTGTAGATCCATCATTACGCGGCCAAGGTGTTGCGGAAATGTTGTTGGATCATTTAGCAGATGTAATGCGTAAAGAAAACAAAAAAATTGTCGCCCAATGTTCTTATGTCGTTGATCAGTTTAATCGGAAGCCTGATAAATATGCAGACGTCATGACAGAGCAAAGATAATCTGCCAGTCTGAATAAGATATTAATCTGTCATCGTTCTTTTTATGAAGAACAGTGACAGATTTTTTTATACAATGTTAGACTGAAATGGAAGCGTTTGACATTAAAAATGTAATAGTGTATATTTAAATATATTAGTTGGTTGATTAAACTAACTAAAATAAAAGTTGTTTTCCAATGCAATAATATAGAGAAAACTAATTTTTTAAAGTCACTCTTAATGATATGAAACCGCTATCTAAAAATCTTGTTAATGATACTAGCTTATACTTAGATAGAAATTTCACTCTTGCAAACGCTAGCTAATCATAATAATAAAAATAGGAAGGTAAGAAACTATGATGAGAGATACAGCTTGGTTAAGTAAAAAAGTGCACGATTCACCATACACTTCATATTACATCGAAGACACAGATGAACTGACAGTGACATTGCTTCGGGAAATGGCTAAATTATTTCCTCAATGTGAGAGGTCAAATCAGGAAGATTCATCCCTTCAATTTAAGCTTGTAGAAATAGAAGCATTAGGTAAAGAAGGGTTTGAAATTTTACACATGGACGGTAAAATTATTGTCCAGGCAAATACGACGAACGGTCTTCTGTACGGGATGTTCCAACTTCACCAAGACCTTGTAACAAAAAATGAATTGAAACCGGTATTCCGCTCTGTTCCAGACCAAGCTGTTCGCATGTTAAATCATTGGGATAACTTTGACGGATCGGTTGAACGCGGCTATGCAGGTGACTCACTCTTTTACGACAATAACCAATTCCGTAAAAACTACGATACAATCCGTGAGTATGCACGTTTGTTGAAAGCAATCGGAATTAATGCGTTGACTATTAACAACGTGAACGTTCACAAAGAAGAGACATTCTTTATTACACAACCTTACTTAAGTGAAGTAAAGGCTATTGCGGAAATATTTAAAGAGTACGGTTTGACGCTATACTTGAGTATCAACTTTGCGGCTCCAATTTCTGTTGGTGGTTTAACGACAGCTGATCCGTTAGACGAAGATGTCAACAAGTTCTGGGCGGATGCTGCCAACGAGATTTATGCAGAAATTCCTTACTTCGGCGGGTTTGTTGTGAAAGCAGACTCTGAGGGTGAGCCGGGACCATTCGTTTATGACCGTAACCACGATGACGGTGCGAATATGTTGGCCCGTGCACTTCAACCACATGGCGGTATTGTGATTTGGCGTTGTTTCGTATACAACCACTTGCAAGATTGGCGTGACCGTTCTATCGATCGTGCGCGTGCTGCTTACGATAATTTCATGCCTCTAGACGGCAACTTTGACGACAACGTTATTCTACAAATTAAGAACGGTCCCATCGATTTCCAAGTTCGTGAACCTGTTTCACCATTATTTGGTGGTTTAACGAAAACAAACCATGTATTGGAATTCCAAGTCGCACAAGAATATACAGGCCAACAAAAGCATGTTTGTTACCTCATGCCAATGTGGAAAGACGTGCTTGATTTCGATACGAAACATCATAAAGAAAATGCGACTGTTAAAGAGCTTCTACCGAAAAATAGCCCAAACATTCAGCGTTCTGGTATTTCAGCGGTTGTGAATGTGGGTATCGATAATAACTGGACCGGTCATAAGTTGGCGCAAGTCAATCTATACGGCTATGGAAAACTGATTTGGAATAACGCTATTACCAGTGAAGAAGTGTTGGATCAATGGCTCGATTTAACCTTTGACTTAACACCAAAAGGAAAAGAAATCCTGACAGAAATCATAGCAACGTCTTATCAGACTTATGAGAACTATACGGCACCTTTGGGAATTGGCTTCATGGTTCGTCCGAATCACCATTATGGACCAGATATAGACGGGTACGAGTATGACCGTTGGGGAACCTATCACTTCGCAGATCGCAACGGAATCGGTGTAAACCGTACGTTGAAAGATGGCACCGGTTATGCACGTCAATACGCGGATGCGCGCTTTGAAGAGTACGAGAATATCGAGACCTGTCCTGATGATATTGTCCTGTTCTTCCATCATCTGCCATATACGCACGTTCTCCATAGCGGAAAAACAGTTGTACAGCATATTTACGACACACATTTCGAAGGGTATGAAAAAGTCGAAGAATACGTAAAAGTGTGGGAGCAACTGAAAGATGAAGTGGATGAAGCTAGTTATAACAATGTTCGCGAACGACTAGCAGAGCAAAAACGCTGTGCGCTTGAGTGGCGTGATCAAATCAATACGTATTTCTACCGTAAGAGTGGAATAGCGGATGAACACAAGCGTCAAATTTACGGATAAATGAAGGTAATAATATCTTTACAATTTATAGAATTTTTAAGGGAAAAGGGGAAATATTAGATGAAAAAATGGCAAAAAGGTGCAATTAGTTTCCTTTCACTTCTTTCGGCAACTGCAGTGATGGCAGGCTGTGATGCAGGTAAGAAAAATACAGGTACGAGCTCAAACGCAGATGCTGATGCAGTGGAAATTAGCTTTAGTTGGTGGGGAAATGATGACCGCCATGAAGCAACCCGGAATATGATTAATAATTTTCAAGAAGGAAATAAAAATATCACTGTAAAAGGTGAGCCAAGTGGATTCGGTGACCTAGATCAAGTGTTTACAACTCGTTACGCAGGAGGCACATTGGCTGACATTACGACAGCACTTTATAACTGGGTACCACAATTCGGTCAAAATGATGGCTTCTATGATTTAGGTGAAATCAGTACACTAGACCTATCTACTTACGATGAAAACTTCTTAGCATTCGGACAAGTTGAGGGTAAACAAGTAGCGGTTCCTTATGGCGAGAATACGCTCATCATGTATGTAAATAAATCGGAATACGAGCGTAATGGTATAGATATTTCCACACTTAAAACATGGGATGATTATGCTGAAGCAGCTCAAAAATTACCAGAAGGTTCATTCATGCTAGCTTCTCCAACTTGGCGTTTCCCGGTAACGATTTGGTTACAACAAAAAACTGGTATGTCAGAGTTCGATGAAAAAGGGAATATGAACTGGACAGAACAAGATTATTTAGACGGTATGACGTGGTATAAAGAAATGGCTGATGCACGCGTCTTTGTTTCACGTAAAGATTACTTAGAAAATGTTGGTACGGAGCCGGTTTCCTTGGCAACCAATAAAAAATGGTTAGAAGGCGAGTATGGCGGTGGTATTGGATGGGTTGCAGGTATTTCATCTGACTACGAAGCACTGAAAGAAATTGGTGATGAAATGGTAGTTGTTGACTATCCAATTGCTGAAGGCGGAACAGAAGTAAATTTAATGTCTAAGCCGTCTCTATTGTTTGTTGTCAGCAAAGATACAGAGCACCCGGAAGAAGTCGGAACATTCTTGAATGAGTTCTTAAATGGTGAAGAAGCGAATAAAATTTTAGGTCTCTCTCGTGGTATCCCAGCTTCTTCTAAAGCGGTTGAAGCATTGACTGAAGACGGTCAACTAACTGGATTCATGAAAGATGCTTATGATTACGCGCAAGAAGCTGTAAAAATTAATCAAACACCATTCTATGAAGATGGAACTTTAACAACGATTTACACTTCTGAAATGGAAGCTGTAGAACTAGGCAGAACAGACTTAGAAACAGCAGCTAAAAATGTCTACGAACAAACTAAAGAACAAGCAGCAAAACTTGCTAAAGATTATAAACTACAATAATCAACTATAAAAAAACAATTATGGGAGCAAAGTACAGCAATGTCTTGTTCCCATATTCTTTATTAGTAATTCACAATCGCCACTTAAATTTTGGAGGATTTGTATGAAAAACAATAAAATAGGCTTACTCTACGTGATGCCGTGGCTTATTGGTTTTTTAGTGTTAACAGTATGGCCGATTTTATCGTCATTTTATTATTCACTAACGGACTATTCGCTTGCGCGTGTCGGACAAACACCGGATTTTTTAGGATTACAGAATTACATAAATCTATTTAAGGACGTAACTTTTACAGACTCATTGCGAGCAACAACGATTTACACCTTTTTTACAGTACCGTTGCAATTAGGTTTTGCGCTATTTGTTGCTTTCATTTTAAATTTTAAATTAAAAGCGATTAATTTCTATCGAACCGCTTATTATATCCCTTCCATTCTGGGTGGTAACGTTGCTGTCGGTGTCCTATGGCGCTCGATGTTCCAGCCACAAGGACTGGTTAACACGTTTTTAGCAACATTTGGAATTAGTACTGTGGATTGGTTATCAACGCCAGCTGGTGCAATGACTGTTCTGGTCATTCTGAAAGTATGGCAATTTGGTTCATCTATGTTGATTTTCTTGGCTGCCTTAAAAGAAGTACCCGTTGAACTCTATGAATCTGCTAGTTTAGATGGTGCATCTAAGACAACGCAATTCTTGAAAATTACTATGCCTTTAATTACACCGACGATTTTCTTTAATCTAGTAATGCAGTTAAATAATGCATTCCAAGAATTTAATGGACCGTTTATCGTTACAGGAAGAGGACCTTTGAACTCCACGTACCTGACATCAATGTTTATTTACGATAAGGCGTTTAAAGAGTTTGACATGGGTTACGCAAGTGCCGCGAGTTGGATATTATTTGCAATCATCGTCTGTTTAACCATTGTCTTGTTTGCGACCCAGAAAAAATGGGTTTACTATTCTGATGGAGGTGGCAAGTAATATGGAAGTGACACCTAGTTTATCCGAAAGAAGAAGAGCACAAAAACAAAAAATCAGTTCAATTATCCGTTACATTATTTTAACGGTGGTTGCGATTGTTATGCTCTATCCGATTATTTGGCTGGTTGGAGCAACATTTAAAGAAAACAATGAGATCTTTACTTCAATCGGGTTCATCCCTAAGAAGATTGATTTTCAAGCCTATATCGATGGTTGGTATACAAAAGGGGACTACACATTTACTTTGTATTTTATTAATACCTTTAAGTATGTGATTCCAAAGATTCTTTTTACAATTGTTTCCGCTACAGTTACTGCCTATGGTTTTGCTCGCTTTGATTTTCCATTCAAAAAAGTAATGTTCTCCTTACTGATGGCAACTATGTTCTTACCTCAAGTTGTAACGCGGATTCCATTGTACTTATTCTGGAAGAACTTAGGTATGTTAGATACATATGTGCCTTTAGTTGCCAATTCATTCTTCGCGCAAGAACCATTTTTCGTATTCATGCTGATTCAATTCTTACGTTCTATTCCGAAAGACTTGGATGAAGCCGCAACGGTGGATGGCTGTAACTCCTTTGAAGTTTTATGGCGCATTTTAGTACCGGCTTTAAAACCGGCACTGATTTCGTGCATTATTTTTCAATTCGTGTGGTCATTCAGTGATTTCCTTGGTCCTTTGATTTATATCACATCCCAAGAGAATTACCCGGTATCACTGGCTTTGAAATTGAACGTTGACCCTTCAACTAATACACCATGGAACCAAGTATTCGCGATGTCGCTCATTTCATTGCTACCAGCGATTATCTTATTCTTTAGTGCACAAAAGTATTTCGTAGAAGGTGTAACGTCAAGCGGTATCAAAGGATAGGGTGTGATTTAGTGTTTAATGTTAATCATGATGTTATTACAAATTGGACAGTTACAGCTGTCCAGTATTTTTACCGGTTACTGATTCACAATACGTATTTTATTCTTTCAAACGGATTGTTTTTAGTTTTACTTTTTTTCTTCCGCTTGAGTATGAATAATTTCATTTTATTTATTATCCCAATTTTCTTTTTACTGGTTAGTTTCTCTGCTCAGTTCAAAGCGGTTGCGGATAATGAAGAAGAGACTGTATCATTGAAACGCTATTTCTCTTTGTATAAAGAAATATTGAAAAATAACTGGAATATCTATTTATTTTATACGTTTTTCATTTGCCTATTGGTTTTAGATTTACGTATTTTACTTGTGGCAGATTTAACCGTATTATTGTATCCATTACTGATTACTGGAAGCTTTTTGATAAGTAGTATGTTTTTCGTTTTGTTGATTTCGACAGATGAACGTGCGAAAGAAGTTCCATTTAAGAAGAAAATTAGTTGGTCCTTGCTTGTCAGTTACCGTTTACCGAAAGTAACGATGCTGAATGTTTTTTATGTCATTGTTACAATATTTCTTCTACAAAATTTTTCATTGGCATACCTTTGTTTCTTCGGCGGGGCGATCAACTACTATGTTTGGATGAATTTGACGCGTCAATTCTCGGTTGATTTATTTTACGAACATATCAGATAATCAAAAAAGAGCGTGAGACATTTGTCTCACGCTCTTTTTTGATTTGAGCTATTTATTTTATGTTTTCGTTCTTTAACCCGTTCCAACCGCGGACGATTATAACGCTGGATAAGAATAAACGGGATATTGACAACACATGCATAGATAACCATTACGATACCTGCCCAGAGGGGGTTCCAGATAAAGAATACAAATGCTGGCGGCATTAAGAGCCAGTGTGTCAGTTCCGCACGTTTTGTCTCGATGATGAACTTTTCAAATGTCTGCTTATCTGTTCCGTGCAACTGTTTTTTATTGTAAGAACTTTTAATAATACTGGACCCCTCAGGCAACTTTCTTTTCCAATCTTTAATCCGAAAGAGCCTTTGCCATAGTTCGCCGTTTTTTTCCCATGCGAAAGGTTGATAGAAAGATTCGGTCTTCGCATACCACGCGTCGGGAATCTTCATACACCCAAGAGAAATGACCATATGAAAGATAAACCAGGCGGCAATATCCAAAAGAATAATCCAATGAAGTGGTAAGTCGATTAACATGGCCTTACCTCCTATAATTCAATTTTTCTTCCTTTCCAAGAAACACTTTTCAAAACAAAGGTCTTGATTGCGGACCAGATAAACACGCAGACGAAGTATGAAAATAATAGCGGGTAAAAAAAGGATAATAAAACAGAAAAGTTGCCTGCGGTGCGCGCCATTCTTAAAAATGAAAGAAAGAAGGCGAAGTAGCCGAACCATGCTAGTAGTTGAAAACCAGAAAAGATTAAATAAAGTCCAGAAATAAAAGCGCCTGAAATCCACAGGCCACTACAAATCATGATGAAGAGATGCGTAGCAACTGAACCGGAAGCAAAACTTTTTGACCACCCTTCGAAAAGGTGCGCGATTCCATCCGGGTACATGCGAAAATGTAGAACATCTTTACCAGAATAGAGTTGAACCGGAAATTCTTGTTCGATAAATATCTGCCCCAACGCGATGTTCTCCATAATGTTATGACGCACTCTCTTATGTCCACCGACTTGAAAATATGCACTCCTTGAACAAAGTAAAGTAGGGCCGAATGCACCGGCGGCGGGCAGACGTTTACCTAAGATAGAAAATTGATTCATACCTGCCAGAACCAAAATGTTAAAGATAACAGAAAGGTTCTCATAGCTTTTGCGGATGGTGTGATAAGGCTGGATAGAAAGAACGGTATCTTCCTGGAAGTTAGCAATCATCCGCGCTAAGCTATCCGAACCCGGAAAGAAGATATCAGCATCCAAGAACAAGAACGTATCACCAGCGGCGGCTTGGGCGCCATACCAACAAGCGGCTGCTTTACCAAACCATTCACGTTCATCTCTTTGAACTTGAACCACAGTTGCACCGTATTCTCGGGCGACTTGCGCGGTTTGGTCTTCGGAATAATCATCAATGACTAAAATCTCAAGCGGTTTATACGTTTGTTTTTGAACGGATGCCAGTAGAATGGGTAAATTCTTTTCTTCATTACGCGCAGGTATAATAATCGACACCTGTTTTTTTTGTTTTTGCATTTTTTCTCGTAGGGCCAGTTTTGGAGTATGCCAGAGCATTGCCCATCCGCTGGCAATCGAAAGAACGAGAATAAACACATACATATAGATCATTGTGCTCCCTCCTTAGAAAATTTTTCTGCGTAATTTTCTTAAGGCTAATAAGACTGCTTTTGAATAAGGTGGAAATTGTTTGGACAGTAGAAAGGGTGTTTGTTTGGAATAAACGGGCCGTGGATGTGTAAAGGCTTCGAAGCTCGCTTCTCCATGGTATTTCCCTAATCCACTTTTGCCATTTCCGCCAAAAGCTAAGAACGGATTCACCGCGTGCAACATAACTTCATTGATACTGACAGCACCACTTTGAACCTCGTCGGCTATTTTACTCTGCGTTTCTAGGTTATTGCTGAAGATGTACGTACAAAGCGGAACGGGCGAAGTCTGCAACGTTTGTATCACATCTGCAACTGAATCATAGGGTACAACAGGTAAAACAGGACCAAATATTTCCTCTGTACAAATCGGACTCCCCGGAATCACATCTACCAGTAAGGTGGGGCCGATGTATCCATCATCGGCTGAAGCGTCACCGCCGTAATAAACGCGACCATCAGCCATAAACGTCATAATCTTGTCATAGTGATCTTTATGAACGATGCGGCCGTAACTCTCTGAAAGCAGGGGATTTTCTCCGTAAAAAGCGCTGATTTGTTCTTTCATCATTTCCAGAACAGTTTCCAGTTGTTCACGGGGAACATACACCGTATCCGGAGCAATACAACTCTGACCAGCATTCAAGAATTTACCCCAGATTATTTTTTTGATAGCAGTTTTCGAAAGCCCCGACTGCTCGATAATACACGGGTTTTTCCCGCCTAATTCCAATAGAACAGGCGTTAAATGGCGTGCAGCGGCTTCATATACTTTTTGACCTGTCTCAGGACTCCCAGTGAAAAAGATAAAGTCCCATTGTAAAGAAGTCAGCTTTTCCCCAACATCGCGGTCACCGGTAACAACATGAAAGACTTTTTTGGGGAAATAAGCAGGGACTAGCTGCTGTAAGAGCTGACTCGTTGCTGGAGCCGATTCGGATGGTTTTAAGACCACGCCGTTTCCGCCAGCAAGCGCGCCAATTGCTGGCATCAAAGCAAGTTGGAGCGGATAATTCCAAGGAGCTATTACTAAGACGCTCCCATATGGTTTTCTTACCGTCACAACTTTGTCTCTTCCAGACAGTAAGCGTCTCTCTTTGGAAAGAGGCTTCAACCAGGAAGGCAGCATTTTTTCGATATGGGCAATTTCATTTAACAAAACACTGATTTCAGAAGCATAGGCTTCTACGGGATGTTTGTGGAGGTCGGCTTTCAAGGCCGCCAACCACTCTTCTTCATGTTCGGTTAAAAGGCGTTTGATTTGCGAAAGGGCATAAAGCCGATGCTCCAGACCTTCCGCACCAATGTGACGACTGCGTTCGCGTTGTAGTAATTGGACTTCTTCAATCACTTAAACACCTCGTTTATTCGTTTGTTCTTTCTTATAAATCTTATCACTTACTTGTTGGCCACTTAACGTTACCATTGGCATTCCACCACCGGGATTGACAGTTCCGCCTACGAAATATAGATTTTCGTACTTCTCGCTCTCTTTACTATGCTTGAAGCCACGGTTCTTCTTGCGGTTCGAAACGGTTCCGTAAATCGCACCACGATGCGAATAATAATTTCTTTCAATATCTTCAGGTAACCAACGATCTTTTACGACCGTTCTTTTTCTCAAATCCGTTAATCCCATACGTTCTAATTTAATCAGAACCCGTTCTTCCAGAGCATCGTATTCTTCTTTCGTAAATGGCTTATCCGGGATATACGGAATATGCGGAAGGATTTTAATGTTTTCATGACCCGGAACGGTTTGTGTTTCATCTGTTTTATTCACGTTTACTAGGTAAATAGTCGGGTCATCCGGCAATTCATGTTTGTGGAAAATTTGCTCAAAACTCTTTCCCGGATTCCCAGAGAAAAAGAAGTTGTGATGCGCCAATTGTGGATATGAGCCCTCTACACCGAGATGAAGAACCAGTCCAGAACTGGCAGGTTCAAATTTGACTTCTAGTTTTTTGATAAATGATTCTTTTTCATTGAGAAGTTTGTCGTAGGCAGGAATGACTTCCATATTGGAAACGAAATAATCAGCGGTTACTCTCGTGCCATCTGCTAATTCCGCTGCTTCGATTTGATCGTCATTTTTTATTAAGCGCACAACTTCTTGGTTCGGATAGAAGTGAACGCCGATTTCTTCTCCGAGCTTCACGATTCCGTTTGCGATGCCATGCATGCCGCCCGGTACATACCAGATACCTTGTTTGTGCTGCATATATATCATCATGTTTAAGACTGCAGGTGCATCATAAGGAGAAGAACCCACGTATTTGATGAAGTAAGCCAACATATCACGTAGTTTTTGATTTTGGATGCGTTTGGCAATGGCATCATACATTGTTGTTAGTAAATCGAACTCTTTAAAGGAATGGATTAAACCATGGTTTTTCAAGACGTCCATCGTATTATCAAGTCCTTCTTCAAAGTAGCCTTCTTCCGTTATTTCATACAAACCGCGTGCGTATTCTAAAAAGTCATGGTATTCGGCAATATCTTGTTCCGACAAGTCGTCATTTAAGATCAACATTATCTCTAAATCACCATAAAGATCCAAGATGGTTCCATCAGGGAAAAATGAGCGCCATTCATGATCGATACGAACAGTTTCAATATAGTCATCCATTTTTACATTGCTTGCGTTGAATAATTTTTCGAAAATAGGTTTCATCGTCAAAATAGAAGGGCCAAGATCAAAACAAAAGCTCTTTGTGTTCAAGCGATTTAATTTTCCGCCTAAATGTGAGTTCTTTTCATACAATTGAACTTGAAAACCTTTTTGAGCAAGTCAAACCGCAACAGAAAGACCACCAAGGCCTCCACCGATGACAACTGCTGTTTTATTTTGAGACATGCTATTTCCTCCTGCTTCTAAGTTCGTAATAATCAGCTTCATCTTACCTTACATCGCACGCGATGTAAAACGTTTTCTTTTATTTTAAAAAAGAGCTAAAAAAGGTTTACATCGTACAAGATATAAACTATGATAGTCGTGACAGAGCAAATAGAGAGACGGTGTTGTAATTATGGAAAAGAAAAAAGTTATCGTAGTCGGAGCAGGCGTGGCAGGCTTATCCAGTGCGATTCGCTTACAAAAAGATGGCTATGCAGTAGAAATTTATGAAAAAGAAAGCTTACCTGGCGGAAAGATGCACGTGATTGAGAAGAATGGTTTTAAGTTTGATTTAGGCCCAACCATCGTCATGATGCCGGATCTTTATCGAGAAATTTTCGAATATGCGGGCAACGACCCGGATGACTATATTCCCATGAAACGTTTAGATCCGATGTATCGTTCTTACTTCCACAAGGGAACGGAAAGTATTGATATTTCATCTGATTTGGTAAAGCTGATGAAAACACTGGAAGAAATAAGTCCCGAAGACGCAGTTGGGTTCTTGAAGTATTTGAGTAGTATTTATGAGCGCTATTCTGTGGCTCGTGATAACTTTTTACAGCGTCCTTTCCGCAATAAGAGAGATTTTTACAATCCTTCAATGATACGAAAAGCGCTCCAATTAAAAACATTTGATTCCGCTACAGATTCTATTTCAAAATTTGTTAAAGATGAAAAAATCCGTCAAATGCTGACGTTCCAAACATTGTATATCGGTGTAAGCCCAAATAATGGCCCGTCTCTCTATACGATTATACCGATGATTGAACTCCTTTATGGAATTTGGTACATCGAGGGCGGTATGCACAAGATGGCCGAAGGAATGGAACGCGCATTTTTAGAATTGGGTGGAAAGATTCACTATGATGCGCCAGTAGATGAAATTAGCATTGAAAATGGCCGTGCTACGGGTGTATGGGTAAATGAAAAAGCTGAACACGCTGATTACGTGGTGTGTAATGCAGATTTCCCTTATGCAATGAAGAATCTAGTAAAAGATGTTTCTGCAAAAGGCAAATATACAGATGAGAAAATCGATAAAATGAAGTATTCATGTTCTTGCTTTATTCTCTACTTAGGAATGGACCGCAAATACGATGACTTGGAACATGTACATACCTTCGTATTCTCAGAAAGCTTGGACCAAAATATGGAGCAAGTATTCTCGGGTGAGTTTATTGAAGATCCATCTATTTATATCGTTGCAGCTTCTAAGATTGACCCGACTGTCGCACCAGAAGGAAAAGAAGGGCTGTATGTGTTGATGCCAGTCTCCGATTTGGAAACGGCGGACTATGATTGGAATGATCCTGAAACGGTCGCTTACTATCGTACAAAAGCTTTGAAAGCTGTCAGTGATTTGCCAGGAATGAGTAATATCGAAAATGAAATTATCTCTGAGAGCATGATTACACCACTTGATTTCCAAGAACGATTCAATGCTTATAACGGCGCATGTTTCGGCTTGCAACCAACCTTGCTGCAAAGTAATCACTTCCGTCCACAAGCGAAAGCAGAAGCGTGTGAAAATCTTTACTTTACAGGAAGCAGTACCCACCCGGGAGCGGGCGTTCCGATTGTGTTATTATCTGGTAAAATTGCTGCCGACGAGTTGATGTTAGATGACAATAAATAAATGAAAGAGTGAGTGGGATGGTTGAAACAGAACTGAAAAAAGACTACGCATACTGTGAAAAAGTTATAAAAGCGTCATCTAAAAGCTTTTATACTGCCTTTTCCAAGTTGCCGAAAGACAAAGCAAAAGCTGTCTATGCTATTTATGCGTTTTGCCGTCAAGCGGATGATACCGTGGATGCGAACGAGCCTCTTGCATTGAAGAAAGAGAACCTTGCTATCCTGGAAGCAGAGCTGAAAGAATTCGAAAAGGGTAAGACACCGAATCATCCAATGTGGCGTGCCTTACGCGATGTTTTCAATCGCTACGCCATGACCACTTCACCCTTTTATGACCAATTGGAAGGCCAAAAACGTGACTTGGACTTTCAGGAAATTACCGATTTGGCTGCATTAAAAGATTATAGTTATTACGTAGCGGGATCAGTAGGTTTGATGTTGTTGCCGATTTTGGCAACTAAAAGTGGCATAACAGAATCTCTGAAAGAAAGTGCAGTTTCCTTAGGTGTTGCCATGCAAATAACGAATATACTCCGTGATGTAGGCGAAGATTATCGCGAGAATAAGCGCGTCTATTTACCAACTGAATTACTGGACCGCCATCAGGTCGACTTAGCACAGAATGTCGAAAAGGGTCCGGATAACAATTTTATTGCTTTATGGGAAGAACTAGCGGAAGAATCAAGCCGTGGCTATGTAGAATTTGAGGACAGTATCTCTCACTATGACAGTGATTGTCGTTTTCCTGTGCTCGTTTCTTCGAAGTTATACAGTGGTATAATGGATAGCGTTCGCAAAAATAACTATGACTGTCTCAGCAAGCGAAATTACGTGCCTGAAGCAAGAATGATGGAATTAATTTTGGAGACGCGGAAAATATTAAAGAAAAGGTGATTGTATGGACGAGTCGATTTTTGATCGACAATTGGATGAGCAGCTATGCTTCCGGCTTTACCGGGCCTCAAACGGTATCAACAAAATGTACGGACGGGCGCTGAAAATATTTCAGCTAACTTTCCCGCAATATTTAGTCTTATTGGCTTTATGGGATAATGATGGCCTGCCGATTATGACAATCGGTAGCCAAACAGGCATGGGCATTGGAACATTGAACCCGATTTTGAAAAGAATGGCAGAGAACGAGTGGATCGAAAAGAGTCAACATCCGACCGATAAGCGCACGATGCTTATCTCTCTATCAGCCAAGGCGAAAGAGAGCAAGCAACCAATCAATCAAGCGATTCTAGCAGAAATGATTTCTTGCAATTTTGAAGGAATGGATTTACCTGAATTAATGCTACAGTTGGCTAACTTACAGCAACGTTTAGATACAATAAACGAAAATAAATAATGGAGGTTTAGGGCTATGAATATTTACGATATTTCAGTAACAATGGAAAATGGCGAAACTTATCAATTGGACCGATACAAAGGGAAAACATTGCTCATTGTGAATACTGCGACCAAATGTGGATTAGCACCTCAATTTGATGATTTACAAAAGCTTTACGACAAATACAAAGCGAAAGATTTTGTGGTTTTAGGCTTTCCATCCAATCAGTTCAAACAGGAAGTAGCAACAGCAGAAGATGCTGCCGAAGCGTGCCGTATGACATACGGCGTTTCTTTCCCGATGCATGAAATAGTGAAGATAAATGGCAAAGACGCGCATCCGTTATTCAAAATGTTGACAGATGAAACTAAAGGAGTTTTAGGAAGTGCAATCAAATGGAACTTCACGAAGTTTTTGGTGGATAAAAAAGGGCAAGTCGTTGAACGTTTTGGCCCGACTGAATCACCTTTAACATTTGAGGATAAAATCGCAGCCGCCTTGTAAGGGGTAAAAGAGAGATGGGAGTGATAGCGTGGCTATAAAGATTAACCGCAGTACAGGTTTAATTGGGATGGCGGGTTCGTTGAAGCTGATGATAAATGGTAAAGTTGTTGGAAAAGTGGCGCATAATGACACGATTAAACTGGAATCACCTCAAGAGGAGGCTATTCTTTCTATCTCTCATGGTGGCTCACGCAGTAATAAGGTAGCAGTCCGTGATGGTGACACACTCGTAATAAAAACTGTGACACGAACAAAAATACTGTTTCTTTTGATGTTTGCTGTACCAACACTGCTGAGTTTCTTTCCTAATACGTATTCCAATCGTCCTTATCTTAGTATTGCGGCTATCGTAGTTATCGGGATTATTCTGTTAGCGTCTGAGACGTATAAAATTACGAAAATACCTTAAATTCTGATGTGCAAGATTCTCCTCCTTTTGTTGTTACACTTAATGTGTAAGTGAACAAGAGGAGGATTTTTTGTGATGATTAAATAGGTGCGAAGTTCGCATTTAAGAAAAAAGCAGATGCATTTCAACTTTGGCAGTGAAAATGCCGAAGAAATGAAACTTTTTTTCATTTCTCATAAAGCTATCGCAACAATAAATGCAAACGCTAACCAAACGGAACACGAACATTAAATTAAAAATAAGTTAGAATTCGGTTTGACTTTCTCATTTTAAAAGGTTAAAGTAGGGTCACTAAACAACAGACGGGAGCGTTAATCATGAAAAACACAACACATTACCTAAAACCATATACTAACGCTCCAGCAGCAATTATTTTATTAATTAAGCCCTAGGATTCTAACTATTCAATTAGTTGAGTCCTCATTTGTGTACCACTGAGGGCTTGGCATTACTGAAGCCCTTCATAGCGAAGGGCTTCTTTTTTTATTGCCGGTCTAAAAATAATGGAGGTGTCAGCATGAATAAATATTTAGTGAAGCGACTTATGATTGGTTTTCTGGTTCTATTCTTTATTACTTTTCTATCCTACATGATTATAAACTTTGCCCCGGGTGATCCAGCAACTTTATACGTGAGTGCGGATGCCACAGAGGAACAGATTAACCAGGTGAGAGCAAGTTTGGGATTGGATCAGCCGTTGCTCGTCCGTTATGGGTTTTGGTTAAAGGAACTCTTAAGAGGAAATTTAGGGAATTCATTTGCAACGAGACAACCGGTTATGAACGTGTTAATGGAACGTGTAGGGCCGACGCTTATCTTGATGGGAACGTCATTGGTAGTGGCCTACCTCATTGCAATTCCACTGGGTATCTACAGTGCAGTGAAACAAAACACATGGGTTGATTACTTTATAACGGGTTCATCAATCATGGGTGTTTCCATACCAAACTTCTTTTTCGGATTATTCTTAATTTACATCTTCGCAGTGCAATTAAAATGGCTACCGACTGGTGGCATGCAAGTGCTTGGTTCTGCCGGGGGGTTCTGGGAAAAAGTACAACATCTAATTTTACCAGTGACGGTCATTGCGAGTACGATTTCTGCAAATATGATTCGGTATGTTCGTTCAACGATGATTGATATCTTCGGAGAGAATTACCTCCGAACTGCAAAAGCAAAAGGCTTGAAACCGAGCCAAATTATTTTCAAACATGGGATTCGAAATGCATTAATTCCGATTATTACGATTATCGCATCGGATATACCGAAATTAATCGGAGGTGCGATCGTGACAGAACAAATCTTCCAATGGCCGGGACTTGGCGCTTTAACAATCACGTCGATTCAGTCACGTGACTACAATGTACTTATGGCAATCACGTTGTTCTCAGCCGTTGCTGTTCTAACAGCAAATGTATTAATGGATGTATTCTATGCAGTAGCAGATCCACGTATTCGTTACAGAGAAGGGTAGGGATAAACGATGGCTTCACTATCAAGCGATTTTCAGCTGGTAAATCAAGAAACAGTAAAAGAAACAACAACCGAAGTGATTAAAACAGAAAGCAATAAGAAAATCATTTTTCAGCGTTTTATGCGGCATAAGCCTGCGGTGATTGGCCTGACAGTGTTTATACTTATGGTATTGGTGGCTTTATTGGCACCTGTTATGACACAATTTGATCCTAATTTAATCACAGCTGACTTTGAGGCAAAGCCAGATGCAACTTATTGGCTAGGAACAGACGCAATTGGCCGGGATGTGTTTAGCCGTTTAATCTATGGTTCACGCGTTTCCTTATTTGTCGGCGTCGCCTCTGTTGCCATTTATACTGTTATTGGTACAACGTTCGGTTTAATTGCGGGATTCTTTGGTGGAAGAATAGATGATGTCATCATGCGTGTGACAGAAATCATTCAGTCCTTTCCATCGTTCATGGTGATCTTGGTACTAGTCAGTATCATTGGACCAGGCGTTTGGACGATTACATTAGTTTTAGGACTTTTGAACTGGGTGCCACTCTGCCGGATTGTTCGGGGAAATGTCATGGCAATTAAAAGTAGCGATTATATCCAGGCAGCAATTTCTGTCGGATTCGCAACACCCCATATTCTATTTAAGGAAATTCTACCAAATGTGCTATCGAGCATCTTTGTAAATGCAACATTCGGTATCGCTAGTGCAATACTGACTGAATCTTCACTCAGTTTCTTGGGGATGGGAATTCAACCCCCGACAGCGAGCTGGGGAAATATGCTTTCACAGGCACAATCACTGACGGTCCTTTCTAGCCAACCGTGGCTATGGATTCCAGCGGGAATGATGATTGTCATTGCAGTACTATCTATAAACTTTATTGGTGATGGCTTAAGAGATGCCTTTGATGGCACAACAAACTAAAGGAATATATGGGGGAATAGAAAATGAATAAGAAATTTTGGGGTTTCGTGCTGACAGCCAGCATGATGGTATTAGCAGCATGTGGAAATACAGGTTCAACCGATGAGGCAGCATCTTCAACGTCTCAATCAACTGTTTCATCCGACACACTTTATGTCGGAGTTACGAATCCGATGGGAAATCTAAGCCCTATCAATGCGAGCGGGGTTTCCACTCGTTGGGTACAACGTTATTACTTTGACACCTTATTGGAAATGACAAATCCATTGGAGTTTGAACCGAAACTAGCAGACACGTTTGAAACAGATGATAACCAGACATATACGGTCAAACTAAATCCAGATGCAAACTGGACAGATGGAACGCCGGTTACAGCGGAAGATGTGGTCTTCACATTAAATCTATTTGCTAATCCCGAAGTTCAAACAACAGGTCTTTACTTAACAGCTCTTGAAGGAGTAAATAATTCTGGCAAATTAGAAGAAGGAGCAGAAATCCCAAATTTGACAGTTGTTGATGAAAAAACCTTTACGTTCAAAACGAAAGTACCAACTGATCCGAATTATGTAAAAGAAATGATTGGAACGAATATCTTTGTCCAACCCAAACATGTAGTTGGAGAAATTGCCTTTGCTGACTTAGACGGATCAGATGCCTTCAGTAAACCAACTGTTACAAGCGGTCCTTACAAGTTTGTCGAATATATGCAAGATTCACACATGGAAATGACTGCTAATGAAGATTACTATCGGGGTGCTCCGGAAATTAAATCACTCTTTATCCGCGTCATGTCAGGTACAAACCTTGCTACCGAATTACAAACAGGTGGCGTGACCTTCAACGCGGGAGGTGGTATCGGTGAAATTGCTATCTCAGATATCGATATGGTCTCTGCAGTAGAAGGACTGACACTCAAAACACAATCTGCATGGACGGCACAATATGTCTACATCAATACCACACGCTTTGATGAAAACATTCGTCGTGCGATGACACATGCAATCAATCGTGACACGATCGTTGACAACTTGATTAAAGGAAACGCAGACGTCATTGCCGGACCTTACTCACCAGCTAGTCCATACTATAATCAAGATTTAGAACCACTTGCTTATGATCCAGAGAAAGCGAAAGAATATGTTTCAAAATCTGATTACGATATGAGTCAACCAATCGAGATCATGGTTCCAACTGGAAATAAAGTTCGGGAACAATCTGCTAACTTGATTGAACAAGACTTGGAAGCAGTCGGATTCACAGTTGAACAAGTGACCTATGACTTCCCAACAACATTGGAGAAGGCACGTGCTGCTGATTACGATTTGTACTTAGGTGGCATCGTAGTGCCAGTCGATCCAGATTTGACTAGCTACTTTGGGGCAGCAGGTGGATCAAACTACGCACACTTGAATGATCCTGAAGTGAATGCTTTGCTAGAAGCTGGTAAGTCTGAAACAGATAGCGCAAAACGAAAAGAAATCTATGACGAATTCCAAGTCATGATGCAAGAAAAATCGCCTATTGTTCCACTGTATTCGCAACATGACGTTATTATCAAGCAAGATGCATTAAATGGCGGAATTAAAGAATATTGGGGCGGCTCACTTTACGACGTACATGAATGGACATTGAACTAAAATTCGGGAGGCTATCTTATGACACAGACAAATTACTCAACTGCAGTTGAAGCAGCAAAAGAAATGGCACACAAACGCATGGCAGAATTTGAAGATTATTTACGTATGGAATCTGTTTCAACTGAGAATCGTCAAATTCCTGAGACGGTTGCCTATGTAAAAGGTTTAATTGAACGAACAGGCGGTGAAGTCCAAGTCTTGGATGACTTGGGCGGAAACCCTGTCATCTATGGCTATTTCAAAGCTTCTCCTCAAGGAAACAGCGAGCGAACGCTACTTTTTTACAATCATTATGATGTACAACCATCGGATCCGCTTGAAGAGTGGCGGACAGAACCCTTTGAACCAACTGTCGTTGACGGCGTTTTATATGCTCGTGGTGTCTCAGATAATAAAGCCAACTTTATGGCGCGTCTCAATGCGCTTTCGTTATTAAATGAATCAGGCGGCTTGTCTTGTAATGTGAAATTTTTATTGGAAGGTGAGGAAGAAATCGGAAGCCCCAATCTCGGTAAATACATTGAAAAATATGCAGATCTATTTAAAGCCGATGCATGTATTTGGGAAGCAGGTTCAAAGGATAAGTATGAAAACTACGTTGTAAGTGCAGGAATGAAAGGAATCGCGTACTTTGATTTAGAAGTAGATACAGCGAATATTGATATCCACTCTTCAATGGCAGCAATTATTGATAACCCTGCATGGCGCTTAATTCATGCGTTAGAATCGATGAAGAACAGTAAAAATGAAATCGTTGTGGATGGCTTTTACGATGGTATTCCACCCCTTTCTGATAAAGATAAAGCCGCAGCGGCAGCACAGCCTTTCGATGCGAAACAAGTGGCTGAACAGTACGGTTTGACTGGAAAATTCATTACGGAAGGAACTGCTGTAAGTCCGACTGAGGCATTGGCTTTTTATCCAACGATGACGGTTTGTGGATTCTCAAGTGGGTATACAGGACCGGGAATCAAGACCGTCCTGCCACGTTCGGCTAAAGCGAAATTGGATTGTCGCCTAGTTCCTGGCCAAAGCCCAGAAAACGTTCACGAGAGCCTGCGACGCCATCTGGATGCACACGGGTATGAAGACGTGCGCTTAACAATGATTGCCGCAGAAGGCGCACAACGGACATCTGTTGAGGATCCTTTTATCGAAATGGTCGTTCAAACTGCACAAGCTGTTTATGGCGATAAAAACCCAGTCGTTGTTTCGCCAAGTATGGCGGGAACGGGACCAAGTGAATTATTTGAAAAATACTTAAAATTACCGATTGCAGGAGTAGGGGCAGGATGGGCGCATTCGGGTGCACATGCACCAAATGAGAATGTTCGTTTGAATGATTATTATGAAAATATTGCCCACATGGTTCATTTGATGGAAGTGTTCGGCAGATAGTAAAGAAGGAATAGGTGAGGATATGCATGAGAAGCTTTTAGAAGTAAAAAATCTGGAAATAGGGTTCCGCACATATGCCGGTGAGGTTCAAGCAGTCCGTGGAGTCAGTTTTGACTTATATAAAGGCGAAACGCTCGCAATTGTGGGGGAATCGGGATCAGGTAAGTCGGTATCCACCCAAGCAGTCATGGGGTTGTTGGACAATAAAAATACGCTGATCAAAGATGGTGAAATTCTCTATTTGGGACAAGATTTACTGAAACTGAGCGACACAGAGATGCAAGATATTCGTGGTCAAGAAATTGCAACGATCTTCCAAGACCCTATGACGTCGCTAAATCCGACGATGACAGTCGGGAAACAAATTGCTGAATCCATTATGCAACACCAAGATGCGAGTAAAGAAGCAGCCTTAGAACAGGCAAGAGTGTTGTTGGATTTGGTTGGGGTGAAAGATGTTGAGAATCGGATGCATCATTATCCCCATCAATTTTCCGGCGGGATGCGCCAACGTGTGATGATTGCTATTGCTCTGGCTTGCAAGCCGAAAATATTGATTGCAGACGAACCGACGACTGCATTGGATGTAACAATTCAAGCACAAATTTTAGAATTAATGAATGAACTAAAAGATAAAATTGAAACATCTATTATTTTTATCACACACGACTTGGGTGTTGTGGCAAATATGGCGGATCGCGTGGCGGTGATGTACGCGGGGAAAATTGTTGAGTGGGGAACAGTAGATGAGATTTTCTATCATCCCCAACATCCATATACATGGGGCTTGCTAGCTTCGATGCCCACTTTGGATAATGGCAACAATGCCCTTTATTCAATCCCAGGTACACCACCGAATATGCTAAATCCACCTGCTGGAGATGCATTCGCAGAGCGGAATGCCTATGCGATGGCGATTGATTTTAAAGAGGCGCCACCTGTTTTTAAAGTTTCCGATACGCATTTTGCCCAAACGTGGTTGCTTCATCCTGATGCTCCAAAAGTAACACCACCCGCAGAAGTCGTGCGGCGCCATCACTTGTATCAACCAAAAAAAGCAGGGAGGACGGTTCACCATGACGCAAATGAAGAAAAAGCTGTTGGAAGTCAACAATCTTAATCAAGTCTTCAATTCCGGAAAAGCAAATGAAGTAAAAGCTGTGACGGACTTGTCCTTCTTTATTTATGAAGGGGAAACATTTGGACTTGTGGGAGAATCTGGTTCAGGGAAATCAACAACTGGAAAACTTATTAGTAAACTGCAAGATGCGACGTCTGGCACCATGACTTTCGCAGGAACAGACATTGGCACCTTGAAAAAACGCCGTGATTTACAAGCGTTTCGTAAATCTATTCAAATGGTTTTTCAAGACCCTTATGCATCCTTAAATCCGCGTCAGACGATTATGGATATCATCGGCGGCGGTTTAGTTGTACACGGTTTGGTAAAAAATGAAACTGAGAAACAAGCGAAGGTCTACGAATTGTTGAAATTAGTCGGATTGAATCCAGAATATGCGACGCGTTATCCCCGCGAATTTTCGGGCGGTCAGTGTCAACGGGTTGGGATTGCCCGAGCATTGGCAGTGGATCCTTCCTTTATTATTGCAGACGAAGCCATTTCTGCACTGGATGTTTCCATTCAAGCCCAAATTGTTAATTTACTTATCAAACTAAAGAAAGAACGTAATCTTACGTATTTATTTATCGCACATGATTTATCGATGGTGAAGTATATTAGTGATCGTATTGGCGTGATGAATGGTGGGCGTCTACTCGAAGTGGCGCCTGCAGAAGCTTTGTACGAATCACCACTTCATCCATATACAGAGTCACTCTTATCGGCGGTTCCTATTCCCGATCCGATGAAAGAAAGAGAACGCAAGCGTATTGGTTACGATGAAGCATTCCATCAATACGAAGACGAGACCGATGTTGGCCTTTACGAAATTGCACCTGAGCATTATGTGTATTGTAAGAAACAAGAAATCCCTTTTTTAAGAAAAAAACATGAGAAAAAGACTGCACAAATAGAAGCGACTAAGAAAGAAGGCAAGGTATGGAACATGTAAAAACGACAGTAGAAAAGACTTATGCACGTTGGGAAAAAGAATTAGAGGAAAATTATACAGATACAGTAGCGATGCGCCGCCATCTCCATCAACATCCGGAACCTTCATTTGAAGAAAAGGAAACAGCCGCGTATATCGTCTCGAAATTACGTTCGTACGGTATTACCGATATTCAAGAAAATGTTGGAAATGGGTATGGGATTGTCGCAAAAGTAGTGGGCGCTCATCCAGGGCCAACCATCGCTTTCCGAGCGGACTTTGATGCATTACGTATTCAAGAGGAAAATGACGTCCCTTATAAATCACAAAACGCAGGTGTCATGCATGCTTGCGGGCATGATTCCCACACCGCAACATTATTGAGTGTCGCAAAAGTATTGGCAAATAAAGCAGAGGACTTACACGGAAATTTGGTTCTTATTCACCAAAATGCGGAAGAAGTTCTTCCAGGTGGAGCCAAAAGTATGGTAGAGGCTGGCGCGATGGCTGGCGTTGATTATGTTTTTGGTCAACACGTACAATCTTCGCTTGAAGCAGAGAAAATCGGCTACACGCCGGGATATGCCATGGCAGCAGCGGATTTTTTCAATATTTCGATTCAAGGAAAAGGCGGGCATGGGGCGTATCCACATGACACGGTGGACTCGGTCATCATTGCAACGAAAATGGTGGATGCCTTGCAAACGTTGGTCAGTCGTGCAATCAATCCGCTGCACCCAGCCGTCGTGACAGTATCCACGGTGCAAGCAGGTGGGGAAGCGAACAACATTATTGCCGACACAGCAATGATTAAAGGGACGGTTCGGACGTATCACGAAGAAGCCCGCGAGACCATTTCCCGGGAAATGAAGGTGTTAGCTGAAAGTGTGGCGGCGATGTATCACGGTACTGCCGACTTAACTTATATCCGCGGTTATGATTCAGTTTATAACCACCCAGAAGAAACCACGCGTTTTGTGGCTTTGATGAAGGAAAAGTTCGGTGAAGACAGCATTACAGAACGCGAGGCAACAATGGGAGGCGAAGATTTTGGCTACTTCTCTAAAGTTCGCCCCGGGACATTTTTCAACGTTGGTGGTTTGAACCCGGATCTGGAAGCAACATTCCCGCATCACCATCCGCGATTTAATATCGACGAGAAGGCGATGTTGGTTGCAGGAAAAGCATTCTTGGCGATTGCGGAAGATTATTTAGTTAAAGAATAACGCGAGAAGTTCATTGTGTTGCGAAACAGCACAATGGACTTTTTGTTTGCATATGATTAAGATGGATGAAAAGAGTGGAAGGAAGCGATAAATGTGACGAAAATTTTTGAACCTTTTACATTTCCAAATGGTGTAACGCTTGCGAATCGTATTGTAATGGCTCCTATGACAACTAATTCTTCGTTTGTGAACGGGATGCTGACAAGCGATGAATTAGCTTATTATAAGCGCCGTTCAAAAGGGTTGGGAGCTGTTATTACCGCATGCGCCCATGTGATGGAGAACGGGCGCTTTGCTGGGTCATTGAGCGTCGCCTCAGATGATATGATTCCAAGTTTGCGTAAATTAGCAGACACGATTCATGAAAATGATACAAAAGCTATTTTACAAATTTTTCATGTGGGACGGATGGGCTCTCGTAAAACGCTAAAAGGTATCCAACCGGTCAGTGCCAGCGCGGTAGCGCCACTACGTGATAATGCTGAAGAGCCACGCGCGTTGGAAGAAGAGGAAGTAACGGAGTTGGTTCAAGCATTTGGTGATGCAACGAGACGGGCAATCGAAGCAGGATTTGACGGCATTGAACTCCACGGTGCAAATACTTACTTAATTCAACAATTTTTCTCTCCACATTCGAATAGACGTGATGATAAATGGGGCGGTTCGCTAGAAAAACGGATGGCATTTCCGCTAGCAGTCGTCGATGAGGCAAAGAAAATAATTACGAAACATGCGACCAAGCCATTTATTCTGGGATACCGTATTTCGCCAGAGGAACTGGAAGAACCAGGCATTACCTTGGCAGATACCAAACAGTTAGTTGAAGCCTTGAAAGGAAAGGGATTGGATTACCTCCATGTCTCTTTGGGGCGCTACGAACAAACATCTATGCGAGATAAGACCAATCAAACGACGATTCTTTCAGAATTAGCGACAATCACAGGCGAAGCATTACCACTCATTGGTGTCGGGAATATTCAAACGAAAGAAGATATTAGCAAAGTTCTAGCGATGGGTGTATCTTTGGCTGCAATGGGACGCCAGTTAATTGTCGATCCCGATAGTGTTGAGAAAATAGAAAAAGGGGCAGAGCTGCTGACGGCACTCTCCGAAGAAACCCGTCCGGATTTAGCAATCCCTGATATGATGTGGCAATACATGAAGAGCAATAAAGGGTGGTTACCATTCGAATAAGCTGATAATCGCTCACCCCAATGCTATTTTTGTGGACGTTTACGCCACTAGTATTATCCAGTTGTAGGCTAGAGTGAGTAATGAATTGCTTATCATTCGTTAATAGGAAAGGAGCCGAGAATGACCCGGCTCCTTATCTTTATTTTTCGTCTTTACCTTCTTTCAGTTCATCAACGGCATCCAAGTTAAAATTCTCGAAATCTTCAGGAATAACTTCTGCATCAGTTTCTTTTTCCCCTGTGAGAACTTCTTTTGTCTCTTCTTCCGGATCAACTTCAACCTTCAAAACATTTGGATCGACAATCGGACGAACATTATTCATATCACCATTATATTGCATACAGTTTCCCTCCTGTTTCCTTTTGTTGTCTTCACTATACCATTTAATGAGAGCGTTTCCTAATCAGAAGGACGCAGCCAAAATTACATTTTGGTTACAAAAAAACAGGCGATGAGTTCTTATGAATCGACAGCTTATTTCACTTGAAATGAGAAAGAAATAAGACTTAAGTCTTACCCTATTTCTCTCTTCTTTCGCTATAATGAAATGAGAAGTGAAGGAGAGGAGATGGACAAGATGACTGAGAAACAAATCATTGCTACAAATCGGACACTCATTCGAATTTTAACAATAATCGGCATCATGTTATCCGTTGCCTTAGCTTATTATACGTATCAGCTTGGTTATGATACGATTCTAGAAATGACTCAGCAGCTTATCTTAAAAAAAGGAATCTTCGGACCTGTCGTCTTTGTTCTGATTCAAATGAGCCAAGTGATTTATCCAATGATACCAGGTGGCGCAGTCCTGATTGTCGCACCCCTTATTTTCGGAAATTTTTGGGGGTTTACACTGAGTTTTATCGGCGTCACGCTCGGTTCAATTGCAAATTTTTTTTTGGCGCGTCGCTTTGGAAAAACGTTTGTCCGTGCCTTCGTTGAAGAAGAAACATACCAAAAATATTACCAAAAGCTGACCAAAGGGAAACGTTTTGATATTTTCATGGGTGTTTCCTTCATCCTGCCCGGTTTTCCCGACGACTTTTTATGTATGCTGGCTGGCATTACTACTATGACATTCAGGCGCTTCATGACGATTTATTTCTTAACAAAACCAGTGACACTTTTCCTTTACGGAGTGGGTGGCGCTTCAATGACAGAATGGCTGATGCGCTACTTCGGTTTGTGATTAACGTTTTACTTTAATTAATGCTTTTGCAATCACAGGTGCAATAATCGCGGAAACAACGGCTTCGGCTAACCCATTTGTGGCAACGACTGCAGCAAGTGCCCCCATTAAGTTGGCAGAACTGACTCCCAAAGCCTCGGAATATTCAGATCCGTATAGCAATGCGATGAAGCCTAGAACTAAAAGAGTATTAGTTAAGGATCCTGCAACAGCACCGATAACCATCCCACGTTTTTCTTTTCCACGTTTCTTAAACATTACAAAAATTGCTCCCGCAACAAGTCCAATCAGAATCCGTGGTACGAGCGAGATAAGCGGATTGGTGAATAAGAGTAAATCGAGTGGCGAAGTTGGCAATGTATAAGCCTTAATCATCCGAACCACGCCCCAGACACCTCCAATAATCATGCCATCTTTTATGCCCAAGACGAATGCCGAGACAATAACAGTTATTTGAATAATAGTAGGGTTAAGTGGTGGAATAGGAATGTTTCCCAGAAACGGAACAAAGTTCTGAATAATGATAATCGCCGATAAGATGCCTAGAATGGCAATACGGTAGGTTTTATTTTTTCTCTCTTTCATTAGTTAAATCTCCTTTGAAATGTTCCTTATATTCTAACAGATTTAAATGCTTAGTTGAAATGCTATTTTTATGAATTATGGTAAAATGAGTTTAGATTCATAGTTTTTATAAAGGAGAGGGAAAATATGGAAGAATTGAAGAAGATATTTTTAGCTGGTGTTGGCCTGACCTCTACCTCTGTTGAAAAAGCAGAGAAACTGATTAATGAAATGGTAGAAAAAGGGCGCGTGACGGTTCAAGAAGGTAAAGAGTTGCAAAGTGAGCTAACACGTAAGGTGACAGACAAACGTCCGATTCAAAAGAGCGAGCTGGATCACTTGGGCTACGCAAAAAAAGAAGATCTTGACGAAGTACATGCAAAGTTGGATGCTTTAAGCGCTAAATTAGAAGCATTGCTGAATAAATAATGGACAGAGGCGGGTGTGAGAATAATGGCAGATGATAAACGCTTACGAGAAATCGTGCGCATCCTTTCAAGTTACGGGATTCGTTTCGTTTACCACCATAAAGTTCAAAATCGACCAGATGCTGTGGAAATTGATGCAGTAAATCTGCGGAAAGCTTTTGAAAAATTGGGACCGAGTTTTATTAAGATTGGCCAAATTCTGTCTACCCGCCTTGATATTTTACCCCAAGCATTTGTGGATGAACTGGAACACCTACAAGACCGGGCTCCGGAGTTCCCTTTTTCTGAGGTTGAACGGATTTTCTTTGAAGACACAGGATTGTCTTTAGGGGAGGTCTTTTTGCAGTTGGATGAAAAGCCACTGGCAAGTGCCTCAATGGCGCAAGTTCATAAAGGGACGTTGCGTACGGGTGAAGTGGTGATTTTGAAAGTGCAACGGCCGGTTATTGATGAATTACTGATTCGTGATTTAGATATTTTAATTCGGTTAAGCGCGTTTATTCCTAAAGGTATCGTTGATATTATCGATCCGAAAGAAGCTTTTCAACAAGTAAAAGATGCAACAATGATTGAACTTGATTTTCGAAATGAAGCGAAGTTACTAGTAGAATTCCAAGAAAAAAATAAAAATGTCGCTTGCGTCGCTGTTCCGAAAGTGTATGAAGGCCTTACTTTCCGCCGTATTTTGGTAGAAGAATATATTGACGGCACGAAACTGACGAACAAAGAAGAACTGGAAGCATTAGGCTACGATATGGAAGATATCAGTCGGAAGCTCATTCTTTCTTATTTAAAGCAGATTTTTAAAGACGGTTATTTTCATGGTGACCCGCATCCTGGAAATATGATTATTAAAGATGGTAAAATCTATTTTATCGATTTTGGCATTATGGGCAAATTGAATGACTCACTACGCTTGCAATTGAATCGACTGATAGAAGGTTTGGCATTACAGGATCTTGACATGATGGTTGATGCAGCTCTGAAAATAGCGACGCCAAGTATGCCAATCGACAAACGAAACGTTTATCGCGACTTAGAGTATATTTTCGATGTATATCTGACCGCGGATATGAAAAATGTAAAGATATCAGATGCGTTGATGGATTTCATCCGAATGTTCAAACGTCACAATATGGTGATTCCGAGTGAGTTAACGATTTTGGCGAAGGCATTGTCGATATTGGAAGGTGTGTATTTAGATTTAGCACCTGATTTTAACTTGATTCGTACGGCCAAAGATTACTTAGCAGAGAATATAAACATTAATAGCCTGCTCGAGCGTTTTGAAACGGATAAGTTTCTAGGTAAGAGTTACACGCTCCTTAAAGACGTAACCGATATGCCGGAGAATATCGGGAAATTACTGAAACAAGTCGTAAACGGCCGCTTGCGACTCAATATTGATACCGACGATTTGGATGAGAAGTGGGCGGACTTGAAAAAAATGTCCAATCGGGTCGTTATGGCTCTTATTATAGTCGGCTTGTTATTGTCATCCGCTATTATGTCCGGGACGGTTGGCGGCCAGTACCTGGGTCAAACAGGATTCGTCATTTCCGGACTCTTTGGCATTTGGCTTTTGTACTCCATCTTTCGATCAGGTAATATGTAAATAAGAATAGCATTAAAATTTAGTCGGTAGAATTGAAAAAGTCTGCCGACTATTTTATGATAGATGAGTCTTCAAATGAAGAGTAGTTGGAGGGGTAGCGAAGTGGCTAAACGCGGCGGACTGTAAATCCGCTCCTTCGGGTTCGGCAGTTCGAATCTGCCCCCCTCCACCATTGGGCTATAGCCAAGCGGTAAGGCAACGGACTTTGACTCCGTCATCGTTGGTTCGAATCCAGCTAGCCCAGTAAATTAAATATAACATACGAAAAAAGAGGTGCCGGAAAATTCCGACACCTCTTTTTTGACGAGCTTAAACCTCTGAAGCACCTAAATAGAATAGACAATTTATCCAACAAACAAAATCTATAAGTTTTACTAATGTTTCAAATTAGAAATTTCTGATTCGTTGAGAGAAAACACGGGCTTTCAAACCCGTGATGAACGAAACTATCTTGTAAAACTCGTTTCGCACATGGTAGATGACATAATAGATGTATATCATGTTATGTCCGGCTTCCATATGGTTGCATATGGTCTTGGTTATTGGTATAATGGACACATGAGAGACGAAGAACGATTCACTTATGGCAGAACCTCTGTCTACAACCTAAACTACCACATCATCTGGCGGACCAAGTACCGCAACCAGGTCATCAACCCGGCCATCAGCGCCCGCCTGAAGGACATCCTTTATGATATTGCGGCTGAGTACGGCTTCACCATCTCCCACCTGGAGGTGGGGTTGGACGACCACATCCACCTGATGGTGAGCGCTCCACCCAAGCTGTCCGTGACCAATATTGTCCGCTGGCTGAAAGGAACCAGCGCCCGGTTACTCTTCCTCGAGTTCCCAGAACTGAAGAAGTCTTACTGGAAGAAAGAGGACCGCCACCTGTGGGCGCCCAGTTATTTTGTAGAGAGCATCGGTACGACCAATGAGCACGCCATCGCCAAGTACATCGATGACCAACGCAGAAAGGAGGGGCAACCCGATGGTATTGAAAGGCATCAAAATTAAGCTCTACCCGACCGAAAAGCAGAAAATTTTCATCGACCGCAATCTGGTGCTGAACCGCTTCGTGTGGAACCAGCTGCTGGCGATGCAACAGGCACGTCACGAGAACGGTGGCAGGTATGTGGGCAAGTACGCCATGCACAACCTGATGAAACCACTCAAGTGGGAATTTCCATTCCTGAAGGAGGCGGACAGTACCAGCCTGGAGTATACCTCCGACGATTTGGATGCTGCGTTCCAGCGTTTCTTTAACAAGCAGAACGGCTATCCCCGCTTCAAGTCGCGGAAGCGTCCGAAGAGCACCTACACCACCAAATGCATCAACAACAGCATCACTGTGGCGGACAACCATTACATCCAGATGCCCAAATTGAAGTTAGTGAAGTGCCATGGCGCCCACCGCATCACCGGGCGCATTATGCGTGCCACCATCCGCAAGGAACCGGACGGTTCCTATACGGCGACTATCCTGGTGGAGGAAGCCGTTCCGATATTGCCGAAAACGGGCGCCATCGTGGGGCTGGACATGGGGATTACCCACTTGGTCATCCAGTCGGACGGATACAAGTTGAAAAACAAGCAGTTTGAGCGGGCATTGGCGAAACAGAAACGCATCTGGCAGCGCAAGTTCGCCCGCCGGCGTGAGCGTGCCCTGCGGGAAATCGCAGCCGCCAAAGCAAACGGCGTCGAACTCCAACTGACTGACTTCAAGAACCTGCAGAAAGCCAAGCAGCAGGTCGCCCGCATCAACAAACGCATCAAGAACCAACGCCTGAACTACCTGCATCACTACACAACCCAATTGGTGAAAGAGCATGACATCATCGTCATGGAGGATTTGAAAACCAAAAATCTAATGAAGAACCACCATTTGGCGCGTTCCATCGCGGATGCCTCCTGGGGCATCATCAAGAACCTATTGACCTACAAGTGCGCGTGGCACAAAAAAGAGCTCATCCTCGTTAAACCGCACTATACGAGTCAAACGTGTTCGCATTGCGGCATGAACACCGGTAAGAAACCGCTGCACATCCGTATGTTCAATTGCCCGCATTGCCATACCGTCGGTATCGACCGGGATATCAACGCGGCCGTGAACATCCGCAACAAAGCGTTCGCCTAACGTTAAAGGGCATAAGTGTGGACGCGCTTTGGTCAATAGCCGTAACCGCTGCTCGCTGTTATCACAACAATCGAGTAAGTCAGCGGCGTTCCCAGAAGCTCGGTCATTCATGGCCGAGTAGTTCCCTAATTCCAACCACTTGAAAAACGTATGTGAATAATGTAATATACTTTAAGTAAGCGAAGCTAATTTTAGGGGGATATTATGAACGTACTATTAATTAAAGCAAACGACCGTCCAGCTACAGAAAGTGTTTCAAGCCGCATGTATGAAACGTTCTTGGCTGAAGTAAAAGACAACAAAAATTTAAATGTTCGTGTATACGATATTTTTAATGAAGATATGCCTTACATGGGACAAGACCTATTCAGCGCATTTGGTAAAAGCGCAACAGGTGGCGAGCTGACAGAAGCTGAGCAACGCGTTTTAAATGCAAATAATAAAGCACGTGAAGCATTTACTGAAGCTGACGTTATTGTGATTGCGTTCCCACTATGGAACTTAACAATTCCAGCACGTCTACAAACATTCATCGACTATGTATTTGCTGGTGGCTTTACTTTCAAATACGATGCAGAAGGTAACATGGTTCAATTGCAACCAAACAAAAAAGTTATCTTGTTAAATGCACGTGGGGGAATCTACTCTACGGTTGAAACGCAAGCAATGGAGATGAGTGTTAACTATCTTCGTAACGTATTTGCAGGTATGTTTGGACACGACATTATTGCAGAAGTTGTTATCGAAGGACACAACGCACAACCTCACATGGCAGAAGAAATCTTCGCTGAAGGTATGGAACGCGTTAAAGCTGCAGCAAAATTAATCTGCGAATAAACAAAAAAAGCAAGCCCGTCCTTTTCAGACGTGGCTTGCTTTTTTTAACGTGAAAGTTGTAAATAATACCGTGTCCAAGTTGCTTTTTGATACGGAACGGAGTAGAAACCGATGATTCCCATAGTCAGTCCAGCTGCTATGTCCCATAAAATAAATGACCAGTCTAACACAAACAGCTCCCATTTATACCCTTCAGTCATGCGCTGAGAAAGTTCGATTGCTTCCGTAATGGAAATCGTATCGTCTTCTGCCAAGATGTACGGCACTAACGAATAGGAGTAGCCTTTGATAATACCTGGAATAATAAATAATAGCGTCCATAAGAAAGTGTACAACGCGACTAATAGTAAGGCACCGATATCGCGTAACCATTGTTCATTTTTAAACAGACTTTCTTTGATACTGCGAAATGTCCCCGTACAAAGGTGGATTGCAAGGCGACTAAAAGGAACTAATAAAATAATTTCAATAATGTTTAACCAACGTACCTGGAATTGAATCCGTGCACTGCCGTCAACGAAGGAAGTCTGATCAGTCAGTTGCAAATACCCTTGTAAAAAAGAAAGAGAAATAGCAATAATAGCCACAATCAGCCATGGTAAATAATTTTTACGAACATCTTCTTTTGCTTGTTGCTTTATTGATTGACGATTCACAAAAAACACTCCTTTCTTATAATACTATTGTACCTAAACAACGATTTTATGTAAAACTTGTTGTTGATTCATCATTGTATTCCGCTGTTATGATATAATTAATGAGATTTAACTAGCAGGGGGTGGCCTTAAACATGAACTTTGATTTAGATAACATTCTTAGTTGGCAAAACCTCACGAATGTCATTGATATTGTGCTCGTATGGTATTTGATTAACAAACTCATTACGATCCTAAAAGGAACGCGGGCCATTCAACTCTTAAAAGGTGTCTTTGTCATTGTCCTTATTAAGATGGGAGCGGTTCTTTTAGACTTGAGTACGATTGATTGGATTATTAATCAAATCATTCGTTGGGGTGTTGTAGCGGTTATTATCGTTTTTCAACCGGAAATAAGACGTGGTTTGGAACATCTGGGTAAAACGGGTTTTCGTAACCGTGCTAATCGCAGAGTGAAAACATCAGATTACTTTATTCAAGAAATTGATAAAGCAATCCAGTATATGGCAAAGCGTAAAATCGGAGCATTGATTTCGATTGAATTAAATGACTTGCTCGATGAGTACGCACACACAGGGATTCAAATAGGCGGGGATCTTTCTAATCAATTATTGATTAATATCTTTATTCCAAATACGCCTTTACATGATGGTGCAGTCATTGTGCAAGACTTCAAGATTACTTCTGCAGCGAGCTATTTGCCCTTATCGGAAAATCCGCTGATATCGAAAGAGTTGGGGACACGTCACCGAGCCGCTATCGGTTTGAGTGAGGTAACGGATGCCGTGACGATTATCGTTTCTGAAGAAACAGGGGGAATCAGTATTGCGCACAAAAATCGCTTATACCGTGATATGTCGCGTGAAGATTTTGTAGGGTATCTATCAGACCAACTTGCTTTTGAGGAAGACGATAAAACCGAAAAACCGAATCTTATACAAGAGTTCCTGGATAACTTGAAATGGGGGAATTCAAAATGAGTAAAAATAATAATAACAACTTATTAGAGAATGTCTGGATTGTCAGGCTCATCTCGTTACTTGTTTCGATTCTCTTATTTGGCTATGTTTACTCCGAGAACTATGGATTAAGTACCACGAATCGGAATGATGCCATTAGCACATTACGAAGCGAAACGATTTCTAATTTACCCATCCAAATAAACATGGATACGGATCGTTATTTTATTTCCGGCTTACCTGAGACAGTAATGCTGAATATTTCTGGTCCGGAGAGTGTCATTGTGCAGACGTTGTCAGCGAGTGATTTTAATATCGTTACGGAAGACCTTGATTTACTAGGTCCGGGCAGGCATACTGTTCAGTTGAGAGTGGAAAATTTATCAGAAGAATTAACGTATCAAATTGTTCCTTCGCGCGTGAACGTTCAAATTGAAGAAAAGGTAACAATTGAGAGCTCTGTAGAAGTCCGTTTTGATACAGACGCAGTAAATGACGCTTATATTTCTAAAGAACCTATTTTAAATCGTGAATCGGTTATTATTACAGGACCGGCTTCGACTGTAGAACGTATTGATCGTATCTACGTCCGTGTGCCGTCTGAGAATGAAATAACCAGCACATTGAAAGGCACGTATGTGGTTCAAGTTGAAGATGAGGCACGCAATAAATTAAATGTCGTTGTTGAGCCACAAGAAATTGAAGTTCAAATTCCGGTAGAACCTTATGAAAAAACAGTGCCAATCCGCTTAGTTCAAACGGGGACGCCTGTATCCGGAAAGAAATATCAACTCAGTCTTGCACGAACAGAGAATGTTGTATTAACAGGTAATCAAAAATTATTGGCAGATGTAGATGAAGTTGTTGTGGAAGTTGATGTCAGCGCAATTCGTTCTACCGTCGCTGTGACAGCAGCCGTTTTACCATTAGACCTTGCAGGTACAGATGTTGTACCGAAACAGGTAGAAGTGAATGTAACGGTCGAGAACACACAAACAGAAGAAACATCTGAACGTTCAAACCAAACAACGAATACATCAAATAATCGATAAAACAATACATGATGAGACACAAAGGAGATAAAAGAATGGGCAAGTATTTTGGAACTGATGGTGTGAGAGGCTTAGCTAACAGTGAATTAACACCAGAATTAGCATTTAAATTGGGACGTTTCGGTGGACACGTATTGAAAGAACATTCACCAGAAATTGAGAAACCACTTGTATTGGTTGCGCGTGATACACGTATATCCGGTCAACTTCTTGAACATGCACTTATTGCTGGCTTGTTGTCAGTAGGTATTGAAGTCTTGCAACTAGGAGTTATTACAACTCCAGGTGTTGCATACCTGACACGTATTCAAGGTGCGGTAGCGGGTATTATGATTTCAGCATCCCATAACCCGGCTGAAGATAATGGTATCAAATTCTTCGGAGCAGATGGTTTCAAACTTTCCGATGATCAAGAATTGGAAATTGAAGCATTCTTAGACCAAGAAGAAGATACTTTACCACGTCCAGCAGCAGAGGGACTTGGAACTGTGGATGAGTACAACGAAGGCGTACTTAAATATATTTCTTACCTACAAACAACAATTCCAACTGATTTATCGGGCATTACAGTATGTATTGATGGATCAAACGGTGCGGCTACACCGCTTGTTAATCGTTTGTTCGCAGATTTAGAAACAGATTTCTATACAATGGCAGTGAAGCCTGACGGTACGAATATTAACGCAGGTGTGGGGTCGACTCATCCTGAAAAATTACAAGAATTCGTTCGCGAAAAAGGTGCAGACATCGGTGTTGCATTTGATGGCGA
This sequence comes from Jeotgalibaca porci, assembly GCF_011299095.1. Taxonomy (NCBI): domain Bacteria; kingdom Bacillati; phylum Bacillota; class Bacilli; order Lactobacillales; family Carnobacteriaceae; genus Jeotgalibaca; species Jeotgalibaca porci. The sequence continues at coordinate 1,043,640 of NZ_CP049889.1, read as the reverse complement.
TGGCGACCGTTTAATCGCAGTAGACGAGAACGGCGAAATCGTAGACGGCGACAAAATTATGTTCATCTGCGGTAAGTTCTTGAAAACCAAGAATGAATTGAAACAAAACACAATCGTTTCAACGGTTATGAGTAACTTAGGTTTCCACAAAGCAATCGAAAAAGAAGAAATGATTGCGTTGAAAACACAAGTAGGTGACCGTTACGTAGTAGAAGAAATGCGTAAGAATGGCTACAACCTTGGTGGCGAACAGTCTGGACATATCGTGTTCCTAGACTTGAATACGACAGGAGACGGTGTTCTTTCTGCTATTCAACTGATGCATGTTATGAAAGCAACAGGCAAAAAACTTTCTGAGTTGGCAGCTGAAGTGACAACATACCCACAAGAGTTGGTTAATATCCGTGTTACAAACAAAAATGGTGTAATGGAAATACCAGCAGTTAAAGCTGTGATCGATGAAGTAGAAGCAGAAATGGCTGGTAACGGTCGTATCTTGGTTCGTCCTTCTGGAACCGAGCCATTGCTGCGTATCATGGCAGAAGCCGAAACAGATGAAAAAACCCACGAATACGTAACGCGTATCGCAGACGTTGTCCGTCAAGAAATCGGAGAATAAAAGAGAAGCCTCATCCCAGCGGGATGAGGCTTTTTTTATAGTGAAAAGTGTTTAATGTGACAAACGTTTATTTATTTCATTTGTAAGTTGTTTAAATTGCGCATGTCGGTATTTTACATTCACAAAGTAGAGGAAAATGTAGATAACGCCATTTATTAAAATATTTTCGAAAGTTAAAGGCATAAAATTTATTGCGCTAGATAGAATAAAAAATAAAACTAACTGACTGCTCACATTAATCAAGTGATAAGCCTTTTCTGACTGGAAATTAAAAAAAGAAATAAAATGGGACCAGAGCGACAATAAAAAAACAAACGAGGCTAAAACAATTACAAATATATTGACGTTTCCCCATTGGATATTGAAAAGGACGCGAATGATTGTATTTAATATAACAATTAGGGTAAAAGTAAGTGTCATGCTATTCAAGTTTTCAGAAATAAAATTTTTCATGTTTTATACATCCCCTTTTTAAATTTCTAAATAATTTTTGATGTCTTTTACATAATGGCGATTTATGATGACATGTTCACCATTTCGTAGCTTTGCTTCGAGTCGGTAATTGGGTAGAGGAAGGACACTCTCCAGCATGTCCATGTTTAAAATTGTACTTTTATTAATCCGGACGAACGAGCGCTTACTTAATTTTTTTTCAATTGTGTATAATTTTTCCTTACATTGATATATATCCGTGTGTGCGTATAAGAATAGAGTGTTATCAACGCTTTCGATATAGTAGACTTCTTTGCTATCTATGAAATGGACAGCCCCATCTCGTATCCCCTCTAGTTGAATCGTATGCCCTCGTACTCTATTAACGATTTCTTGAGTATGTCGATCAAACAGATTGTAAGTGATAGTAACAAGTGTTTCTTTTAAGTTTTTGTCTTCTTTCAATACTAATTTCATTGACTGCTCTCCTTCCTTTAGAACGTATATACAGTTTATCGGCTTCATTTTCTCTATACAACCACTTTTTATTGACTTGCATAAAAGCATTGCTATCTTGCATAAATAATTCCATCTCACCAATTGTTGACTAATTGCAGTCATTTAGTATATACTTTTCCTTGCTTCTGGAAAAAGAATGAATAAGGAGGATAGTTTTACGGAAAAGGATAGCGCCAGGCCCATCTGATGTCAGATTAGATGTGGTGACGAGGATTGAGTTTATCGAAAGATTCGGCGGATGACTCAAGGTTTGTGTAATCTACAGAATGGTTTAAAAAGGAACTGTAAAGTTTCAACAGAAAGCCATTCCCGCACCCGGAAGCAAATTTAATAGAAAAATGAGGTTTATTTGCTATGTGTGGAATTGTAGGATATATCGGTCAAAGTGCCGTACAGGAAATTTTGTTGTCAGGTCTTGAAAAGTTAGAATACCGCGGTTATGACTCCGCCGGTATTTTTGTTGTAGATAAAATAGGAAACAGTCACTTGTTTAGAGAAAAAGGCCGTATTGCGGAATTACGCGAAGTGGTTGATTTCGACGTTCCTGCGCAGATGGGAATCGGACATACGCGTTGGGCGACACACGGGGTGCCAAGTATTGCCAACGCGCATCCGCACCAATCACAGGATGGTCGTTTTACTTTGGTCCACAATGGGGTTATTGAGAATTTCCAGGAACTTAAAGCCACGTATTTGCCAGATGTTGCTTTAACTGGAAATACCGATACGGAAATTGTCGTGAATGTTATCGCGCATTTTGCAAAAAATGACGCTTTAACCACGAAAGAAATTTTCCGCGAAGCTTTGAAGGTCGTGAAAGGCTCGTATGCATTTGCGTTGATTGATTCAAAAGACCCAGAAATATTATGGGCTGCAAAAAATAAAAGTCCGTTATTGATTGGTGTCGGTACAGATTTCCATGTAGTAGCGAGTGATGCCATGGCAACTATCCAATTAACGGATCAATACGTTGAAATTCACGATGGTGAAATGGTGCAGTTAACAAATACAGATTTTGCTATTGAGACAGTGTCCGGAAGCGTCATAAATCGAGCGCCTTACAAAGCAACAGTCGACGCGGCCGATTTAGAAAAAGGGATGTATCCTTATTACATGTTGAAAGAAATCGACGAGCAGCCAGCTGTTTTACGTAGAATCGTACAACAGTACCAAAATTCAGCCGGAGAATTGGAAATTCCGAATGAATTGAAACAAGCTGTTGAGGCTGCAGACCGTATTCATATTGTTGCGTGCGGAACGAGTTACCATGCGGGATGGTTAGGGAAACACTTTTTAGAAAAAATGGCGGGTATTCCAACCGAAGTGCATATTGCCAGTGAATTTTCCTACAATCCACCTTTGATTAAGGGGAATCCATTGTTTGTTTTCATTTCACAATCGGGTGAAACAGCAGATAGTCGGCAAGTATTGGTGAAGGTCAAAGAGTGGGGCTATCCGACTTTGACGATAACAAACGTTCAAGGATCAACATTGTCACGCGAAGCAAATCATACGTTATTGCTTCATGCAGGGCCGGAGATAGCGGTGGCTTCCACAAAAGCTTATACGGCACAGATTTCTGTATTGGCAATTCTTGCGGCGACTCTTTCTGAAGAAAAGGACTTTGCTCTTATCCATGAACTTGGGATTGTAGCGAATGCCATGGATAGCATCATTGCTGAAAAAGAGCAGATTGCAGAACTGGCGGAAGCGTATCTGACTGACAAACGCAGTGCCTTTTATATTGGCCGCGGGTTGGATTACTATGTTTCGATGGAAGCTGCTTTGAAACTGAAAGAAATTTCTTATGTTCAAACGGAAGGATTTGCTGCCGGCGAATTGAAGCATGGAACCATTGCCTTGATTGAAGAAGGTACGCCGGTTATTGCGCTTATTACGCAAGCTGAAAATGCGAGCCATACCCGGGGAAATATTGAGGAGGTCCGTTCGCGCGGTGCGCATACTTGTGTATGTGTAATGGAAGGGTTACAGCAAGAAAGTGACCAATTAGTGTTGCCGGCGGTACATCCAATGCTGACACCATTATTGGCTGTTGTACCAACACAGCTTTTGGCTTACTATGCCACACTTCAACGTGGGTTTGACGTTGATAAGCCCCGTAATTTAGCAAAATCAGTGACAGTTGAATAAAATAGAGATTATGTAGTAGAGCAGACAAGCTGGGAAAAGATTTCCAGCCTATCTGCTCTATTTTTCGTACTGAGAGTGCGCGCAACTATATGTTTTATCGTTCGATAGGTATAATAGAAATAAGGGAGGTGTACGTAGTGAGTAAAACCCAAAAAGTAATCAGCTTTCTGACGATGCTCGTACTCGTTGTGATAGGTGCATTCTTAATTTATGTGAATGATGATTACGATGCAAATAATCAAGCGTTGGAAGCTATGAAGTCGGACGATAAGGTTCAAGTGACGGGTGATGATCCGCTTTATTTTTATCCCATCGACCGTACAGAGAATCAAACAGGTATTATTTTCTATCCCGGTGGAAAAGTAGAATATGAAAGCTATGCGCCGTTGATGCGTCAGATTGCGGAAGAAGGCTATGCAACATTTTTATTAGATGTACCTTTTGGCTTAGCTGTCTTTGATATTAACGCTGCTGAAAAGATAATGGCCGCAAATCCTGATATTTCAGAATGGTATGTAGCGGGGCACTCTTTGGGCGGTTCGATGGCGGCAATTTATGCTGAGGGTGCAAATGAACAGCTTTCTGGTTTAATTCTATTAGCTGCGTACTCAACAGCAGATTTATCTGGAACGGATTTGAATGTCTTGAGTATTTATGGCAGTGAAGATGGCGTGTTAAATACTGAAAGTGTACAAGAAAACCGCTCGTTACTGCCAGATAATCACAAAGAAATCATTATTGAGGGCGGGAACCATGCCCAATTCGGAAATTACGGCGAACAGGCAGGCGACGGAGATGCAACTGTTTCAACCGAGGAACAGCAAAAGCTAACGGTAGAAGCAATTACTGATTTGTTAGCGGAATGAAAAGGAGCGTAGCGCATGGGTAGACAGCATATTTACGAGATGACGATGGCACGCATCTATCCGCTTTATATTACTAAAGCGGAAAGGAAAAATCGGACAAAAGAAGAAGTCGATACGATTATTCAATGGCTGACCGGCCATGATGCGCCGAGCTTTAGCTTGGTTTTAGAAAATGAAGTGACGTTGAAAGATTTTTTTGCAGAAGCACCACAGCTAAATCCCGCCCGGCACTTGATTAAAGGGGTAGTATGCGGCGTGCGCGTAGAAGAAATCGAAGAGCCATTGATGCAAGAAATTCGTTATATGGATAAATTAATTGATGAATTAGCTAAAGGAAAGAAGATGGAAAAGATACTTAGGGCTTAAAGGATTGGGGCGTTTGAGATGCAAACAAAGAAAAAAGCGTGGATAAATTTAATCGTTTTGATTGCGACACTAGTTGTGAACGGCTTGGGAGGAACGGGATTAATTAATGATTCGTCTCAAAGTGAGGTTTCCGGTGAATTCCAAACGTTAATCACGCCGGCGGGATTTGCTTTTAGCATTTGGAGTCTTATTTACGGGCTATTGGTAATCAGTATGATTGTCATGATTGTAAAAAGTGAGGATGGCTATTATCGAAAAGCAATTGAAAAAATCACACCTCTCTTTTGGTTAAGTTCGGTGTTAAATATGGCTTGGATTGTCGCTTTTTCTTACTATCAAATTGGGCTCTCAACCCTTTTTATTTTTGGTTATCTGTTAAGTCTGACACGTATCGTCCAAATTTTGTTGGCCATGCATGAACCGAAACGCTGGCTCTTACCAGTGACGTTTGGCCTGAATGCTGGCTGGTTATTCATCGCAACGGTTGTAAATATCTCTGCTTTCTTGGTTCAGATCGAATGGAATGGCTTTGGTATCGCGGATACAACGTGGGCTATCTTGATGTTAGTCATTTCGGTGGCTCTCTGCGCGTTTGTTTTGTGGCACTTGAAAAACGCAGCCTTTCCGTTACCAATCGCATGGGCTTACTTTGCGATATTCAGTGAAAGAATGAATGCGGGGAATGCAAGCGCAGTTGGCTACGTATCCATTGGGGGCATGGTTGTCTTATTGTTGTTAGCTGGTCTTACCTACAAAAAAAACAATCATTCTCTGTTTCCAGAATAGTTTATTGAACCGCAACTTCGTGTTGTGGTTCTTTTTTTTATTGAGGTATAATAGGGAAAAAGTTGGAGGTGTTGAAAATTGAATGAAGCACTACTGATAGTAGATATGAGTAATGATTTTGTAGCAGATACGGGTACCTTAACTGTTGGAAAACCGGCACAGGACATTATTCCGTATATTATTAAAATGGCGAATCAGTTTCTGGAAAGTGGTCAATTGGTTGTGATCGGGATGGATGCGCATGAAGAAAATGATCCGCATTTTGACTTATGGCCTGCTCATAACGTAAAAGGCACAGAAGGCCAACAATTATACGGTGACTTGGGGAAATGGTACGAGGCGAATAAGTCGCATGACCAGGTTCTTTACGTGCCGAAAACAAACTATAATTCCTTCTTCAAAACGGATCTAGCAGACACCTTACGTGCTAAAGGAATTGAAAAAGTTCATGTGGTTGGTGTCACAACCGACATTTGTGACTTCTTAACCGTTGCAGGTGCAGATGCAGAAGGATTCAAAACAGCCATTCATAAACGTGGTGTAGCCACATTTACAAACTTAGGCGATACCATGTTAGATCATATGTTTCGGTGTTTCCATACAGAAATTATTGCATAAGGGAGTCCGCTATGAAAAAGAAAATGCTAGCTATAGCAACCGTTTCAAGTTTAGCAACTGCTGCTTACTTGGCGATTGGCAATTATTTTTATGAATACGCATTGAAATCCAAACGAAAACAAGGAACAGTACAAGAAATAATGGATATGAGTCATACAGATGATGACTTTTTGGCGAAAAATCCGTCCAAAGAAAAATATATAGATTCTACTGACGTCCCTACATTGAAATTACATGCAGAAGCCTATCTTCATCCTGAAGCAGGACATAAATGGGTAGTGGCTGTGCACGGTTATACGAGCCATAGTCGGGAAATGACGCAGTGGGTACGTGGTTTTTATGAAAAAGGCCTTAACGTTTTGACGCCCGATTTAAGAGGGCATGGTTTGAGTGAAGGGGAGTATATCGGTATGGGTTGGCATGACCGTTTAGACGTCTTGGCTTGGGTCAACGCGTTAATTGCCGAGGATCCTGAAGCGGAAATTGTCCTGTTTGGGCTGTCCATGGGCGGCGCAACGGTTATGATGTTAGCAGGAGAAGACTTGCCAGACAATGTTAAGGTTGTTGTTGAAGACTGTGGTTTTGCTAGTGCACGTTCTATTCTATCTTACCAACTAAAGGAACGTTTTCAGTTACCGGCATTCCCCGCTCTTCAAGCTGCCAATACTGTGGCAAAACTTCGCGCAGGTTACGGAATTTTTGAAGCTTCCGCTGTAAAGCAACTGGCTAAAGCAACGGTGCCTATTCTTTTTATTCACGGTGAGGCTGATACGTTTGTTCCTTTTGAAATGATAGAAGAGGTATATGCAGCTACAAATACGGAAAAGAAAAAATTGACGATTCCTAGTGCAGAACATACCGAATCCATCAACGTGAATCCTGAATTATACTGGAAGACTGTCTGGGAATTTGTAGGCAGATTTATGGCAGTTTAACGCCGTCTGCGTGGCAATCGCCAATTATAGTGAGCGGAAATAAGTCGCAGAAAAACAATAGCGGCAAATAATATTCCTGCTTGAGCCAAGCTGTTAATCCATTCTAAACCAATGATTAACCCACCCAGGGCAGCCCAAAGCGCATAAATATCTGAATGCAGAATCATCGGTTCTTTACGCGCAAGGATGTCACGAATGACCCCGCCGCCAGAACCGGTTAAAGTGGCTGCCACAATAATTCCTGCTAAAGGTATTCCAGCGTTTAGGGCAGCGAAAGCTCCTTGAATAGCGAAAACAGCTAATCCAATCGCATCAAAGAAAACAGCACCACGGTCCCAACGATTGATCCATTGTTTCGGGATGAAAAAAACCAATGTAATAGTTATAAACGCTGCAATAAAGTGCGCATTTTGCGACCAAATCAGTTGAATCGGCGTACCGATTAATAAGTTTCGAATCGTACCCCCGCCAAATGATGTGATGAAGCCCAGAACATAAAAACCTAAAATATCATAATCTTCGTCCAAAGCCGTAATGGCACCACTCGCAGCGAATGCAATAATTCCGACGATATTAAATAATTCAATAACCATGGAGAGCCTCCTTTTCTTGGAGTTCTAATAAGTACCAGGCATCCATCGCGGTATGCTCGGACCCGGGTAAAGGGTGGTCCAATAAGGCAAACCCACATTTTTCATAGAGGCGACAAGCTGCAGAGAGTTCTTTCAAAGTTTCCAAATAGCAGGCTTGGTAATGGAGAGCCGCAAAAGTCAACGCATGCGTCATCAAAAGCTTGCCGTAACCGTGCCCGTGAGCGGAATCTTTTAAGTAAAGTTTTTGTAACTCACAGACGTTGTCTTTCCAAGGCGCAATACCGACGCCGCCGACTATCTCGTCGTTTATTTCCAATACCCAATAAGCAGCATTGGGAATAGTGGTATAGTAGGAAGTTAAGTCATTCAGCTGCGGGTCGAAGTATGCTGTTCCTGGCAGATCAAAGCCGCGTGATTTCAATGATTGTTGGATAATCTGCTTCACTGCCAAATTGTCCGGATGGGAAATAGTTCGTATCAGCATGTCACGCCTCCTTTTTTCATCAGTCTAACCAAATGATTCTTGGAGGTCAAACTTATTAGATTGGAGGAGCTCAAATGAATCGTATTAACTTAATTGCTTTAGGTGTCCGGGATATGGAAAAGTCACTCGCGTTCTTTCGTACGCTTGGTTTTCAGACAAAAACAGAGGAGAAAAACCCCGGGATTGTTTTCTTCAATAACGAAGGTTCGAAATTAGAGTTATTTCCCTTGGAAGAGTTAGCCAAGGATATTAATTTCGAAAAGCCACCTGCCTTGCCGCAAGGTGGCTTTCCAGGGATGACACTCGCTTGCAACATGAAATCACGTGAAGAGGTCGACCACACGATGAAAAAGGCAGTGGCGGCCGGCGCAACACTAGCTAAAGAACCCCAAGAACTCTCGTGGGGCGGTTACGGCGGCTACTTTATCGACCTTGATGGTTATTATTGGGAAGTTGCCTATGGTCCAGATTGGAAATTTGATGAGCAAAATATGTTAGTGATTGAATAAATGTAATGTTAGGAAAAGGGGGATTTTATGTCGAAAATTAAGTTAGGTATCATAGGCTACGGAAATTTGGGGAAAGGTGTTGAAGAACAACTTCAATTTAATACTGACATTGAATTGATTGGTGTTTTTTCACGACGTGATCCTAAAACAGTTAGTGCGTCTTGTCCGGTTTTTCATATGGATGATTTAGTCGGAATGAAAAAGGACCTTGATGTCGTTCTTCTTTGCGGTGGTTCGGCGACCGATATTCCCGAGCAGGCGCCTGTTTTACAAGAACATTTTACGACTGTAAATGCATATGATAATCACGCGGCAATTCCCGCACACTTTAACAGTTTGGATGAAATTGCACGTCGTCAGAAAAATGTTGCGATTGTAGCGACAGGATGGGATCCGGGGCTTTTTTCCCTAAACCGTCTCATTGCCGAAGCGATTTTGCCAAAAGGTGAAACCTACACATTTTGGGGAAAAGGTGTCAGTCAGGGGCACAGTGATGCAATTCGCCGTGTTGCGGGCGTGAAACGTGGGGTACAATATACAATCCCGAACGAAGCGTTGATTCAAAAAATTCGAGATGGTAAAGAAGTTGTGTATACTAAAACCGCTTCGCATAAACGCGTGTGTTATGTGGTTGCAGATGAGGGAGCAGATGAGGCTGCTATTACCCACACTATTTCCACTATGAAAGATTACTTTGCAGATTATGAAACAGAGGTTCATTTTATTGATGAGGCAACGTTTGATCGCGATCATAGCGGTATTCCGCATGGTGGACATGTTTTACGCCGCGGCTATACAGGAGAAGATACGCAGGCTGTGTATGAATTGAATGTGAATCTAGGAAGTAACCCCGGCTTTACGGCCGCTGTCATGGTGGCGTATGCGCGAGCAGCATTCCGCTTGGCAAGAGAAGGAAATTATGGAGCGAAATCAGTATTTGATGTGGCTCCGAGCTACTTATCTCCAAAAACACCAGAAGAATTACGGAAAGAGTTGCTTTAAAAAATGATAAGTGACGATGGGACTGTTACGTTACAGTCTCACGTCTTTTTTTTCAGAAAAACGCTGACTCAGCCGTCAATTTCGATTTGAGCCGTCGTTATTCCCGCAAAACGCTGACTCAGCCGTCAAATTCAATTTGGGCCGTCGTTATTCCCGCAAAACGCTGACTCAGCTGTCAAATTTGGTTTGAGCCGTCGTTATTCCCGCAAAACGCTGACTCAGCCGTCAATTTCGATTTGAGTCGTCGTTATTCTCGCAAAACGCTGACTCAGCTGTCAAATTCAGTTTGAGTCGTCGTTATTTAATTTATAACAAACCGTAGCTGGTGATTGGTGATATTCCTACGTGATGGTATAATTATATTGAATAAATAAGCTTCGTAACAAGGAGGATGAGCTGTGGAACAAAAGGCGAAAGAATTAGCGATGATTATTGAGCAAGCGCAAAACATTGTGGCTTTTACGGGCGCCGGAATTAGTACGGGCAGTGGTATTCCTGACTTCCGCTCTTCGGGAGGCGTTTTTGATCAAATTAGCGGGCGACATTATTCAGGAGAAGAAGCCTTAAGTGCACCATTCTTTGAACGCAATCCGGCTTTATTTTATAAAAACTTTTCTGAAACACTTTCTTTTCCTGATGCGAAACCGAATTTCAGTCACTCTTTTTTCTATGAACTAGAGAAAATGGGGAAAAATGTGACTATTGTTACTCAGAATGTGGATGGGTTGCATGAAATGGCGGGAAATTCCCGTGTCTTAGATTTACATGGGAGTGCGACCAGATGGCTGAGGGTGGCAGATAAACAAGAAGTAGCATTTGAAACGATTCATACAGATGATAAAGGAATCATGGTGGATGCGACGGGTGAGCGCGTGCGACCGGACATTGTTTTGTATGGGGAACAATTGGATTATAACGTCATCACGGACTCAATTCGGGCTATTTCAGAAGCGGATTTATTAATTGTAGTGGGGACGAGCTTACAGGTGTCGCCGGCAAATACATTTGTTGAAACATTCCGTGGTAAACATGCAGTTTTAATTAATCGTACGAAAGTACCAATGATGGATCGTTTTACCCTGATTGCTCAAACTGACAGCGATACATTTTTGAAAGAAGTATGGAACGTGCTTGAAAAAGGAGCGCGGGCATAAAGATTCGGAAAGCCAAGGAAGAGGGGCTTCGTTTTGGGAGAAGCGAGTAGCGATGAAGCAATAGAGGAAACGCAATACCGAATGATTTGGAAAAAGAACAAAAGTGAGACAGAGAAAGAGGGAAGTACGTGAAAAGGATTGCGATAATTGGGATGGGAGCAGCCGGCGTCAGCGTTTTGAATGCTATGGCGAAATTCCCGGAATATACCCAAATGGAGATTATGCTATACAGTGACAGCGAGACGTTCGGAACAGGCCTGCCTTATCAAGCGGATGATACGAGCCTGTTGTTGAATCAAACTGCTGATACGATGAGTATCGATCCCGAAGATCCAAACGATTTCGTGAGCTGGATAAGTGAAAAGAAAGCAATTGAAGGTGCGAAAAAAATGCACTTCCCGAGAACGTGGTATGGTGAATATTTACAGGATGTATTAGAAGAGGCCTTAGCGTTTTTGAATCCCAAAGTAATAAAAGCAGAAGTAACGGACTTATCTATTCAAGCAGATGGGAAGATTCTTTTGGCCTCTGCTCAAGGTGAGGAGGTTGTGGATGCGGTTCATCTCTGCATGGGTCATTTGGCTTATCAGGATCCGTATCATTTGAAAGGGAATCCGGATTATATTTACCATCCTTATCCGACATATAAAAAATTAGACCAAATCAAAAACGACTCGCGGGTAGGTATCATCGGCACAGGTTTGACCGGCATTGACATGATGCGTTACCTCGTTCGCAAACGTACCGGTGTCCAGATTCATTTCTTTTCAGATAGGGGGACCTTCAGTTCTGTTCGTGGCGTTGAACCACAACTTCAACTACAGTATTTAACACGGGAACACTTGGAAAAGGAACGCTTGAATAGTAGCGGCTTTGTTTCACTTTCAAAAATGATTGACTGGTTTCGGTTGGAATGTCAGGAGCACGGAGTTGATTTAGACAAACTCTTGACAACCTATCCCGAAGGAACAAAAGAGGAACTGGAAATGCAATTGGAAGACCCCGGCGACTTGGAGAAGCTACAAAGTATTATTCATGCCATGGATTTTGATTTACCGGAGTACTGGCTGGCTTTAAACGAGGCCGATAAGACACGCTATGTCCATGAATACCGTTCGCTGTTCGAGCGCTTTCGCAGCCCGATGCCACGCGAAACCGTTACGGAACTACTGGAATTGTCGGCATCAGGTGAGGTTCGTACCCATCAGGAGATTAAAGCCATCAATGGCGCCCAACCTGGCTTTTACGTATCTTTGGAAAATGGGAAAGATGTAGCCGTGGATTATATCATCAATGCGACCGGCCAGAATAAACGGGTAGAAGTTTCGTATTTGAATAGCCCTTTGTTAAACAATTTATTGAATAAACGTATCCTGCAGCCGGAAGTATCCGGAGGTATTCAAGTTATTTGGCCGACATCGGAAGCTGTGAGTCAACGCTATGGCATTCTAAGTAATTTGCGTGTACATGGACAACTCATTACCGGGATTCAATATGGAAATAATACAGTGGGGCTCATTCAGAAGCATGCTTACAAAGTTGTGGATGAGATGCGGAAGCAATAAAAAAAAGAGCTTCCGCTTCGGAAACTCTTTAGATCTTAATATGTTTGTGGTGGTGTTGGTGGCATGTTGCCTTGACGACGGTATTGAGAAGGTGTCATATTAGATAACTCACGGAACGTTTTTGAGAAGTGCGAAGGTGATTGGAAACCAACCAAGTGGGCGATGTCGGCAATAGCAATATTTGTATTGCGTAACATTTTTTGTGCTTCATCGATACGAACGTGGATCAAGTAGTCAATAGGTGACATACCCACTTCTTGTTTGAAAATACGGATTAAGTAGAATTTATTGATGTGAATCAGTTCTACTAAGTCATCCAACGTAATATTTTTATGATAGTTTACCTTCATAAAGTTCTTAACTGTTTGGATTTCTTTGTGGTTTTTCTTGTTCAGTGAATTGCGAATAGAGAATTCTTCGTCACGAAGGAGATGAATCAAGATGATTTCGATGTAGCGTTTTGCTACTTCTTCATACCCAGATTTCTTTGCATCCATTTCTTTTGTAATGAATGTAATGAATTGATTGGTATCTGCTTCTTTTTCATCGTGGACGTAATAGGTGAATTCACCATCAGATTCGCTCACCGCGGAAAATTCCAAACCGTGAATACCTACTTCTGTGATATCAACGCTGGTATTATTTTCTAAATCCCAGTAATGTTCAACATTGGGATTAATTAAAATAATTTGGTTTTTCTTAACAGTCCTAGAAGCATCCTTAAATGTTAAAGTTGCTTCACCGTTATGGATGTAAACCATCTTAACGTGTGGTTGTTTTTGAAAAGAAGTTGTTAGATTAGTTGTAACAGTAGACTTTACTGCAGAAACGATTTTAAGTGACAGATTTTTAAAATTAGACATAGTGTACATAAATTGCCTCCTTTGAGCTTACTTGTATAATATCTATATAAATTTCATGTGAATTTTACCGACTACTATATATGATAATACAATATAATTATTTGTCTAGTAATTTATCTTATTTATAACAAAATAAAATAGTAAAATTGACAATAGTGTTAAAAAGTAATCTTTCACGCTTTCAACTTGTCTACTCTCTTTCAATATTGTACATGATAAAAATAAAAAAGGAAGTACAAAAAAGCGATTCTTGAAAAAATAAACTTTTGATTATTTCGATAGTCCAGTATAACATTATGAAATTAAATTGTCACTATTAATTCTCAGAAAAATGCTAGTTTCTATATTAGACGTTGTATTGACAAGGGATTCGCAAATAGGGCGGCGCCAAAATAAAAATAAACTTTTGTTTGACATTTTTAGAGAAGTGGATGTCTAGACAATTCGGCCGCAGGGTTGTTGTGACAAGGTCCATCCATATAAAAGGAGGTAAGGAAAATGCGTATATTAAACAACTTTAAGAGCAGTATGGCTGGTATTATGCTTTCATTAAGTCGTTATCCTATCGTTATAATCTGGCTAATGGCGGTAACGGTCATGAATGCTCTCCAAATTCATGAAGCCTTCGACTTGTACAGTCGGTTCCTATTTACCGGATTGACTGGGACAATGTTCGCATTGGTAGGGCAACATAGCTATGAACGTTTTACAAGCAAGGGCACGAATCACTGGTTATTGGCAATCGGTTCGCTTATTCTGGCAATATTATATTATTTCACGATGCCTGATAACAATGAATATGCACTCATCTATCCTATTCGGACGATTGTGCTACTTTTTTCATTGTTTATTGCTTTTATTTGGATTCCGACCATTAAAAGAGAACGGATACCGTTCCATGTAAATTTTTTAGCGATATTTAAAGCATTAATGACCACAATCTTAATGAGTATTGTATTGGCCGCTGGGGTAGCAGCGATATTAAGCAGTGTGGATTTTCTGCTATTTAGTATTGATTACCGGGTTACGCTTCAGGCCTTAAATATAATTGGTTTTCTTTTTGCGACGATTTACTTTTTAAGTCTTGTTCCGAATTATTCCCAAGAAAATCCGGAAGTCCTGGCGCGTGCTTCTGAAGTTCCGAGGTTTTTGGAAGTTCTGCTTGTCTTTATCATTATTCCAATCGTAGCCATCTACACATTCGTCTTAGCTGCGTATGTCGCAATCAATATCGGAGGCGATTTTTGGACGAATAATCTACTTGAGCCGTTATTAGTTTCTTATGCGATTATTGTCACGGTTGTCTACTTATTGGTCTGTAACGTTCAGCATAAATACAGCGAGCTGTTCCAGAAGATATTTCCAAAGATTATGTTGGCGGTTGTTTTATTCCAAACAGTTGCCAGTGTGTTACGGATTCAAGACTACGGCATCACGCACGGTCGCTACTATGTCATCCTGTTTGGGATATTTTCGACTATCACAGCGATCATCTTCAGCTTTTATCAAAAGAATAAGAGTGGGTTAATCGCTCCTATCCTTATCGTCCTTTCATTGCTTTCAGTGGCGCCTTTCGTCAATGCATTTACGGTTAGTCGCCATAGCCAAGAGAATATACTGGAAAAAACACTGATGGAAAATGGGATGGTGGTTGCCGGTGAAGTGGTTCCTAACGGTGAAATAACAATTGAAGATAAAGTTGCGATTACGCGAAGCGTTGAGTATTTGACGACGTGGACGGATGGTGAATCAATTCAGTACGTACCGGATAATTTCAATATTTATTCTGATTTTAATACGGTATATGGCTTTGGACCTGTGTACTACATTACGGATGGAGAAAATCCGCAAGAACCAGTCGGTAATTATGTGTACTTGGATTGGGAGGCAACGCCGATTATTCCTTTAGATGGTGCGGATTACTTGTTGAAAGTTAATTTTTATTCAGAAGAAGAAGTGACCTATCCTATAACCGAAGCGGTCACATTAACCTTGGTAGATTCCGCTTTGCTTATTCTGGAAGATAATTCTAAGGAAGAATTCCTTCGTTTTGATTTGACCGACTTATTTGAAAAAGCATTCGCAGAGTCAGGCGAAGTGCAAAAAGGCGCACCTGCCGCTCTTACAGCGCTGATGGAAACAAAAGAAAATGAACAAGCTAAAATGACAGTCATTGTGACACAGCTGGATAAATATGAAGAAGAAATCAGTGGAGAAGTCTTCATTGCAATTACGCTGAAGTAGAAACAGCCCATTAACAAACACTTAATAATTTACTTGTTCATAATTGTGAGTTGTTTTAGTAGAATGGGAGTATTGTGAAAAAGGAGGATATAAAGTAAATGATAGAAGTTTTGAAAGCTATAATACTTGGGATTGTAGAAGGAATTACCGAATGGTTACCAATCTCAAGTACAGGCCATATGATTTTGGTCGAAGAATTTATCCAGTTAGATACAACAGCTGCGTTTAAAGAAATGTTTTTCGTGGTGATTCAATTGGGGGCCATTTTAGCAGTTGTGGCCCTGTATTTTCACAAACTGAACCCCTTTTCTCCTAAGAAATCGCGTCAGGAGAAGAAAGACACAATGGCAATTTGGTTCAAGGTTGTTGTAGGTATTCTGCCAGCCGGCGTCTTGGGGCTTTTGTTTGATGATTGGTTGAATGATAATTTCTACAACTATTTCGTCGTTGCCATTATGTTGATTGTTTATGGGGTTCTGTTTATCTTTATCGAAAATCGAAATAAAGATAAAAAAGCGACAATTACTAGTTTTGCCGAATTGTCATATAAGACAGCTTTAATGATTGGTCTTTTCCAATGTTTGGCTTTGATTCCAGGAACGTCCCGTTCGGGCGCAACCATTTTGGGTGCGATTATTGTCGGCACATCCCGCTACGTTGCTGCTGAGTACTCATTCTTCTTATCTATCCCTATTATGTTCGGGGCTAGTGCTCTGAAGTTAGTTAAATTTGGTTTTGATTTTACAAGTATGGAATTGACAATATTAGTTACCGGAATGGTTGTTGCGTTCTTTGTTTCAATCGTTGCGATTAAGTTCTTAATGAAATACATCCAAAATAATGACTTCAAGGCATTTGGCTGGTACCGCATTATTTTGGGTCTGCTCGTAATCGGATATTTCTTCTATTTCGGATAAAGATGCTATCATAGGTGTAACAACGAGTGAGAGAAGAGGTCTGTGAATTGAAAAAGTCTATAGTAGTCATTCCAACTTACAATCCTGATCAAAAGTTTATACCCTATGTGGAAGAATTAATTGCAGCTGGCATCGCAACGATTATTATCGTCGATGATGGAAGTAGTGAAGAAACACAACACATCTTCCGAAATATCGAAGCTGTACCGGCAT
The DNA here is from genome assembly GCF_011299095.1 of Jeotgalibaca porci. Classification (NCBI taxonomy): domain Bacteria; kingdom Bacillati; phylum Bacillota; class Bacilli; order Lactobacillales; family Carnobacteriaceae; genus Jeotgalibaca; species Jeotgalibaca porci. The sequence continues at coordinate 1,026,804 of NZ_CP049889.1, read as the reverse complement.
GTACACTCCTTGTTCACGAAACGAATCGAGGGAAAGGTGCGGGATTGAAGACGGCTTTCCGTCATATTCAAGCAACGTTTGTTGAAGAAACAGCCATTGTAACAGCAGATGCGGACGGTCAACATGCGGTACAAGACGTTGTTCGCCTGTTAGAAGAACTAAAAAAAGAGGCCCATGGTATTGTGTTAGGTGTCCGTGATTTCGACTTGGAGCATGTTCCGAGGAAGAATGCGTTTGGAAACAAGTTGACGAGTCGGGTGTTTAAATGGTTATTTGGCACCTATATTTCCGATACCCAAACAGGTTTGCGCGGCTTTCACAGTTTAGACATTCCGTGGTTAGTGGCTATTAAGGGCGAACGCTTTGAATATGAAATGAACATGCTGATGGTGGCGGTTCATGACGACATGCAGCTTGTTGAAGTGCCCATTCAAACCCTCTATTTTGGTGAAGAGCGCGTAACGCATTACAAAACATTTCGTGACTCAGGGCGTATTGCCAAACAACTCTTTGTTGGGCTGACCATGAAAAAAAAGTTAGTCGAACATAACTAGGAGGGATGAGAAGTGCCGACTGATTATGGAAATTTTTATAAGTTCATAAGAGGGTTGTTGCGTCTATCATCCAAACGAGCGACTGTTCGGACGTTCCCCAAGACTGTTGCGGGCCCTGTTGTATATGTTTCGCACCACCGTAATATGTACGGACCGGTAACTATTTTAAAATGGCATCCGGAATTTGTTCGCACGTGGATTTTTAGTGCTTTCATGGATTATCGAACGTGCTACGATCATTATGTGGCGTACACGTTGACTGAAAGACTCGGACTCTCGAAAGGGGTTGCTAAGGTAGTGGCAGCACCGCTGGCTTGGTTCATGACAACGTTAACCAAATCTGCTCGCGGAATACCGGTTTATCGACAGTCGCGTAAAGTCATTGAAACGATGCAGCAATCGGTAGAAACACTCGAACAGGGGACAAGCCTACTGATTTTCCCCGATGTTGATTACAGCGATGACAGTGTTGAAGTAAAAGAAATCTATGACGGTTTTTTATACATCGATAAATACTATTATCGCAAAACAAAAAAGCATATTCCCTTCGTTCCCGTTGTGGCTGTAAAAGAAACGCAGTCCTTTCGGGTGGGGGAACCGATTTATTTTAGCGGAGAAGGCAACTTTATCAATCAAAGAAAAATTGTCGCCGCTGAAATTCAGCAATCATTAAATGCCTTGTCACAAGAAGGCTCTATTATATCGATAAGTTAAAGAAGGAAAGAGAGTGGGAAAAAAGGCGTTTAGATCCGAATCACTGGAACGAATAAGCACAGGATGGACGCAGACCATCCGCGCATTATTTTAGGATCACTGTGGGCTGAAGCCCAAGTGTATCATGTTTGTAAGCTGCTAAAGCAGCAACAAGCATGACAAAGTGGATGTCGGAGCTGCCTTTTTGAGCACGTTTATGCCACAATTATTCGTTAATAGTAAGGGGCCGGGAGTTTTTCCCCGGCCCCTTTCCTTATTTTCACGTATAGGTTATCAGTCAGGTTTTCCGTGCTCCTGTGCTATACTTTTGTCAATTGAAGGAGGTGGCGTGGTTGATTTTAAGTATGTATATTACATTGATGCCGGTCGTTCTGGCAGGCATCGCCAACATGAAAGTGTTGAAATCATCTTGGTTGAAAACGTGGCAAACGCCGATTGATAATGGGCGAGTGTGGCGTGATGGCCGACCATTTTTCGGAGCAAATAAAACATGGCGCGGTGCAGTCGGAATGGTCATTTGCAGTGTGGCAGCCATGGTTCTGTGGGGAGGAATCTGTCGTATTTTCCCTTATTTGGAACAACGTAATCAATTCTATATCTTCAATCGAAATACCGTACTTTTTAATAGCTTTGTCGGTGCATTATTGGGTGTTGCCTATATTTTATTTGAGCTTCCCAATAGCTTTATCAAAAGAAGAATGAATATATCCCCCGGAAAGGCCGCTTATGTAACTAATCCTTGGAAATACATGTGGCTCGACCAAATGGATTCACTCTTTGGTTGTGCTTTAGTTTTATGGTTCTTTTATCCACTCAGTTTCGGACAGTATTTAGGTTATGTATTTCTGGGTGCGGCCACACATTTAGGCATCAATGTTATCTTAGTCAAAATCGGTTGGAAAAAAGCGATTTAAGAAAGGAGCCATCCATCTATGTATAAACGTATCCCAGTTTTTCACGTAGCGAATACAGTAAGTCTCATGGGCTTATTTTTCTCGCTATGGTCCATCAGAAGTCTCTTTGAGGGAAACACTGACTTTGCCATTATTTTATTTGTTCTCTCCGGGCTATGTGATCTTTTTGATGGGAAATTTGCCCGTCTCTTCAAGCGTGACGCTTTCCAACAACAAATGGGGGAGTATATTGACTCATTCGTGGATATGGTCTCGTTTGTTGCATTGCCGGTTATATTTTTATTTCATTTCGTTTCCGGGATGACGTTGCCTCTCGTTTTGGCGGTGTTCTATGCCATTTGTGGCATTCACCGATTGGGTTATTTTCATATTATAAAAGAGGATGACTTCATTGGCGTACCACTCACATACATAACGCTTGCTTTAACAGTGACGTATACGTTCTTTAGTCTGTTTAGTGCAACAGGAACGGCGTTATTCCGAGCAGCGATTGTTTTATTATTTATCTTGCTGCCGCTTGGATTCGTCTGGAATCGTCCTGTTAGACGACCAAGTGGTAAAATGTATCTCCTCTTTATTGGTTTGGCCATCTTTGTTTTGGTAGTTATTGGAAGTAGGTTATAAATATGACGCTCATCTATGATCGCAAACTAAAGGAAACCTATACGGAAGCGGAAGTTGGCGGCAGAGTAGTTACGTTCTTGTATGAGACAGCTCTTGGCCGCTTCCTGTTGAAACCCTTACTTTATCCGGCTTTTTCAAATTTTAAAGCAGCGCGAAATAATACGAAGCGTTCAGTCCGGAAAATAAAACCATTCGTCGAAAAATACCACATTAATTTAGATGAAGCAGAACAGACGACCTTTCAGTCGTTTAATGATTTTTTCACCCGACGTTTACGACCTGATGCTCGTCCCATTTCAGAAGCAAAAACGACTGTGATTGCGGTCGCTGACAGCAAGTTGATGACGTATTCGATTTCGGAATCGGGTGTTTTCCAGATAAAAAGCCGAAGCTATACTTTAAACGAACTGATTCGCGATACCCGTGTTGCGGAACAATTTATAGGAGGGACGTGCCTGGTTTTTCGATTAGCCATCGATGATTACCATCGTTATTGTTATCCGGACGCAGGTAAGAAATTAGCTGCACGTATGATTCCGGGTATGCTTCATTCTGTTCGACCGCTCGCACACGCACATGCGCGAGTCTTCTCGGAAAATACGCGTCACTGGCAACTCTTTGAGACTGAAAATTTTGGGCGTGTTCTCTTTATGGAAGTCGGTGCTTTATTGGTTGGAAGGATTCATGATCATGGTGCGACAGTATTCACTAAAGGCCAGGAAAAAGGCTATTTTTCTTATGGCGGATCTAGCATTGTCGTGTGTTACCAAAAAAATCAAGTGAAAATAGCTGAAGACATTGCGGCAGCTAATCGAGAAGGATTGGAAGTCCGTGTTTCTTATGGAGAGAAGGTGGGAAGCCATGCTTAAACGTTTAAGTATTTATGCAAGAGAAATGTATCCGATTATTCCGCGCTTGGGGATTAGTTTTTTAATGGTTGCCGTTCAGATTCTGGGGGTGCTGGCATTTGCACGCACGCAACCACGTTATCAGTTTAACTGGGAAGATTTAGGCATCATCTATACAGTCTTTGCATTTTTATTTTTACTCCGCATCGCAGATGAGTTTAAGGACTTGGAAAATGACCGGATCAATTATCCTGAACGCCCCCTTCCTTCTGGACGGTTGTTCAAGAAAGACTTATGGTATTTAGGAACCGTCCTTTTTGTGACAATGGTAGGCCTTAATATCCTGTTGCCGCAACCTATTTGGCCTTTTATTCTGGTTGTATTTTACGGTTTTTTAATGACTGTTTGGTTTTTCCAACGGGCTAAAATTGAGCCGAGTTTGGTTTTGGCACTTGTCACCCATAATCCGGTTCAATTGCTGTTAAGTTTGTATGTGATTCATTACGTGACAGTGCAATATGAGCTGCCATTATGGACCAAAGAGAACGTTTTGTTGGCATTTGTATTGTATATTCCTGCTTTATTGTGGGAAGTTTCCCGTAAGATAAAAGCACCGGCTGATGAGAACCAGTATGTGACGTATTCACAAGTATGGGGATTCCGAGGCTCACTATACGCTGTTAGTGGAATTGCTGCTGTTGGTGTCATTGCGGCTTGGGTATTGGTTGCTGAGTTAACCGCATCTCTTTTATTAATGGTTAGTTTTATTGGATTGCTTTATACCCTGTACCGCTTTTATCAAAATCCCGACGGTAAAAACTTAAAAACTTCCGTTCCTGCGTATTTAATTGCGCATCTATCTGTATTTTTGTTGCTTGTCACATTGCTATATATTTAAAGGAGTCGTTACTTCATGAACAATTGGCTCACGTATGAACAGATGACGCGCGAAAATAGTGGTGGAAAAGCAGCCGAATTGGCGAGCATGAAAAAACGAGGCTTAAATGTCCCGCCCTTCATCGCGTTGTCCCTTGCCACAGCGAAGCGTATTCGTGGCACTGGTGAGATAGAACCAACCTTAACCGAATTATATCCCATGCTGGACGAAAGAAAGCTCTATGCCGTTCGTTCTTCCGCAAATATGGAAGACGGATCAGAAACGTCATTTGCGGGTTTATTTGAAACGTATCTCAATGTTTCACCAACACATATAGCGGATAAAATTTCGGCTTGTTTGGCAGCAGGCGGTAAGAATCATATTCACGCTTATGCCGATTATCATACTTTGAAAGCGTCAGATATTGTTGTAACGGTTATTGTACAGGAAATGATTCCGGCTGAACGTTCAGGGGTTTTATTCACGGCGAATCCGCAAGGATTGCTGAATGAGAGTGTTTTGGTAATTGGGAATGGCTTGGGCGAGGGGATTGTCAATGCAGAAGTCCCCGTTACAACTTACTATCTAAAGCGCGATGAGGATTTTGTCTACTTTGAACGTGAAGAGGATAGTCCCTTAATGACGGAAAAGGAAAGAGCAGATTTGTTGCAGCAAGTGGACGGTTTAACGTCTAAACAGTTGGATGTTGAGTTTGCGATTGCGGATGGCAGTGTCTATGTTTTGCAGTCCCGACCGATTACAACGTTCCCGACTGGTGCGATGACCGTATTAAATAATAGTAACTTAGTGGAAAGTTACCCGGGGTTGACGCAACCGCTGACGGAAAGCTTTATCACTTTTGCTTATGAACAAGTTTTTAAAGGCGTAGCTTGGCGCTTTTCGCGTTCCCAAGCATTGTTGGACCATTATGCTTCAGCGTTCCAAGAACTCGTTGTCCGGGTCAATGGACGCATGTATTATAATATGAATCACTTGTACGGGTTATTGCAATTCTTGCCGTTCCCTAAGTTGCTTTTGCCAATATGGCAAGAGATGATGGGTTTTACTCAGAAGGAAATCGTTATTCCGCCAGCCTTGGCGAAGCAGACATCATTGTGGGACAGCTTGCTGATTTCGAGTCGAATTATTAAAGAACTCGTAACGACTCCGAAGCAGATGACTGCATTAGACCGTGCGTTCCAAGATACAACAACGTTCTTTCGTGCCTCTTATAAAACCGATATGTCTGCGGCAGAAGTGAAAAATCTATATCACGCTTTAGAAGAGCGTATTTTGAAAAAATGGGACATCACGCTTGTGAATGACTTATATGCCTTTACTTATACGGGTTTATTGAAGCGTGTTTTACGTCGATGGGGAAAGGATCCAGATAGCAATGAATGGCATCAGTGGTTCGCCGGTATTCCGATGATATCCAGTATGGAACCGGTGCATGAAATGCAAAAAATGGCTGCCTTTGCCCGAGACCATCAGTTGACCGAAGCCATCCGAAACATCACAACGCCAAACGCATTAACACTGTTCTTGGAGGAGAACCCGCATTTTAAGAGCCTCTTTACTTCCTATGTCGAGCGTTACGGCGACCGGGGGCTGGAAGAACTGAAACTAGAAACACAGACATTTCGCAGCCATCCTTTAAAGGCTTTGCAACAACTCAGTGACTTCTTGGACATGCCGCCTCGAAAAGAAAGCGTGCATGTGGAAAAGGAACGTATTCCGTTCACAGGTTGGCGTAAGCGTGTCTTTCATTTCTTAAGTAAACGGGCGCGGCTGGGTATTCAGCACCGCGAAACGTCACGACTCAATCGCAGCCGTATTTACGGGATGGTTCGGACTTTGTTCCGGCGTTTAGGAGTGATTGCGGAGGCGGAAGGTTATATTGAACACCACGAAGATATCTTTTGGTTATCAGTGGATGAGGCGTTTGATCTGAAAGACTACCGGGCATTAATTGCGCAACGGAAAGAGGCACAGCAAGGGTTTGCTTCTTTGCCGGCCTATGGTTATTTGGTATTTAAAGGACATCCTTACGATAAAGCGATTCGAATAGTTGAGAATGGGAGGAGTGCGATCTCGTCCCATCAGTTACAAGGCACGCCAACGTCCAATGGCATTGTGGAGGGGGAAGTGTTAGTCGTTCACCATCCAAGCGAAGTGCGAGAGGGCGCCAAAGACAAAATATTAGTGACGCAAATGACAGATCCAGGATGGGTTTTCCTATTGACCCAAGCCAAAGGGATTATTGCTGAAAAAGGATCACTGCTATCACATACGGCCATTATTTCCCGTGAATTGGGTATCCCAGCCGTGGTCGGAATTAAGCAGGCAACGACGCACTTAAAAACAGGTGATAGAGTGATTTTGGATGGAAATAGTGGAAAGGTCACACGGAAGGAGGCACGCAATGAAAGTTGAACGTTTGAATGAAGCAGACGTGGGAGCGTTTCTAGATTTTTCAGATAGCCTTTATGCACCGGCATTTCGCACAGAGAATAAACGCGAGTTGCGGGAAGTGTTGGAAGGAAAGCACCCACTGAGCCATTACTTCAGGGTGACACCCCTCGTAGTCAAGGATGCCGGTCAAATCATATGCCGTGCCGTTGTGACGTGCTATCCGGATGATTCGGCAGCGTATCTGGGTTATTTCGAATCAGAGAACAATCAGCAAGCAGCAACTTTATTGATTGATTATGCTGCTCACGTCGCCTATCTCTATGGGAAAGAAACAATCGAAGGCCCAATGAATGCTAGCTTTTGGCTGGGATACCGCTTGAAAGTGAATCATTTTGATAAGGAACCGTATTTTTCTGAGCTCTACCATCGCGATTACTACCAAACTTTGTGGGAAGCGAGTGGCTTTAAAAGACGCGAAACGTATTATTCTAACTTTTATGCGCCTGTCGATGAAAGTATTAAGCAAGAAAAATATCAGAAACGCTACCAACAATTTACTGAGAAAGGCTACCAAATTATCAGTCCAACAAAGAAATCACTGGATAAGGACTTTTTGGCGGTCTCGCAAATGCTGCAAGAACGTTTTCGAACCTTTCCCGTTTTTAAAGGCATCACTGATGAGGAATTTATGGATATATTTGAGAATTTAAAGCTGATTCTTAACTTGCGTTACACGAAGTTAGCTTATGATTCGTTGGGGAACTTTGTTGGGTTCCTCATCGCTACTCCTGATTACGGGACACAATTAACGAAGGAAAAACTGTCGAAGAAAGAAGTGCTGAAAGTGTTACTGACGAAGCAGGTGACACAGAAGTACGTCATTATGTATATGGCTGTCCAAGAGCATCATGAAGGCTTGGGATCGGCATTGGTGTATGCGTTGATTCAGGAATTTAAGCGGTATCGTATACAGAGTATTTCAAGTTATATTCATGAAGGAAAAGTTTCGGGGACCTATGTTATTTCCAGCATCCTTGATCAAAATGAGTATGCTTATTATCAGCGAAAAACGAGTGTGGTTGTTTAAGAAAGTCATTATTTCGGAACTAGAACGCAAAAAAAGTACTTCTAGTTCCGAGCAAATCAAAAAAGTCGGAACTAGGACGCGTAATACGTCATTCTAGTTCCGACTTTTTCAAATTAAAACAACCGTAAGAAATCATTTTCTGAAAGGATGGTAATGTTACGGCCCATACCTTGCAGTTGACGGACTTGTTCAATTTTGCTGCTTTCTAGAGATGTGCCAATTTTATCCCATTCACGGTTGGCAACGACAATATAAGTCGTTTCGTAGGCCAGTTTCGGATCGAAGTAGCCACCCGCATTAACGACCATTTGCGCTGCCTCTTGTCGTTTTATCTTGGACAAACGTCCAGTAAAGCACACGTGTTGTTTGTAGAAGGGATGGTTAGGATCGAACGCAACAAGTGCCGGCTTCAAAGCTATTTTCTTACTGCTCGCAGCTTTTTTGGCACTACGCATAGGACCAAAGCGATGCGAAAATAGTTGCCCCATTTGGTACTGATGTTCATCTAAAAAGCCGGCGATTTCGTAATCATACGGGCGCAATAGTTTGCTGGCGATTTGTCCGCAAGCTATCGCGTCATCAAGAGCGTTATGGTGGTTCTCAATTCCTAATCCATAATAGTCCAGTACATTTACCAAGCTATTACTTCGTAAAGTTAGGAGTTTCTTGGCTAATACGCACGAACAAAAGTAGGCATTCTCCATCTTGGGTAAACGGTATGTTTCAATTGTCGTTTGCAGACAGTTAATATCGAATTGGGCAAAATGTGCCACCAAGGGATCATCGCCAACGAAGGCACGTATTTCAGGATACAACTCATCAAAACGTTTCGCATCGTGGACATCATCCGGATAGATTCCATGCACCTGAATGTTTGAGGCGCTGAAACTTTGTAACGGATTGATTAAGCTGTAAAAGCGATCGACTTCTTTGCCTTTGGAAAAACGACTCATGCCGATTGAACAGATACTGTCTCCACGATTATTTGCTGTTTCGAAATCAATAGCGATATAATCCAAACAATTCCCTACTTCCTTGTTTTAGTCTCCTAATTATACCCGGTTTAAATCGGATAAACCAGAAGGGGGCTTCTGTAAGCACGCCCGAACCATTAGTAACGAAACATATGCTATACTGAAAATAAAATGAGACGAAAAGAGTGAAGGCATGTACCATTACACAACTGGTGACTTAGATAAAAAAACAATGTATAAATTTATATCCGGCAGCATCATCCCGCGTGCAATTGGCTGGATAACAACTCTCGATGAAAAAACGGAAGTAGTGAACGCCGCACCGTTCAGCTTTACAAGCGGTGTTTCAAATCAAGTGCCACTATTATCGATGGCCATTTTAAGAGGGGCGAACGGAGAACCGAAAGATTCCGCCCGCAACTTACTCGAATATAAGCACGGGGTTGTTCATATCGTTAGCGAAGACGTCGTGGATGCGATGAACGATACATCTGCGCCATTACCTGCTGACGAGAGCGAAGTTGTTTTCGCCGGTCTTCATTTGACTGATAGTAAAACGGTTAAAACACCCGGCATTAAAGAAGCGAAAATTCGGATGGAAGTGAAAGTTTACGATTACCATCCCGTAAAAAGTCCGGACGGAGATGTTGTCACCGACTTCTTTTTCTTAGAAGTAACAGATTTCTATTTCGATGAGACTATTTTTGATAAAGAAAAAGAGTACATTGATGTAGCAGCATTGAAGCCAGTAGCGCGTTTGGCAGGCCCTTACTATGCAACTTTGGATGAAATCTATCGTAAAGACCGCCCGAACTAATAGAAAAGAGACCCGGAAATAATGATAAGCTCCCTTCAAAGTAGACACTGAAAAAAACAAACTACTTTGAAGGGGGTTTTTTTCTATGACTAGAAAACATACCGATCCAGAACTGTTACATTTAATTGATTTACACCTAAGGGGTGTTTCTTATCGAACGCTTGTTGATCAGCACCATCTCAAACTATCTGATACCACTTTTATGAATTATGTCCATCGGTACCAGGACCATGGCATGGAAGGGATCCGCTCCCAGAAGAATTACCGCAGTTACTCGAAAGAATTCAAGCAGAAAATTGTAGCTGAATACCTACAGACGGGTTACGGCTTTTCATACTTAGCCGCTAAATATAACATTCCATCTAAAACAACGGTAAACAAATGGGTAATTCGATATACTGAAGGAAAAGAGAATGAGACATATTCTCCGAAATCTGAGGTGTACAACATGACGGGTGTTAAAAAATCATATGAAGAAAAATTAAAAATCGTAGAAGATTACATAGCCAATCGCCTGACTTATCTGGAAGCAGCGGAGAAAAACCATGTAAGTTACAGTAACATTTATTCCTGGGTGAATAAATACAAAAAGCATGGACCGATAGGTCTGGAAGACAACCGGGGCCGCGGGAAGCCCACGGAAATTCAAACAACGGAAGAACGTTTAAACGCAGAAGTAGAGACACTCAAAGCCCGGAATAAATGGCTAGAAATGGAGAACGATGCGTTAAAAAAGCGCCGAAAAATCGCTGGGAATCACAAATCACAGGGGTTAGACAAGAAGTGGAATATTTAACTATTGAAGAATTAAAGCATAAATATCCCGTTATCCATCTTTGTGACATACTGGGTATCGCCAAATCCAGCTACTATAAGTGGTTAAAACGGGAACCCTCAGAAACAGAATTAAAACGCCTGAAACTGATGCGGGCGATCAAAGGAATCCACGAGGCATTCGGTGGGATTTACGGCTACCGAAGAATGACCATCTTTCTCAACTTTTTTAGAAGAGCGAAAGTGAATCATAAGTGTGTACACCGCCTCATGAGAATCATGGGGATCACAGCCGTCATCCGTCGCAAAAGAAGGAACTACGTGCCACACAAAGCCGCACATGTGGCTGAAAACATCTTAAACCGTGATTTCCACGCTGAAAGACCCATGGAAAAGTTATTGACGGATGTCACGGAATTCCGGTTGACCAATGGGACAAAACGTTACCTGAGCGCTATTTATGACCTCGGGTCAAAGAAAATCGTGGCTTATAAAACCAGTCACCGCAATGACAACCCGTTAGTACTGGATACACTAAAGCAGATTTTGGGTGATGTAAAGCCTGAAACCACACTGATTCATAGCGACCGCGGTTCCCAGTACACCTCCCATGCCTTTAACAAGATGATTAAAGATCACCAGATAATCCATAGTATGTCACGCGTCTCGAAATGTATTGACAACGGCCCTATGGAAGGCTTTTGGGGTACCCTCAAGGTGGAGATGTTTAACCTGGATACGTTTGACAGACCAGCGTACTTAGACCGGAAAATCAAGGCATACATCGCGTTCTTCAACAATGAACGCGTTACTTTGGATATGGGATTAGCGATTCCTACGGAAGAGAAGATTCTACAAATGATTGCATAAACGCTACAAAAAAAGACCACACATTTTTACATGCATGGTCTAAAATACTTTGTTTTTTACCTGTCTACTTGACAGGGGGCAGTTCATAATAAGCCAGGTCTCTTTTTTATTAACTTGAACTTGCAGCAGCTTGGGCAGCGATGACGCAGTCAATCGTTACGATAATCCCCAAAGCTAAAAGTGTATGGGCATCGTCTTCAATATCCAACTCATAAGAGTCGCCCCACGTAAACCATTCTTTTGAAATCGTTGCGATTAAAGAACCATTTTCTCTAATTTGATAGTCATGTTCCCAGAAATTTCCTTCAACGTCCCAATTTGGACCATGGATACTGTATCGTGGTTTTAAAAAAGTAAGTTCTTTTTTAACAGTCGCAACTTCTTGATCGTGCATATATAGCGTGTAGTTCGGCAACCAGTTCCAAATATTTTGTTTAATATAAAGGATAGGCTTCCCAGATGTATCTATCATATTTAGCTTTTTTCCCCACGAGAATAATTCTCCTTCGACGAAATAAACATCCTGGCCATGCTCATCTTTAATTGTAAAGCTGTCGCGCCAAGAAAATACTTTTTGCTTCATGTAGTATTTCATTTTTTATCATTCCTTTTCTAATAGAACTTGTAATTCAGCTAAAGACGCTATTTCGTACGTCGGCTTGATATGCGTAAAAGGATTTGGTGATTGATTCGGGTTAAACCAGCACGTGTCAATCCCAGCATTGATCCCGCCTAAAATATCAGAGGTAAGTGAATCACCAATAATTAAGGTTTCTTTTGGAGAGAAGTTTGGAATGCGGGCAAACACATAATGGAAGTATTCTTTCGTTGGTTTTTGATACCCTGTTTCCTCCGATACAAAAATATCTTGAAAATAATGAATGAGACCTGAATCCTTAATCCGACGGTGTTGGGTGCGTGCAACGCCATTTGTCGTTGCATATAGGCTATATATAGGTTTGAGTGCGTCCAATAGTGGGATAGTACCAGGGATGAAATGATGACTTTGTTCTAAATAATTACGGAATTTTCCATCCATTTCGCTTCCATTAACAGTTAAATTGTGAAGTGCGAAGAACGTTTCAAAACGTCTGGCAACAAGAACATCTTTTGCGATGAGTCCTTTTTCAAATTCTTCCCAGTAACCTTGATTAATCCGGGAATAGGTTTGCACGTTCGTCTCGCTTACTTCAACAGAGAGTTCTGCCATTAAAGTAGAGATGGCAAAATGTTCAGCTGCTTTGAAATCAAGCAGCGTATCGTCAATATCGAATAGTAGTGTCGTATAGGGCATAAGGGTCTCCTTTAATGTTTGTTAGTAAGATTTTCACGCTTTCATGCCGAAATGTCAACCAGCGTCTCTTTCATTTTCGTACGCTTTCGTGTAGGATAAAAAATGAGAATAAAGGAGGAATGACAATGGCAAAAGTAGAAAGTTTTGAATTAGACCATACAATTGTAAAAGCACCCTATGTCCGTATTGCCGGAACTGAAACAAATGAAGGGGCAACAATCCAAAAAATTGATTTGCGCTTCTTACAACCTAATAAAGATACGTTCCCAACAGGAGCGGTCCATACTCTGGAGCATTTGTTAGCGACTTATATGCGTGATTATCTACCCGGAATCATCGATATTTCACCAATGGGATGCCGGACAGGTTTTTATTGCATCAAATGGAATGAATCAACGGCAGAAGAAATTGCAGTTGCTTTGGAAAAAACGTTGGAAAAAGTTCTGGAAACAGAAGTGATTCCAGCCGTAACAGCGAAAGAGTGCGGGAACTACCGTGACCACAGTCTGTTCTCTGCAAAAGAATACGCACGTGAAGTATTAGAAAATGGTATCAGCCGCGATCCATTCGAGCGTGTTTTACCAGCAAAATAGTATGAAAGAGAGACTGAGTTTTTTCTCAGTCTCTTTGTGTATGTGCGAACTTTACTTCCTTTTAACCCAAGCATATATAAAAGTCCCCACCGCAGACCCAGTCGTATCCAGGAGCACGTCCCAAGCGCTTGGTCCCCGATTTGGGACATAAGCCTGGTGTAGTTCATCGCTGACTGCGTATAAGCAGCAAATAACGATGGTTACTAATACGTGTTTCTTATCGATTTGTAGCGATTTGGAAAGCGCGTGCGCAACCAAAAGTCCGAGTATAAAATAGACGGTGAAGTGCGCACCTTTTCGAATAATAAAGTGCAAGGTATCTGCCTCTAGAGAAACAGCAGGAAAAAGCGCATGCCACATTTGTAAAAGTGATTCAACAATCGAGCCGCTTAGAGCACCGGAATCCGAACCGGGTTGTGCTGAAAAAGAAAAAATTAATCCCATCCAAGCTACAACGCCTCCCCACGTAAACCATTTGTTTTTCAGTGCCATATCGGCCCTCCTTTTTTAGAATAAGTATATCATGTTATAATAAGGGAAAAGGGTGAGAAGTGAAATGATTGCATACAGAGAAGCTACGACGCTAAATGATATACAGGCTTTTATCACCGCGAATAAATTTTCATTTGTTTATATTTCGCGGCAAGATTGTGGCGTCTGTCACGCTGTTCTTCCCCAAGTCAGAGACATGCTGACTGCCTACCCGGAAGTACATTTAATAAAAGTGGATGCCGACAAGATTCCAGCCGTTGCCGGTGCTTTCAGTGTCTTCACTGTCCCGGCCTTACTTCTTTTTGTCGAAGGCAAGGAAATGGTGCGGAAAGCGCGTTTTGTCGTCATGAATGAACTGGAACAGCAAATAGCACAACTTGTTGAGAACTATTAACCCAGGAGGATGTATGAGAAATAAATATTTAATCGCCAAAACATTTAAGAAAAAAGGAAGTGCAGCAATTAATCTGGAATATGCGTCAGATTTTTTAAGTTATATTCCGCAATTGGAAGATCGATTCAAGCGTTCCGCTGAATTTTTAATTATCAGTTGTGAAGAAGGACTGACTTTAGATGAAGGTTGGCCGGAGTACGCCCCGGTCCAAATCGAAACAACTAAAGAAGCATTTGAAAATACAACCCTAGAAAAAGCAAGTCGCTAAGGCGCTACTTGCTAAATGCGTGTGTCTTGGATACAATTAGTACAGATTAAACCCAAATACAAAGACTCCACGGATATGGAAGTTGGTGAAATTCCAACACGGTCCCGCCACTGTAAGAGCATCTCTGATGCTCAAGTCAGATCTTTATCCTTGGATGCTCATACGCACGCATACTATTTCGAGGTAAAATGGTATTGTATTTTTTGGTCTATGTGTCAGGGCGCATAGGCTTTTTTTCTTGCCTATGAACAAAAAAGGAGTGGAAAGAATGAAAAAATGGTTTTTATTGTTATTTGCAGGTGCGACGCTAACAGCTTGTGGGACGACAACAGAGACGGATACAGTCGAAAGTACAGATACGATTGAAGTAACTTTAAATGTCACAGTCGAAGGCGAACTGATTGAAGAGGGATCTATTACAACGGAAGTAGATCCGGATGAATTCTTGTTGGAAATCATGCAACGTGAATTTGACGTTGAGGACGAGAATAAATTCATTACATCTATTAACGGACATGAGCAGGATGTTGCAAACAATGAATACTGGTTATTTGATTTAAACGGTGAAATGGCGCCAGTAGGAGCTCATGAACTGAAATTGTCTGATGGAGATGTTGTGGACTTTAACTTGGCAGGACTTGAGTAATTATGTCCACAAAACGATTTGATGCCAAGCATATTGCATTGCTGTCAATTCTTGTTGCTTTGAATTATGTCGGACGTGTCGTATTTCAATTTTTGCCCAATGTTCAACCAATGACGGCTATCTTATTGATACTGACACTCTACTTGGGTGTGTGGGACGGCCTCATTGTGGCTACGCTCTCTTTGATTTTATCAAATATGATTTTAGGGATGGGACCCTGGACATTTGCGCAGCTCTTTAGTTACGCGGTTATTATTTTGTTCACCGGCTTCATTTTACGTCCCATTCATAGTAGAAGGACGAAGTGGATCTTTGTTATATTTGCTTTATTATCCGGTTTTTTCTATGGATTTGTTATCTCCTTAGTCTCGTATCGGACATATGGCATGACAAATTTTTGGGTCTACTATTCAGTGGGATTGCCGTTTGATTTCGCTCACGCACTGGGGAACGCCGGCTTTTATATCATTTTGGAGCCGATTTTACGACCTCTATTTGAAAAGTTATTAAAAGAAAGAACGCCAAACAAAAAAGAAGCGGGGATTTAATACATCCGCGCTTCTTTTTGTTTGTAATTAAATTGTATAGTTATCGAAGTAACCTTGGATATAGATAAATGGTGTTCCTTTATCTCCACTACCTGATGTTAAGTCAGCTAATGATCCGATTAAATCTGTCAATTGACGTGGTGTTGTACCTTGGGACTCCATTGCGCCAACTAAATCTGTTTCTTTGTTTTTAATGAACTCAGAAATAGCAGAGCGTAATTCTTCACCTTGTAACTCAGCAAAGTTGTTATCAGCCAGGTATTTCAATTTGATTTCGCTTGGAACACCGTCAAGTCCTGGTGTATAAGCAGGTGAAACAACTGGATCAGCCAGTTCCCAAATTTTTCCAACAGGATCTTTGAACGCGCCATCGCCATAAACCATGACTTCAACTGTTTTACCAGTTGCTTCTTTGATACGGTTTTGGATATTATCAACGATTGGTTGTGCGTTACGTGGGAATAGTTTAACACTGTCGTCGGTTGCTTTGTTTGCACCTAGCAAACCGTAAGATTCGTTAAAACCACTGCCGTTGACAGATTCAACAAGGATGTTATCCAAACTGAATACTTTCTCAGCGCCATTTTCTTTCAATTGTTTTTTCGTTCTGAAACGTGAATGGATGTCACAGTTTAAAACACTCTTTGTGTAATCTAGAATAGATTTTGCAGTGTTTGAGAAGATAACTTCACATTCAATTCCATGTTCTTCTACGATTGATTTATAGTAATCAATGTAGTCAATTCCAGTAAAGGTATGTTTTTGATATCCGAAATGTTGACGGAATTCCGCTTCAGACAACGTATCTGTCCATGGATTCACGCCTTTTTCATCAAGCGATTCTAAATCTACTAAATGATTACCAACCTCATCAGCAGGGTAGCTTAGCATCAGCACGATTTTTTTTGCACCTTTTGCGATACCGTGTAGACATGTTGAAAAACGGTTACGGCTTAAAATCGGGAAAATAACGCCGATTGTGTCGTCCCCAAATTTTGCAGCAATATCTGTTGCGATGTCATCGATAGATGCATAATTTCCTTGAGCGCGTGCTACGATTGATTCTGTTACAGAAACGATATCACGGTCATTAATTTCAAACCCTTCAACCTTTGCTGCATTCAGTACAGTGTCGACAACGATTTGTTCTAAGTCATCGCCTTTATTAATAATTGGACCACGAAGACCTCTAACGACAGTTCCTACTACTCTCTCCACTTAAATCTCTCCCTAAATATTCAGTCAATCCTTATTCTACTACAAATAATTAGATTTAGAGCTGAAAATTATTAACTAATGGTAGTACTGGACAATTATATGCTTATTGAATGATTTTTACAATATTTTTTTTGAAAGTCTGTAAATACTTCTTTTCAAGCGTAATAAAGAAGGGGCTGGGAAAAAACTCCCAGCCCCTCTACTATTAACGAATAATTGTGGCGTAAACGTGCTTAAAAAGGCAGATCCGATAGCCACTTTGTCATGGTTGTTGCTGCTTTAGCAGCTTACAAAAATGATACACTTGGGCTTCAGCCCACTGTGCTCCTGAAATAATGCGCGGATGATCTTCACCCATCCTGTGCTTATTCGCTCCAGTGATTCGGATCTAAACGCCTTTTTTCCCACTCTCTTCTTTTTGCTAAATTGCTCTTTCTAAATTTTGAAGTAACGTAAACAATCTGACGCGGAAAAATTGTAGTAACGGACCCATTAAGAAGGCCGTTACAAGCGTCATGACACCAACTTGCGCTCCTAATAAGAAGCCAATACCTACTGCTGTAAAATCCAGTACGACACGCGCATATTGGAAACGTATTTTTCCTTTTCCAAGTGTTTCTGCTACGAGAGGCAAAGCATCATAGGGAGAAACTCCCAAGTTTGCAACAATATTCATCGCGGCACCAATTGCCAAAATAACCATTCCTAAAGCAGCAAACGTAGTTTTTAGCCAAAGCGATTCAGCCGAGCCGAAAGTATCGGTAAAAATATTTACAAAAATGTCAGAGATATTTCCTACAAACAGAAGGTTTAAGAGAGAACCTAAACCAATGAGACGTCTGTCGACGAATAAAATGAAGATAGTGGCAACTATATTCGTAAACATACTTGTCAGACCATAGCGATAGCCTGTAGCAGCGGTAAACCCTAGATTGATAGTAGTGAAGGGATCGGTTCCCAATGCGGCAATGCGTACAAAGCCTACTGCAAATCCAATTAAAATAATTCCTAATACGGTATAAATCAGTCGAATTGTTAAGTTTTTATTCATGATTTCCTCCTATTTCAATTCAGCTAATATTATATATAAAATGTTCGGAAATAACCATCTTTAATTATCTGAAAATTGTAGTAAAATGAATCCGCAGACTAAAAATAAAATAAATCCAGCTTGGAGAATGATAAATGACAGACATGACCGTAGGAAAGCCACTGACGCTCCTCGTAAAGTTCACTATCCCTTTAATTATAGGGAATTTATTTCAGCAGCTGTATAGTTTAATCGACACCATCATTGTAGGAAGGGCATTAGGGTTGAGTTCGTTAGGTGCGATTGGTGCCGTCGCGAGCTTAACATTCTTCTTACAAGGCTTTCTTCAAGGTATCGCATCCGGGCTTTCTTTGGTTTTGGCCCAGCGACTCGGTACGAAGGATGCGTCGCGGATTCGTAGTAGCTTCATCGCAAGTCTTTATCTTTCTTTATTTTTCATTTTATTGATTAGCATTTTAGGGCTTTTATTTTCCGATTATTTATTAGGAATGATGCAAATACCGGTGGCGTTATATCCGGAGAGCAAAACATATTTTATTTTTTCAATCATTGGTTTAGCAGGAATGATGGTTTTTCACGTCATGATTAACTCGTTACGTTCATTAGGAAGTACACGCCAACTTTTGTACTACATGATTCTTTCACAAGTACTCAATATTCTTTTCGATGTTCTTTTTGTTATTTTGATACCTTTGGGTGTGGCGGGGGTTGCATTGGCAATGGCTTTATCGCAAGCATTGGTAGGTATCATTTGTTATTTTTATTTATCACGCAAAATTAGTTACTTCCGAATTAAAAAAGAAGATCTATTGTTTGAATTCAGAGAAATTAACTTGCATACGAAGCTGAGCCTTCCGATTGGTGTACAGTCTGCCATTATAACGTTGGGGTCTATTATCTTGCAGTTAAAGGTGAATACATTGGGATCTTCGCCCGTCGAAGCACATGCGATCGGTCAAAGAATTGAAGCCATGATAGTTATGCCACTCATCTCTTTTGGTGTTGCAATGGCTACTTTTACTGCACAAAACGCAGGAGCAGGACTCATGGAACGCGTGTGGAAAGGTATCCGAGGCAGTTTGGCGATTTCGTTAAGCTATAGCTTGCTTATTGGTGTGTTGTTATTTTTTTATGGCACAACATTGTCTCGGATATTGTTCGGAGCTGAAAATCCAGAGACACTGCTTTTTATTGAACGTTATTTACGCTTTACCACGCCTTTTTATATGGTGCTTTCTATTCTGTTTGTTATTCGTTACACGTTGCATGGACTGGGTAAAGCAGTTGCGCCAACCTTGGCAGGGCTCATGGAAATGACTATGCGCGTCATTATTCCCATTACTTTCACGGGTATTTGGGGCTTCTCGGGTATCGTTATGAGCCATCCGCTTGCCTGGATTGGCTCGACCGTCATTTTAGTGTATGCGCTGTTCCTTGTGAAGAATAACGATGTGAGTACGCGAATTAAACGCTTCATGACTGGATGAAATGTAAACGGAATTTTGTAGTTCTGGCTTATTTCGAGTATAATAAGAGAAAAATGTTTGGGGTGAAATGGGTGGCCGAAAACTTTAAAAGTTCCACGAACCTTTATGATTTACTTTCAGAGGATGGTATTGATAACCAAGGGAATTCCATCAACTTTATCGAAAAATCTATGGAGCGCGATAAATTACTTATACAAGCTATTCAAAGCGGGAACCGGGATATGTTGGAGGACGTTACAAAAATAGCCGGACTCGAGCAGAATAAAGGCTATTATTACGGAAATCCTATCTTAAAAGGCGAACCGTTGCGAACACGTAAGAACGGTATGATTATCCGAAATACGTTATGTCGGGTAGCAGGTGAACTGGGTGGGGTAGCCGCCATTTATTTGCATTTAGTATTTGAAAAGTACGCGATTCAAATTGAACAGGCGACGACAACGGATTATTTGGAGCACGTGGTTACACCGAATATGTTCGCTGAGTATTGTGATTTAGTAGCAAACTACTCAACACTGAAGTACTCGCCTTTAATAAAAGAAATTGTTATTTTTATCGGGAATCATTTACGTGAAGAACTAAATGTTTCCAATTTGGCTGCGACATTCCATGTCAACAGTTCGCATTTGGCGCGGAAGTTCAAAAAAGAAACAGGGTATACAATCAGTGAGTATGTAAACCATCAAAAGATTGAAGCGGCAAAGCTGCTGTTTCAAGGTGGAGAGGTTACGGTTGGAGAAGTTTCAGAGAAATTGGGCTATAATAGCAATTCTTATTTCAGTAAAATATTCAAAAAAATAACTGGAAAGTCTCCGGTTGTTTATCTAAAATCCTTGCACAATTAAAAAAAGAGCCGCAACTGTTTTTTTCGTAAACAGTTGTGGCTTTTTATTTTTACTCAACGCTGAATTTATAAACGGTTTCTGAAAGATATGTTTCACCAGGATTTAGAATTGTGTTCCCGAAATTGTCATGGTTAATGGCATCCGGATAACCTTGTGATTCCAAAGTAATACCTACATATGCCGGGAAGTTCTTCCCTTTATATTCAAAACCGCTTGGACCATTGTGCATAAACACAACCACGATTGGTTCTGTTGTTGTCATCTCAATGCGACGGCCGCTCTTTTGATCAGAGATAGAAGCACTGATATCATTTTCTCCTGCATTCAATACGAATGGGTGATCCAATCCGGAAACGGCTTTTGTTTGAGGATGGTCTGATTCTGTTGCTTGTTTCGTTTGCGTTGGTGTGCGGAAATCAAATGGCGTTCCATCTACCGCTACTTTATTCCCTGTTGGAATGGTATTGGCATTCAACTCGACAAATTTTTCGGCATTTACATAGAGATCATGCTCCAAAATTGTTCCTTCCATGTCACCATTCAAGTTAAAGTAAACATGGTTGGTAGGGTTGTAAAGTGTTGACGCATCGGTTGTTGCTTTGTAAGTAATCTTCCACTCGTTCTCATCGTTAAACGTATAGATGACTGTAACCGAGAGAGCGCCAGGATAGTCATTTGACTCTGCTGGGTCTTCGTAGGTGAAGATAATACGCGCCTCAGTTTCTTCCTCTTCAACTTTGTAATCCCACACTTTTGTGTCTAAGCCGTCAACGCCACCGTGCAAATGATTCCCGTTATTATTTTGTGCGAGTTGGTATTTTTTTCCATTCAACTCGAACTTACCATCTGCAATTCGACCAGCAACGCGACCAATAGTTGCACCATAGAAGGGACGGTTATTCACGTAATCATCCAAGTTGTCCAAACCAATGGTAATGTTTGCGAAGTTACCATTTTTGTCAGGAGCAGACCATTCCAAAAGAGTTGCCCCAAAAGTCGTTGCGGTGATGGAAGCACCTGATTTATTTTCCAAGGTAATCGCCATAACATCTTTGTCGTTCAATTTTCCAAAAACACGTTCTGTAATTTTCAAATTAATATCTCCTTTCAAAGCTCATTGCTCATATTGTAACAGTTTTCATTGCGTATAGGAAACGCAAAATGTAGACTAGTTGAGAGGTGTTTTCCCATCTAATTGAGTGATTAGATAATCAATTTTATCTTCGATTCGTTCGAGTTGTTCGGCACGTTTCCGGTTAGAACGAAAAAACGAAACGATTAAAAATACAATAAGGACAATGAAACTAAGGTTAAACAATTGCCAAAAAACTGTAAAAAAACCTAATGCATCCATAGAAAAATCCCTCCAATAACCATTTTTTTGTATTATATTTACATCTTAGCATATATACATGTTGTATTCGTACAAGAAAACAGACTGTTGTTCTGGAAAAGAATGATACAATAAAACAAAAAAAGGATGTGATAAGTGAGTATGTTAAAAATAGCAGTTATCGGTATTGGTAACATCGCACAAAAAGCTTATTTGCCAGTAATGGCGCAGATGCGTAAAGATATTGAGTGGCATCTGGTTACACGAAATGAAAACGTGCGTCAGGAAGTAAGCCAAGCTTACGGATTTTTGAATACGCATGAGAATATAACCGCGCTGAAAGGTCAGGGAATCGAAGCAGCCTTTGTACACAATGCGACGCACGTCCATTATGAAACAATAAAGTTTTTATTGAATAACGGCATCCATGTTTATGTGGATAAGCCAGTCAGTGAAGATTTAGAGGAAACAAAAGAGTTACTCGCTTTGGCAAAAGAGAAAAATCTCTTATTGACGGTTGGCTTTAATCGCCGCTTTGCACCCATGGTTGAGAAACTAAAAGCAATTCCGGATAAAAAAATGATTTTTATTCAAAAGGATCGCGTTAACAATGACGAAGAAGTGCGTTTTGCCATTTATGATTTATTTATTCATATTCTGGATACGGCGTTGTTCTTGTTAGACGACCCGATTGTGTCATCACACTCACACATTGTTCAGGATGATGGCAAATTAAAACGCATTTGGCTTAATCTAGAAACAAAGAACACTTCTGCTATTGTTTCGATGAACTACGAAGCAGGAGCTAAGCAAGAGAAAATCGAAGTACAATCGTTGGCCGGCATTCACCGTGTCACTGATTTGACAGAGTTAGAAATCTTAAATCGCATGCATACGACGGTTGAAAGCTTTGGCGATTGGGAAGGCACATTGGAAAAACGCGGATTTGCTCCGTTAATCGCGCAATTTATTTCGGGCATCGTTTCTGGTGAAAACCCTGTCAGTTTAGCCAGTTCTGAAGCGACGCATGAACTCTGTGAAAAAATTATACAAGAGAATCATGCATTTTGAGTATCATTCAGATGCTTTTTAGGGTAAAATAATAGACAGTATGAGTATCAAGGAGGAAAACTATGTTTGACAAGATTGATGCATTAGCAGTTAATACCGTCCGTACGTTAAGTATCGACGCTGTCCAAAAAGCGAATTCAGGACATCCAGGATTACCGATGGGTGCCGCACCGATGGCATACACACTTTGGACAAAGCACTTAAAAACGAACCCAAAGAACAGTTTATGGGTAGACCGTGATCGTTTCGTACTTTCTGCAGGACACGGTTCCGCGTTACTGTACAGCTTACTTCACTTAGCAGGTTACGATGTAAGCATGGAAGATTTGAAAAACTTCCGTCAATACGAAAGTAAAACACCTGGACATCCAGAAGTACATTACACAGATGGTGTTGAAGCAACAACCGGTCCTTTAGGCCAAGGTTTTGCAAACGCTGTCGGTATGGCGATGGCTGAGGCTCACTTAGCAGCAACATATAATCGCGACAACTTTGACGTTGTTGACCACCATACATACTTCTTATGTGGTGACGGCGATTTGATGGAAGGTATCTCACACGAATCAGCAAGTTTGGCTGGTCACTTAAAATTAGGTAAACTCATTGGTTTATATGATTCAAACGACATTTCTTTAGATGGTCCACTGGACAAATCATTTAGTGAAGATGTAAAAGGCCGTTTCGAAGCATACGGCTGGCAACATATTCTCGTTGAAGATGGTAACGACTTAGGCGCTATCAACGATGCGATTGAAGAAGCTAAAAAAGAAACAGACAAACCAACCTTAATCGAGATTAAAACAGTTATCGGTTTTGGAGCAGAAAACGCTGGAACAAGTAAAGTGCATGGCGCACCACTTGGAGAAGAAGGCGTAATGTTCGCAAAACAAAACTACCAATGGGAGCATGAATCATTTACAGTTCCTGCTGAAGTTGCAGAACGTTTTGCTACAACTATTCAAGACAATGGTCAAAAGCAAGAAGACGCATGGAAAGCATTGTTCGAAGAATACCGTGCAGCTCATCCTGAACTAGCACAACAATTTGAAGATGCATATGCTGGCAAATTACCAGAAAACTGGCAAGAAGCTTTACCAGTTTACGAAGTAGGCGACGCTGAAAAAGCAACGCGTGTAACAAGCCAAGAAGCAATCCAAGCCATCGGTAAAACATTGCCGAACTTCTGGGGAGGCTCTGCTGACCTTTCATCATCAAACAACACAATGAACAAAGAAGCTGAAGATTTCGACGCAACAAACTACGCAGGACGTAACATTTGGTACGGAGTGCGTGAGTTCGCGATGGCAGCAGCAATGAACGGTATTGCCTTACATGGTGGTACAACGACTTATGCTGGTACATTCTTCGTATTCTCAGATTACTTGCGTGCAGCGATTCGTCTAGCAGCTATATCTGAATTGCCAACAATTTATGTTCTAACACATGACTCTGTTGCAGTTGGAGAAGATGGCCCGACACACGAACCTGTAGAGCATTTATCAAGCTACCGTGGTATGCCAAATACAAACGTTATCCGTCCAGCTGATGGAAACGAAGTATCGGCTGCATGGAAAGTTGCGGTTGAGTCTAAAGACACACCAACATTATTAGTATTGAGCCGCCAAAACTTGGCTGTTCTAGAAGGTACAAAAGAAAATGCACACGACGGCGTTCGTAAAGGTGCATATGTGCTTTCACCACAACAAGGTGAAAAACCTGAAGGTATCTTGATTGCAACAGGTTCTGAAGTTTCCTTAGCAATCGAAGCACAAAAACAATTGAAAGAAAAAGGCATTGATGTTTCAGTAGTTTCTATGCCAAACATGCATGCATTTGAACAACAAGATGCAGCATATAAAGAGTCTGTCTTACCAAACGATGTGCGTACACGTATGTCTATCGAGATGGCAGCGACATTTGGCTGGGAACGTTACGTAGGCTTGGATGGTTTTGCTTACGGAATCGATCGTTGGGGAGCAAGTGGTCCTGGCGGAACTGTAACATCTAAACTAGGCTTCACAGCTGATCAAGTTGTCGATGCTTACGTTGCAAAATTCCAAAAATAATTAAACGAAAAGCACAAAACTAGTTTTCTGGTTTTGTGCTTTTTTTGTATTTAGCAAGAAGTGTGGAAAGTCTGCACAACTTTGGGAAAATCTCTTGTTTTGTGCAGAGTATTGGCAATAGTCTGCACAAGTTTGGAAAAAATCCCGTTCTTGTGCGGACTATTCAATAAAGTCTGCACAAACTTGAAGAAAACCCACAAGGTTGTGCAGACTAGCTAAATTCGGTTGAATTTTCAAAATCAGTATTAAGACGGATGATACTTAAACTGGCATAGCCTATAATGAATCTATAAAGAAAGGTGATGGCTATGACTTTTTTAGGAAATATTATTTGGTTTGTATTAGGTGGCTTCATTAGTTGGATTTCATGGATGGTCGTAGGCGTTCTATGGTCAATCACGATTGTAGGCCTGCCTATTGGAATACAGTGTTTCAAATTTGCAAAAATGGGAGCAGCTCCGTTCGGAAAAGAAATACGTTTTAGCAATTCAGGTGTCTCGCTCGTTATAAATGTTATTTGGATGCTTTTGGGTGGGCTGATTATGGCTACCGAGGAAGCGATAATGGGAATCATATTCTGTTTAACAATTGTCGGAATTCCTTTTGGACTTCAACATTTCAAACACGCGAAGTTGGCATTAATGCCTTTTGGAGCAGAAATCTACCGCATAAAGTAACAGGCTGAATATTCCTTCGGCCTGCTTTTTTGTTTATAATAAAACTAAAAATGTAAATAGGTGATGGGAAATGCTATTAAGTGAGTCAGACCGCATTTTATTTATTGGCGACAGTGTGACGGATGCGGGTCGCAAACGGCGATGTTCATATGATTTGGGGAATGGTTATCCAAAAATGGTGGCGGGAATGCTCGAAGCACTTTACCCCGAACTGAAGCTAACAGTGTTAAACCGTGGTATTAGTGGAAATAAGATTCATAATTTAGAAGAGAGATGGCAAAAAGATTGTATCAATCTAAAACCGGATATCGTATCCATACTGATTGGTATTAATGATACATGGCACCGAGTAGGGACGCCAAGTTTTGGCGATGAAGAAGTGCTTCGACGATTTGAAGCGAGATACCGTAAGATTCTTGAGCAAACCAAAGAACAGACGCATGCTCAAATCGTTATCTTGGAACCCTTTGTTCTCCATTATCCAATCGATCGCAAAGACTGGCGCTATGATTTAGATTTACGACGCAGAATTATCGAAAGATTAGCCCATGAATTCGCTGTTGACTATATTCGATTAGATACCTTACTGAATCAACAGGCGAAGGATGTTGGAGAGCAAACATTGACTGGAACAGACGGTGTTCATCCGACTCCGGCAGGACACAGAGCAATTGCAAAAGCCTGGGTTTCAATGGTTGAAAACAACTAATATTCACTGTAGAAAAGAAAAATCCCTCACGCTGCCCGTATCTTCATACAAACAGTGCGAGGGATTATTTATTAGTCTTCTAAAATCATGACGCCAATTCCCAGTAGCCCAGGTCCAGTATGGACACCAAGAACAGGGGAAATTTGTCCTTCAGAATAAATTTTGGCGTTGGAAATAAGATCCTTCAATTCTTCTTTCATTTGCAACATCTCATCCAAAGCATCACCATGGCACAAAGCGATATAGTAATTCTTGTGATTGCCAACTTTAGCGCGTGCGATTTCCATCATCTTATTAATGCTCTGTTTACGTCCGCGTACTTTTGCGATTGTATCGTAAATACCATCTGTGTTACAGGAAATAATAGGTTTGATCTTCAACGCGCTTCCTAAAATACCGGAGACTTTTCCAATACGTCCGCCTTTCATTAGGTATTCGAGGGTCTCTAAACCAAAGATAACGGATGAATTGGAAACTGCCTCACGAGTTTTGTCGACAACAGTATCGAAATCCAAACCTTGTTCCAATAGTTCCGCTGCATAAATCCCAACGAATCCGGAGCCAATACCGATGTTTAAGGTATTAATTACTTCGATATTTAAATCATCACGATCATCCGCAATCAAATGCATGGATTGGTACGTGCCACTTAGACCACTGGAAATAATGGATGCAATAATATTGTCATAACCATCTGCCTTAATTTGGTCAAGTAAAGCATCAATGTCACTTCGTAAAGGAAGGCTTGTTTTAGGGATTTCAACCTTAAAAGAATCATAAACTTCTTGAGGTGTGATGTCTACGCGATCTTTATAAGAACGGTCTTTATAGTTGATAACCAATGGCATAGTGTAAAAGCCATATTTCTGTGTTAATTCTTCGGAGATATCGTTACAAGAATCGACTAATATTGCGACTTTATTGTTTTTCATTCGAATCGTTCCCTTCGTTTTTTATCATATTACTAACACCGTTATATGAAAGAATGAGTTGTGTGAACAGCTTCGAGACAACCGATAAAGTAACCATACTTAAAGCTAGATTGTCTGGATGCATGTTGCTGAAATGAGGCTGTTCATTCTGATCTTTTCGAATCGTTGCTACGAGTTGCAATGATTCCTCGAGCGTTTCACAAAAAGTGTCATAGGCTCTTTCAACGCCTTGTAATTCAATTTGTAATTCGATTCCTTTTTGAATATCGCTGAGCGGCAAAACTTGTTTGAGTATCGAAATAACGATAAGCTTAGCAATATGAGGCTTATAGTATTTCCTTTTAATCGGACGGTCTAGAATACCATTTTTTACATAATTATTAATCATTGCGGGCGTAATAGACAGTTCATTTTCCGGCAAATGCAAGAAAGAGAGCTGCGTTTCCACGATAGTGAGCACTTGGTCACTATAAATTCCAAAGTCAGGTAAATCATCCCAACGGAGGAACTTCACTTCTAATAAATCTTGTCGAATCTGTAAAAGGTCTTTCATTTCCAGAGAAATCACCTCTTTCGGCTATCTGGTTTCAATAACTAGATGAAACGTTCTTCGTTACTAGATAACTGTAACAACACTTAAAGAAAAGGTCAATTATAAATAATCAGAATGGAGCAAATTAAATGTTTTTTATTAATCGTGTACTTTCATTTAAAATCTACGACTCTTACTCTTTAAAAGATAAACGCAGCACAGTTAAATCACTTATCAAACGAATTCATAACCGTTATAACGTCAGTATTGCGGAAGTGGGCGAGCAAGATATGTTGAATGTTTCCAAAATTGGAATTGCTATTACGAGCAGTTCTCAACTTATTGCCCAACAGACGCTGGATGCTGTTATTGAAGAAATCGAAGCACGTTATGAAATTGAAATCTTTGATATTCAAGAACATTGAAACGCTATTAAATGTCAAAAAGAGGGCCGGAAAAATTCCCGACCCTTAATTATTTACATATTTTACTTGTTTAGCGCGCCACCAAAACGTCACATGGTGCATGCTTCACGACATACTGCGAGACGGATCCCACTAATGCACGTGTAATAGCGCCTTTACCCGTAGCACCTACAATAATGAGGTCGATGTCATACTCTTTAGGGAAAGCTTCTGCGATTAACGTTAAAGGGTTTCCGTTTGTGATTGTTTCTTGCGTTTCCACACCTGCTTCAGTTGCATATTTGACCATTTCTTGGACGAATTGTTTTTCAACGTGATCTGTCATGCCAGTAGTAACAGGTTGATATTCAGGGGATAGGCTTACGTTTCGAGTGTCCAGCACATATAAAATATGCAGTTTTGCATTATTACGTTTTGCAATTTCTACCGCTGTTTTAAAAGATTGCTCTGCTTGTTCAGACCCATCCACCGGCACCAAAATGTTTTTGTAATCGCTTCTCATACTCTCCAACTCCCTTTCTTTTTGTGAAAATTAGCTGTTGACCTACTTTGATTTTAACGTAAACACTTGAGAAATGAAAGTGTTTTCTCTTTTGGCAGGGGTTATCTTTCGCAATTTTTTGATGATTTTAGTACACTTGAAAAAAGAATAGGGGGCGAGGAAAATGGGTTTAATATTAAAAATCGAAGAAGTTCACGAACATTTAGCAGCTTTTAACCTCCTGACTCCTGAGTTGCAAGAGACACTCGTGTACGCACAGGTTATGCCTTCAACGGGGCAATTTTTGTTATTCGGCGCTTATGCAACGCTGATAAATGGCGCTTATTATGTGATGGGGTTAGAAAAAGAGCGTGTGGTCTTAGTACCACTGAATAAATTAACAGGAAAAATAGATAAAAAAATAGAACCTATCTTTATTCCGCATGGGGAACTAGTGGATGTGCAGTGTAAGAAAGGCCGGATGATGAATAGTGTAACTTTCACCGGAGATGAGCAAGAGTTGACAGTCAAGATAAGTAAAGTAGCTATGGGAATGCGTTGGCACAAAGACAATATCCCAGCTTTTATGGACGGGGCAATGGCACTGGAAGCAAAAGTCGCAACCAAAACAATCGAATAAACACGGAAAGCTCTTGAAAGTAAGGTTGAATTCAAGAGCTTTTTCCCTTACAATAGGAATGCATACAAACTGGACTAGTAAATAAGAACAGGGTTAAAGAGAGCTTTTCCGTGGCTGTGAGAAAAGTACCTGCTGTTATATTGAACCTACCATCGGGATTATCCGCAGTATGATCGGCTATCTGCCGTTATCAAGATAGAGTGGGGCTTTCATTTTAAAGCCAAACAAGGTGGTACCGCGGAATAAAGTGTATTTCGTCCTTATTAGAAGGATGAGTATGCTTATTTTTTTTAGAAAAAAAGAAGGAGAATGATTATGAGTAACTTACAAAAAGAAGATTTTTCGGCTTGGTATATCCAAACGATTAAGCAAGCGGACTTGATGGATTATTCACCAGTTCGTGGCTGTATGATTTTTAAGCCGGACGGTTATGAGATTTGGGAGCATATCCAAGAAGCATTTAACGGCAAATTTAAAGAAGAGGGCATTCGAAATGCTTATTTCCCAATGCTAATTCCAGAGTCATTTTTCACGAAAGAAAAAGACCATATCGAAGGTTTCTCACCAGAATTGCCATGGGTAACAGAAGCGGCTGGCGAAAAACTAGAAGAACGTTTGGCATTGCGCCCAACTTCTGAAACGATGATTGGGACAGCATTTAGTGACTGGATTAATTCTTACCGTGACCTGCCAATGGAAATTAACCAATGGGCGAACGTCTTCCGTTGGGAAAAGAAAACATTACCATTCTTGCGTACATCAGAGTTCCTATGGCAAGAAGGCCATACGGCACATGAAGATGAAGAATCCGCACGTGAACGGACAATGAAAATGTTGAACGTTTATAAAGAAGTAATCGAGAGTGTCTTGGCAGTTCCTGTTTATGAAGGTCAAAAAACGCCATCTGAACGTTTTGCCGGAGCAGTAGATACATACTCTGTTGAAGCAATGATGAAAGATGGAAAAGCTGTGCAAGCAGGTACTTCTCATTACATGGGCACAAAATTCGCGGAAGCTTTTGATATTAAATATTTGAACCGCGACAATGAACATGTTCTGGCTCATACAACATCATGGGGTGTTTCTACACGTCTAATCGGTGCAACAATCATGGTTCACGGTGACGAGCAAGGGCTTGTATTGCCTCCAGCAGTTGCAGCCAACCAAGTTGTTTTAGTCCCAGTTGGTCCATGGAAGAAAAAACCAGAAATTGTTGAGCGTTTGGAAGTATTATTGAAAGATTTACGCAAAGCAGGCATTCGTGCATTGATTGATGATAGCGATAACTCACCAGGATTCAAGTTCAATGAGTGGGAACTTCGTGGCGTTCCAATGCGTGTTGAATTCGGACCGCGTGATATGGAAAATAACCAAGTGATGGTTAAAATGCGTGATTTGGATGACAAAGAACCAATTAGTTTAGATGGTATTGTTGAATACGTGCAAACCGCGTTAGCTGAAATGCAAGTACGTCTACTTGAAACAGCTCGCAGTAACCGTAAAGAACATGAATACACACATATCGACACATTGGATGAATTGAAAGAGCATATTGCAACAAAACGTGCTGCAGGCGAGACACCTGGATTTGTTCTAGCTGGTTGGGATGGTACCGAAGAAACAGAAGCGAAAATTAAAGAAGAAACAGGATTCACAACACGTAACATTCCTTTCAACCCAGAAGTTGAAAAAACAACATGTATCGTGACTGGAAAACCTGCCAAACATACCGTTTGGTTAGCACGCGCTTACTAAGAGAGTGTGAAAAAAAGCGTTAAGACCCGAATCACTGGAACATAAAAGCGCAAGGTGGCAACAAGCCACCGCGCTTTTTATGTGAAGTGACTTTGGGTCTGCTTTTTTGAACAGGTTTAAAAGAGAGTGTGAAAAAAAGCGTTAAGACCCGAATCACTGGAACATAAAAGCGCAAGGTGGCTGCAAGCCGCCGCGCCTTTATGTGAAGTGACTTTGGGTCTGCTTTTTTGAGAAAGCATATCAAGTCTAAAATAACATCAAAAAAGCAGCGTCGGAATTTTCCGCGCTGCTTTTTGTATCGGTTTAGTCTTCTTTTCTAGCAATCGTTCCATCTTCTAGAAAGGTTATGTTACGGCTAGCCAAGATTTCTTGTGCTTTCTCCAGGTTCGCTTGACGTTGCACTTTTTTCAGTTTTTCGGGCGTTACGTCCGTTCCTTCTGGGTCATAAACAGTCGAGTTCAATAGAATCTCGTTGAATGTGCCGCGGAAGTTTTGGATGTATTGTTGGCGCAAGTCTTTTTGTTCTGCTTTTTCTTCCGCCGTTAAGCCGATTTCTGTTTTTGATTTTCTAGCTAATTCATTAATACGTTGTAGTAGTTTATCCATTAAGTATGTTCCTTTCATTCTATAATATAGGTTGGAGAAAGGAAGTGAGTAGTTGGTCTAGCTAAATTGTTTATTGTACCAATTTTTGGCAGCGTCCAACTCGTTTTGAGTCAAGGAATGACCTGCGTTACCCCATTCGGTAGTAACATTACTTCCAACATTCTCCAATTGAGAAATTAGTAAACGTGTATTTTCCGGTGGACAGATTGGGTCATTGTTACCAGCGCCAATAAAAACAGGTAAAGCATCGCTTGTTTTCATTTCACGCTCTTCAAACGGTGTCATCGGATGGTGAAGAATAGCCCCTTTAAAGGCATCTTCGTAGAAGTATAACATACTCGCCGCGATGTTTGCACCATTTGAATATCCTAAAGCAATGACATTCGTTTTGTCAAATTTGTAGTTTTCGCTCGCTGACTGCAAGAAATCATACAGCGTATGTGTGCGTTTTTCTAGATCTTCTTTATCAAAAATACCTTCAGCTAAACGTCGGAAAAAACGGTTCATACCGTTTTCCAAAACATCTCCTCGTACGCTTAAAATACCAGCTTTCGAATCAATATAATTTACTAAAGGCACAAGGTCTTTTTCTGTTCCGCCTGTACCATGTAAGACTAAGAAGGTCGGATGGCCGGGTTCCCCAGGTTTATATATGTGTTCATAGTTCATATTTGCGTACTCCTTTATACATTCAATTTGTATATTTCTAATTCGAACTAATTGTAACATTTATACGGAATAGAGTCAAATAACACAATATATGCTATTATATGAGAGACACTTATATTATAGATGAATCAAGAAATGAGGGTATTCTGTGAGCATAGATCAAATTATCCATGATTTCGTGACGAAAGCGTCAGCGAAACATCGTATTCATGTATTAGACTATTATTATGCAGTGAATCGTCTCTTGCACCTTTTACAATTGGATAAATTCGATACTGAGTTACTACCATCCCTGCCCCTGCCAAAGTTACTGGATTCTTTGGATCAGTTGGTGGCATACGCAGTTAAAGAAGAAATTATTGCGGATACTCCGCGTGCCAGAGATGAGTTTGAAGCGCAAATTATGGACGTGTTGACGCCATTGCCTTCAACCGTTAACAAAGAATTTTGGGAAAGCTATCAAGAAGCACCAATGCGTGCAACAGATGATTTCTATCACCTTTGTCGTGACAATGACTATATTAAAACACGTCAAATTGCTAAAAATGAAGAATATACTGTTTCATCGCCTTATGGAGATTTGTCGATTACGATTAATCTTTCTAAGCCCGAAAAGACGAGACAGGAGATTCTTGAGGCGCAAAAGGTTACGGACGAATATCCAAAATGCCAATTATGTGCAGAGAATGAAGGGTATCACGGCCGTCCAGGAATTGCCGGAAGAACCAATCATCGTGTTATTCGTATCCCTATTCATGGCGAAAATTGGGGTTTTCAGTATTCACCCTACGCTTACTATAATGAACACTGTATTATTTTTACAAAAAAACACATTCCGATGAATGTGGGTACGCATACGATTCATAACTTATTGGAGCTGGTAACGGTGTTACCACATTATTTTGTCGGATCAAATGCTGGGCTTCCAATTGTGGGCGGTTCGATGTTAGGTCATGAACATTATCAAGGTGGTCGTCATACCTTCCCAATGGAGTCGGCAAAAGTTTTGGATACGTGGCAATGGCAGACACAACCCGAAGTTACTGCAGAACGTCTATACTGGCCGATGTCGGTTGTGCGTTTGCGCAGTGATGATAAACAGGCGCTTATCCAAGCGGGAACGGAATTAATGCAAGCGTGGGAAAGTTACAGCAATGAAGCACTCGCGATTGTGGCTGCTACTGATACTGAAAAGCACAATGCTGTTACTTTGATTGCGCGACGCAAGGGCTCTGCTTACGAGTTGGACGTTGTATTAAGAAATAACCGGACGACAGAAGCATTTCCAGACGGGGTTTTCCATCCGCATCAAGATGTACAACATATCAAAAAAGAAAATATCGGCTTGATTGAAGTATTGGGACTGGCAATTTTACCGCCGCGCTTGAAAACTGAGTTAGCTGATGTTGAGAGCTATCTCGCAGGCGAAGAGGTAACAATCGCACCTTACCACCAGGATTGGGCTGATACGTTGAAACAACAAAAAGAGGCTGACACAGATGTTACGACAGTGGTACAAAATGCAGTTGGCCAAAAGTTCCAACGTGTTTTGGAAGACGCTGGTGTCTTCAAATATACAACAGAGGGGCAAGAAGCCTTCGACGTCTTCATGAACCAATTTAAATAAAAAAACTCCGGCTCATCATTCTCAGATGGGCCGGAGTTTTTATCTTCATAATAATATTATCTGTTTTTATCTTGCCAGTCATCAATCTTGTCGTGCGCTTTGTCTTTGCCTTCTTCAACTTTTTGAGTTATCTGACCTTTTGTTTTTTGAGCTTTCCCTTCAAGTTCTTTAGACTTGTCGTTCGTAGCGTCACCGTATTCTTCCTTTACTTTACCTACTACTTGATCTTTCAATCCTTTTAGTTTGTCATCTAATGCCATTGTTATAACCTCCTAAATATAATTGAGAGAACGGTTTCAAGCTCCCTTAACACTATTATTGAGCAAATTCCAAGATAACGCAAATAAAAACACTTAGGGTATATATCAAATTGCAGTGAGATTTTTAAGTCATAGTGAGCTATAATGTTAGTAATAAAACGTGGAAGGACGAAGTATTTTGAAAATTTTAGCCATCGAATCATCTAACCAGACGATGAGCGTCGCAACCGTTGAAAACGGGCTGGTCGTCTCTGAATATACGCGAAATGGTAATCTTCAACACAGTACCCAATTGATGCCGGCGGTGGAAACCGTGATAAATGCTTCGAACTGGCAGCCAGCCGATTTGGATCAAGTGGTCATTTCGAAAGGCCCTGGTTCTTATACGGGTGTTCGGATTGGCGCAACAATCGCTAAAACATTGGCTTGGACGTTGAAGAAGCCACTTATACCTGTCTCGAGTTTAAAACTCATCGCTTCGAATGCTCTTTCATTTGAAGGATTGATTATTCCGGTAATTGATGCAAGACGAAAAAATATTTATGCAGGTGTTTACCAAATAGAAGAGGGACAACTAACCTCTAAAACGGCGGACGTTCACGCTGAGAGCGAAGTGTTTTTTCAATCGTTGGAAAAGGAAACGGAGCCGCTTATGTTTATTGGACAAGATATTCCGCTTTATAAAGAACGTATTCAAGAAATATTCGGTAGTCGTGCTCACTTTGCTCCGGTACAAGATTGGTTACCAAGAGCTGGGAATCTAGCCTTTCTAGCGGAAACCGAAGTCGCGGTCGATGCGCATATCTTTACTCCAGAATATTTGAAGAAACCCGAAGCCGAAGAGAATTGGCAAAAAGCCCATGCGGGTGAGGAGAAAGGTGATTACGTTGAAAGAATTAATTAGTCATTTTCATTCTTTGATGGATACCATCCAAAAGGAAAGTCCGATTCTTAACAGTAAACATTCTTTCTCTAAACGAACAGATTATCTCCCGGAACGCTATGAGTTAGCAAACGGACAAGAAGTACACTTAGAGATTGGTCAAAGAGCACATATTTCTGACATTTTAGAAATTCAACGTCAAGGATATGAAGGGAAGACGCCTTGGGGATTTGTGGCTTTAGAGAATGATATTGTCAAATCACAAAAATCGTTATATTTATTAATCTATAATGGAACCGAACCGGTTGCGTTTTTGGGAAGTCGTTTTGAAATTACCGATATCCATATAACAAACATTGCTGTGGCGCCGGCTTGGCAAGGTAAGGGCGTAGGCTCATTATTGCTGGAACTTTTGACAGCAGTAGCGAAAGAAGAAAAAGTCTCCAGCATCACTTTGGAAGTTCGCATCTCGAATAGTAAAGCGCAGGCACTCTATAATAAGTTGGGCTTCAAAGCTATTCGGATTAAACGCAACTACTATCATGGCGACGGTGAAGATGCAGTCGATATGAAACTGAATTTGGCGAAAGTATGATGATTTCGGATAATATAAGAGTTTTAGCGTTAACGGATGCCGAGGCTATTTTAACCATCTGTTTGGATGCAAATGCCGGTGAAACGACTTGGAAGTTGTCTTCATTTGAAAGGGACTTGGAGAACATCTATAATGTCTACTTAGGTTATGAAGAAGCTGATACGTTAGTTGGTTTTATCGGCTGTAGCTTAATGTTTGAGACTTTGGCCATTAACAATTTCGCCGTTTTATCTTCTCATAAAAGACAGGGAATTGGTGAAAAATTACTGCAAGGCTTGTTGGCGTATGGCAAAGAGAAGGGTGTTGAAAATTTCATCCTCGAAGTCCGAGTGTCCAACGAAGCTGCAATCGCGCTTTATAAAAAGTATGGTTTTATCGAAATAGATATACGTAAAAATTATTATGAACAACCGGTGGAAGATGCTTATATTTTCCAACTGACTTTAGGAAAGGAGTGAGTGCGTGAACGAGACATTAATTTTAGCAATCGAAAGCAGTTGCGACGAAACGAGTGCGGCTGTAATCAAAAATGGTTCAGAGGTTCTTTCGAATATCGTCGCATCACAAATTAAAAGTCATATGCGCTTTGGCGGAGTTGTTCCCGAAGTGGCGAGCCGCCATCATGTGGAACAAATAACACAAATTATTGAGGCCGCACTCGAAACGGCCGGAATTGAAATGGCAGATGTTGCTGCTGTTTCAGTAACGGAAGGTCCGGGCTTGGTGGGATCATTACTTATTGGTGTAAGTGCGGCAAAGGCATTGGCCTATGCACACAATAAGCCATTAATTGCGACGAATCATATCGCAGGACATATCTATGCCAACCAATTATTAGGACCGATTCATTTTCCACTCTTGGCATTAGTTGTGAGCGGTGGACATACGGAATTAGTTTACATGCCAGCTGACGGCGAGTTCGAAATCGTGGGTGAAACACGAGACGATGCCGCGGGAGAAGCCTATGATAAAATCGGGCGCGTGTTGGGACTACCGTATCCTGGTGGGAAAGTGTTGGATGAAATGGCTCATAAAGGGAAAGATACTTACAACTTCCCACGGGCAATGATAAATGAAGACAACTTTGATTTCAGCTTCAGTGGTCTGAAGAGTGCCGTTATCAATGCAATTCATAATGCACGTCAAAAAGGTGACGATTTGGATCCTGAAAACGTAGCAGCAAGTTTCCAAGCAGCTGTTGTCGATGTGCTGGTCGCGAAAACCATTCGTGCTGCGAAAGAAAAAGGAATCAAGCAATTGTTGTTGGCAGGAGGCGTTGCTGCTAATAAAGGACTTCGCCAGGCATTGACAGATGCAGTTGCCAGTGAACTCCCTGATGTTGAATTAATTATTCCACCACTTTATTTATGCGGTGATAATGCAGCAATGATTGGTGCTGCTGCCTATACGCAATATAAAGCACAAGACTTCGCAAGTCTGAGTCTGAATGCAAGACCGGGCCTCATGCTCGAAAAATAAAAAACATCTAGTCTGTGAGATACGGACTAGATGTTTTTTTGTCATCAGTAATTGGAACGTTTTAATCGGAAATAAAGAGAGATATGTTCCAATCTACACTGATTGGAACGTTTGAACGAAAATAAAGTGACCAAATGTTCCAATAACTATTTATTGGAACGTTTTACTCAACTTACAACTCCAAAATGTTCCAATCGACAACACGACACAAAAAAACCGAGGCACAGGCCTCGGTTTATGTAGAAAAGTTATTCTAACCCTTCCAGTTCTAAATTCTTAGCTTCCCATTCGTGCATACAGACGTCTTGTTGGTCTTGCAGAGTAAGGAGGTCGTCATTATATTCTTGAACTTTTTCGTGATCTCCGAAAACTTCGGGTAAAGTCAGTTGGGTTTCAATCTCTTCGATTTTACTTTCAATTTCCTCCAACTTTTCTTCTAGAGAAGTGATTTCACGAGATAGTTTACGTTCTAATTTCGCTTTTTCTTTGCTCGCATGGTAAGTCGACTTTACAGGAGGAGCGACTTCATCAGTCAGTTGTTCCTCTTGTTCTTCAGCAAGGAGCGCAAGCAACTCCGCTTCTTCTTGTTTCTTTTCGATATAGTAATCGTAATCCCCGATGTAGAGTTTACTTCCATCGGCCGATAGTTCTAAGATGCTGGTTGCAATACGGTTAATGAAATAACGGTCATGCGATACGAACACTAACGTTCCATCATAATCAATCAAAGCATTTTCCAAGACTTCTTTACTGTCGATATCCAAGTGGTTCGTTGGTTCATCCAACATTAATAAGTTATTCCGTTCCAGTGCTAACTTACAAAGGGCAAGTCGCGCTTTCTCGCCACCGCTGAGTGAACTGATGGTTTTTTCAACGTCATTTCCGGTAAAGAGAAAACTACCCAAAATGCTGCGAACATCTTTTTCATTCATAGTAGGGTGCAAGTCCCAAATTTCCGCCAAAACTGTTTTATTTTTAGACAACTTCGATAGTTCTTGGTCATAGTAACCCAGGTCAACGTTCGTTCCGAATTTTACGCCACCCTCAATAAAAGGAATTTGATCAATAATGGATTTCAATAAAGTTGATTTTCCGATTCCGTTTGGGCCGACAATACCAATTGCCTGTTGTTTGCGCAAATCTAGATTGATGGGTTTTGCCAAAACTTCGCCATTGTAACCAACAGCAGCATTCTCAACGCCCATCACCACATTGCCGCTCTCACGCTTAATGTCAAAAGCAAAGCGTACGGAACGTTCATCGCCCATAGGTTTATCCATACGGTCCATTTTTTCCAATCGTTTCCGTCGGCTTTGGGCCATTTTAGTAGTAGATGCACGCACGATGTTTCGTGCAACATAATCCTCCAGTTTGGCAATTTCTTCTTGTTGTTTCTCATATTGCTTCATTTCTTGTTCTAAACGAGCCGCTTTTTCTTGTAAAAACCAAGAATAGTTCCCTTTATAATGGTGGATTTTATTGCGACTGATTTCATAAACGTTTGTTGCAATTTTATCCAAGAAATACCGGTCATGGGAAACGACTAAAAGCGTTCCGCGGTAACCAAGCAAGTAATTCTCCAACCAAGCCAATGTATCAATGTCCAAATGGTTCGTCGGCTCATCCAAAATCAACAGGTCATTCTTTTCCAATAGAATTTTTGCCATCGCCAAACGCGTTTTTTGACCGCCGGAGAGCTGGGAAATAGGACGATCCAAGTCTTCTTCGTAAAACTTAAATCCATGTAAAACCGAACGGATTTCAGATTCATACCCGTATGCATCTTGCTTGTGGATTTCTTGTTGCAATGTGTCGTATAATTTTAAAGCTGCTTCCATGGCATCGGGGTCATTAATGACAGCTTCGTCCGCCAAACGCGTAGCAGCCTGTTCTGCTTGTTTCATTAATAAAATGACAGGTGCAAAGACCGTCAGCATTTCGTCCCAGATTGTTTTAGTGGAATCGACAGCACTGTGTTGGTCAAGATAACCAATGGTCACTTCTTTTTTCTTCGCAACAGTCCCTGCATCTGTCGGTTCAATACCGGCCAATATTTTTAGTAATGTTGATTTCCCTGCACCATTTCGTCCCACGAGTGCAATGCGCTCATTGTCCTGGATCGTAATTTGAATATTCTCAAATAAAACGGTCGGACCGAAATAACGGGCTAGATTTTGTCCTTGTAAGAGTATCATTCAGTCGTTCCTCAACTTTCTATTATATGCATAATCATTTTATCATAGTTTTTTCGTTCTGGGCGCATCCAAAAGAAAGGATGATGAAAACGGTCTAACCTTTGTGAAACGTGCACCATTTTTTTTATAAAAGCGATAACAACAAAGTTCAAGTTGAGATACCCTTCACAAAAAAGTACAAATTAAAACAAAATACTAGATTTTTCACGAGTGCATGCTATAATTGCACTATGTATTGATGAGCACAAAACGTTTATAATAGATAATTTTACATACATAAATTTGAAGAAAGCGAGAGAAACTATGCCAGCTAATAATGAAATTCCAAAAGCTACTGCCCGTCGTCTTCCTATCTATCACCGTTACTTACGCTATTTGCACGATGCCGGAAAAACGAGAATCTCCTCAACAGAATTGAGCGAGGCCGTAAAGGTTGATAGTGCAACTATCCGTAGAGATTTTTCATACTTTGGTGCTCTTGGGAAAAGAGGCTATGGTTATGATGTCGAATACTTATTGGAATTCTTCAGTAAAACATTGAACCAAGATCGTTTGACCAACGTTGCATTAATCGGAGTTGGTAACTTGGGACATGCGTTACTAAACTATAACTTCCATTTAAGTAATAATGTACGGATCAGCGCTGCCTTTGATGTAAATGAAGATATCGTTGGGACAATTGTCAGTGGGGTTCCGGTCTATCCAATGGGGGAAATGATTGAACAACTGCGTATTCAACAAATTGACGTTGTCATTTTGACTGTTCCGCAAGAAGTAGCACAAAAAGCTGCTAATAATCTAGTGGAAGCAGGAATTCGGGGAATTATGAACTTTACACCAATTCGTCTATCTGTTCCAGAAAATGTCCGCGTTCAAAACGTTGACCTGACGAACGAACTTCAGACCTTGATTTATTTCTTAGATAACAACATCAGTTAAGCATAAAATAAAAAATCCCGCGTCCTTCAAATTGAAGAGTG
Organism: Jeotgalibaca porci; assembly: GCF_011299095.1. NCBI lineage: Bacteria > Bacillati > Bacillota > Bacilli > Lactobacillales > Carnobacteriaceae > Jeotgalibaca > Jeotgalibaca porci. The sequence continues at coordinate 986,585 of NZ_CP049889.1, read as the reverse complement.
CGGGATTTTTTTATTTATTCACTTTATCTTTTATCTTGAAATACATTACTAACATTTGAATCGCTGTAACAATGTTATTCGTTGCGAAAAAGATACTAATCCACGTTAGGAATCCCCAACCGGATACATTAATGCTATCCACTGCGAAATAAATAAAAAGACCAGCAAATGCAAATTTCATAACGATTTGAAGAACGATATTTTTTAAATTCATAGAAATCCTTTCTTTTTACAACACTTATTGGAATAATTCAGGGAAATAAATTGGGAGTGAAGCAAAAGCATTCATTAAACCATGAGCCAACATCGGTGTAAAAATGTTGTTTGTCTTATAGTATAAATAAGAGAACCACAATCCCAAACTACCATAAAGAAGGTAGTGACCATCGAAATGGATGAAAGCAAACAGCAAAGCACTGATTACAGCTGATCCATAAAGACCAACACGTGACATGTTCAATTGAGTAAAAATAGCTTTACGGAAAACAAATTCTTCCATTACAGGTGCAAATACAGTAATCATAAAAATGAGTAAAGGATAAGCTTTTGTCATTTCTCTTAAGTTTTCGGTATTCGCAGACTCAATCGGTACACCAAAAAGATATTGTTCGATTAGTGAGGCTACAATTTGAATGAGAATCGCAGCTATGAAGCCTAACACACCCCAAAGTAAAACTTTAGGAATTGGAGCAGATGATGCTTTAATAATTGGCGCTTCAGGCGTCCATTTTTCTTTATAGTTAATAACGATCATCGTAATAGTTCCTAGAAAGGCAAAAATAATGGCCAAGGTTAAACTCATCGCGATTTGTTTCTCTGCCGGAAATAGGAACGTAAGCGGAACAGGCAAGAGTTGAGCTGCTAGGTATACGAAAATGATACGCGTGGATGTTGTCATTTTTCTTTTCATGTATCTAAACCTTTCTTGTTTGTTATAATTGTCCTAAGTGAGAGTATATCACAAGAATGAAAAAAATTAGTGAATTTGCTTGCATTATCAAAAAAGTTTGATTATGATAGAAAAGTAAGTTAGCACTCTGGATAGATGAGTGCTAATAAAGAATAAATTAATTTGTGGAGGGATACTTGTGTTAAAACCATTAGGTAATCGCGTCATTATTGATGTTGCCAAAGAAGAGGAAAAAACTGCAGGAGGCTTTGTGTTGCCATCTTCCGCTAAAGAAAAATCGCAAACGGGTGTCGTTATCGCAACAGGTAACGGTCTTGTAACGGACAACGGAACAAAAGTTGAAATGACAGTTAAAATCGGTGACCATGTATTGTTCGAGAAATATGCAGGGACTGAAATTAAGTACGATGGTACAGATTACTTAGTAGTAAAAGAATCCGATATCGTAGCAATCGTAGAATAATTTTTACAATAATAAGTATGAGGTGAATTTAGAATGGCTAAAGATATTAAATTTTCTGAAGACGCACGTGCAGCCCTATTACGTGGGGTAGACATGTTAGCGAACACAGTTAAAGTAACATTAGGACCGAAAGGCCGTAACGTTGTTTTAGAAAGAGCATACGGTTCTCCTTTAATTACCAACGATGGCGTAACGATCGCTAAAGAAATCGAACTAGAAGACCATTTCGAAAACATGGGAGCAAAACTTGTATCTGAAGTTGCTTCTAAAACAAATGACATTGCGGGTGACGGAACAACAACAGCAACTGTATTGACACAAGCAATTGTTCGCGAAGGCTTGAAAAACGTTACTGCTGGCGCAAACCCAGTTGGCGTTCGTCGCGGGATTGAAATCGCGGCGAAAGAAGCAATTGCTGGCTTAGCTGAGATTTCTCAAATTGTAGATTCTAAAGAATCAATCGCACAAGTTGCAGCAGTATCATCTGGTTCTGAAGAAGTCGGAGCACTTATTGCAGAAGCAATGGAAAAAGTTGGTAACGACGGCGTTATCACAATCGAAGAGTCTAAAGGTATTGAAACAGAACTAGATGTTGTTGAAGGTATGCAATTTGATCGTGGTTACTTATCACAATATATGGTAACTGATAACGATAAGATGGAAGTAAACCTAGAAATGCCATACGTTCTGATTACAGATCGTAAAATCTCTAACATTCAAGATTTACTACCTTTATTGGAGCAAATTTTGAAAGAAGGCCGTCCATTATTAATTATTGCGGATGATGTCGATGGAGAAGCATTACCAACATTGGTATTGAACAAACTTCGTGGAACATTTAACGTTGCGGCAGTGAAAGCACCTGGATTTGGGGACCGTCGTAAAGAAATGTTACAAGATATCGCAGTACTAACAGGCGGAACAGTAATCGCAGAAGATTTAGGTTTAGAGCTGAAAGATGCATCTATTGAACATTTAGGTCGCGCTGGAAAAGTTGTTGTAACGAAAGACAGCACAACAATTGTAGAAGGTGCTGGCGAGAAAGAAGTAATCGAGCAACGTGTAGCGGTTATTCGTGCACAAGCTGCAGAAACAACTTCTGATTTTGATCGTGAAAAATTACAAGAGCGCTTGGCTAAATTAGCAGGTGGTGTAGGGGTAATCAAAGTTGGTGCCGCTACTGAAACAGAATTGAAAGAGCGTAAACTACGTATCGAAGATGCATTAAACGCGACACGTGCGGCAGTTGAAGAAGGTATTGTATCCGGTGGTGGTACAGCGTTAGTTAACGTACAAGCCCGTGTACAAGGACTTGACTTAAAAGGCGACGAAGCAACAGGAGCACGTATTGTTGCACGCGCATTGGAAGAACCAGTTCGTCAAATCGCAGAAAATGCTGGAATGGAAGGTTCTGTTATTGCGGCACGCATTAAGACAGAAGAAATCGGCATTGGTTACAACGCTGCAACTGATGAGTGGGTAAACATGATTGAAGCTGGAATTGTAGACCCAGCTAAAGTTGTCCGTTCAGCTCTACAAAACGCAGCAAGTGTTGCAGGACTAATCCTTTCAACTGAAGGTGTTGTTGCTGACAAGCCTGCTCCAGAACAAATGATGCCACAAGACCCAGGTATGGGCGGCATGATGTAATTCAATAATTAAAGTAGAAGCGATTGGGGAAACCCGGTCGCTTTTTTTATAGTAAAGGGTTCTATAAGTTTTTGTGCTAACAGAATCCTGTATTGTCGGTAGTTCCACGCATTTGCCTTTTGTTCCACAGAGGGTAAAATAGAGATATGAAAAAGAATATTCTTCACGCCATTTTCTTTGATAAGGAAGACCACTGGGATTCCCTTGTAAAAATGTATGGGAAGAGGATTCGCCCGGTGGCATTAGCCGAAGTAGAAAAGTTTCGATATTGTGGAGATATCAAGAAAGGGTTTCGGTTGTTTGTTTGCGAAGGGTGTCATGATGTGAAGCATGTCCCGATTCGCTGCAAGGGGAAGTTTTGCCCAACCTGTGCGGTTGGGGAGAGTCAACGTTGGAGCGAGATGGTTTCGGAAGACATGTACCACACGATCCATCGGCACATCGTATTCACGATTGATGAGGGGTTGCGCAAGTTGTTCCTCCTCCATCGCAAGGAATTACTAAAGGGATTGATGGACGAGGCCGCCAATGTCGTGCAAATGTATTTCCGGAAAAAGCGTATAACACCGGGTATCATTGCCGGATTGCATACATTCGGGTCTCAGCTGGAGTTCAATCCGCATGTCCACATGATTGTGACCATGGGCGGGTTAAGTGATGGCGGGGAATGGCAGAACTACGACTATATCCCGTATAAGTTGCTTCGTGTCCATTGGCAAAATGCGGTACTGAAGCTATTGCGACGGACGCTGACACCGGAAGAGAAGAAGGAGGCCCAGCCCCTGCTGCAGAAGGCCTACACAAAGAATGCCGAAGGCTTCTACGTGAATGCCCCGAAACGTAGCCGAACCAATGTCAAGGCGCTCTTGCAATACATTAGCCGTTACATGAAGCGGGGACCGATTGCCCTCAAGCGGATCATCTACTATGACGGGGATACCGTCCTGTTCCGCTACCATGACAAGCGCACAAATAAAGAAGCGGTAAAAATAATGGTTGGGAAAGAATTCATCCTTTCCCTTATCCGGCATATTCCCGATAAAGATTTCAAGACAATCCGCCATTATGGTCTCTATAGCAGAAGGATCAAGACGGTTGTTCAAAAAATTGTCCGTCATCTTCAAGAAAAAATGGAGAAGCTACTCATCAGTGCCCGGAAGATGACCCAACCGAAAAAATGGCGGGAACGGATAACCGAAACATTCGGGGTTGACCCCTTGAAATGTCCACATTGCGGCAACTTCTACGAATTCAAGGGGACGGTTGTGTCCAAAAATGGTCATCTGGCCATCCTATATGCGAACGATCGGGATGCACGAAGATACCTGCGAGAGGAGATTGAACGGATTGAGTCGGAAAAACACCAACATCAGCAAGAAAAAGCTCAAGCGGAAGTTTTTGAAAACCTCAGGTTCGACTGGGAAGAGCTTCGACAAAGAAGCCTTAAACGAGAACGTGACCTATATCTGTCTTCAATGTAAGGCTGTCGAGGAAATCCCTCGCGAGATAGTCGATGAATTTGATTGGTTGGACGGAGGCGATCCGTTGGATCCCCCACGCTTCAGCTGCCAAAATTGCCAAAGTGAGATGGTCCCAGAATATTATCAGAGCGATTCGGGCATCACCTATGATAATAGGCATCTGAGAAGTAATGACTACAGCTAAAGAAAAAAGGAGGCTGGGACAAAATATCTCAGCTAACCAAAAAGATGAATGAGTTCAAAAAACTCAATCATCTTTTTGGTTTTGTATTAAAAAGTCGCGTAATTCTGTTAACTAGCCTTCCTTAGATTATATTTTCTCAAGTTATTGGCCATCAAGGCCAATTCAATATCAACTTTTACCTTTTCTTTTCCACGTAAATGGAATCGAGTGAAACCCAAATTAGCCTTTATCTGGCCAAAAACAGGCTCAACATCGATTTTGCGTTGTGCAAAAACCCGAGACCCTTCGGGCGATAAAAGCTTACTCGTTTCTTGTTCTTTTAATTCCTCATAGTGCCAATTATAGTTAAATGATTTTTGGGGGGCTTCTTCCGGATTAGTCGGTTTATAGACATGGATTACCTGAACGAAACCACTCGTGTTCTTCTTGCGGCTGATATGGCTGAAATAATATTTCGTGCCATCCGGATGGACAAAATAATTTTCTTCCGTCACATATTCCCAATTTTTTCTATTTTTATCTGATGATTTATAGCTATGCTTTTGTTCTTTATCAAACGCATTATATTTGATAAGGTGTTCCACACCAATTTGGTCCAAGTAATCCAGGTTTTCCTCACTGCCATATCCAGCATCAGCTACAATGGTCTTCGGTAAAATAGTCAAGGAATCTACAAAAGGGATGAGTGTCCGCGTATCCGTAGGATTTGGAAATATCCCGACGGCCAAAGCGAATTGGTTTTCAGTACCAATTTGAATATTGTATCCTGCCTTAAGTTGTCCATTTTGCATATAGTCATCTTTCATTCGCATAAACGTAGCGTCGGTATCCGTTTTTGAGAAGCTGTTCCGATCCTCCAAAACTTCTTCATACGCCGCATATTTTTTCTTACGTGGAATAAAGTCATTGACCAATTTACGCAAGTGTTTCTTTAGCGTCCGTCGTCTTTGCTTTTTAGGGTTTTTCCCTTTAACTGGATTCGCCTCGATGTCACTAGACAGGTCCTGAATTTCTTGCTCAATGATAGTGGCAATTTCTTCCAACTCAGCGGTGGACAGTTCATCAGAATCATCAATCTGCATGGCTTGGTCAACCAATGGTTGAATTTCTTCCTTAAAGTACTGCATCGCCTTTTCTTTAAGGGAAGCTTTGTATCTCTCAATGGCCTTTTTCCAGACAAAAGAAAACTTATTGGCGTTTGCTTCAATTTTCGTGCCATCAACGAAGAGGGTTTCCATCGTGACCATATTTTCTGTCTTCAGTTTCGCTGCAAATTCCGCAAACAATTCCGGTAACAGATTTTGGCAAAACAGTGATGACCGAAACCGGTTGATTGTACGGTAGGAAATCGTTTCTTGGCTTACCAACCACATCATAGCGATGTTCTCCAACATCATCTTTTCCATTTTCCGTCCCGAGAAGATACCTTCCGAGTAGGCGAATAACAAAGCCTTGATAAGCAAACGCGGGTGATAAGCAGGCCTTCCTTCGGAAGCCTCGAATAAAGGATAGGCAGACCAATCTAACGATTCAATAAATTCATCGATAACAAAAACAAGATGGTCTTGGGGAAGCAAAGCGGATAATTCCAATGGTAAAGTGGTTTGGTTTGTGTTATATTTTTTATACATAAGAAAGCCCCTCCTGAATGTATTTGTCGTTATTTACATTATACTAGGTGGCTTTCTTTTTTTATACCAATAACAAAGCAGCCCGGAAGAAAAACTTCCGGGCTGCTTTTTAGCTAGGTTTTGTCCCAGCCTCTTTTCTTAGTATTTTTGAAACGTGTTATCGGTAACAAATTGTATAAAAAAAGGGGTCATGCTATGTTATAAGAAAATAAAACCGCTTACACGAAAGAGAGGATAAAGAGAATGCGTGCGATAAAATATTTCTTACCCTTACTGACATTCGGTCTCGGTGCTTGTAGTCCGGAAGCGAATGACCCTATAACGACATTTCCAGAAAATCCATCTGTTCATGACAGTGTTGTTGTGTCGATTGACGAAGAACTATATTTTAGTGAAGGAATTTCCCAAGTAACAGTGGATGCCAAAGAATTAGGGGTGCCGTCTGAGATGACGTTTGATCCCTTACTGAATGAACTAAGTGTCACAATCGCTGATGATTTGGAGATAGGTGATAAAACGATTACCGTCTCCGTTCAGACCGCTGATGGAATAGAAACGTATGAAGAAGTGATTCAGTTAACCGAGCCGGACGAAAAAAGTGAATCCCTAGCTTTTGGATGGGATGAGGCGCGCATCTATTTTACATTGACCGACCGTTTCTATAACGGTGATAAAACCAATGACGACCCTAACAATGAAAACTACGATACGAGCCATCTGGAAACCTATCACGGTGGCGATTTCCGCGGTTTAATCGAAAAAATGCCGTATTTAGAAGAGTTGGGGATTAATACCCTTTGGATTACACCGATTGTTGATAACATCGAATGGAACATGCGTGAGCAGCAAAATAGTAATCAGTACGGATATCACGGTTATTGGGCCAAAGACTTTACGAAGATCGATGAACACTTGGGTGATTTGGAAACATTTAAAGAACTAATTGATACCGCTCATGACCACGGAATTAAGGTGATGGTGGATGTAGTACTGAATCATTCCGGTTATGGTATGGATGAAGAAGGATCTGTTTTCGAAGGGATGTTGCGGGATGAACCGGTTCCGAACCATCAAGTTCTAGGAGAATTGGCTGGTCTACCTGACTTCAAAACAGAAGAAGCTGAGGTGCGCGACCAATTAATCGCGTGGCAAACGGCTTGGATTGCAGAAAGTCGCACTGAACGCGGCGATACTATTGATTTCTTCCGCGTAGACACAGTTAAGCACGTTGAAGATACTACCTGGAAAGCATTCAAAAATGCAATTATTAAAGAACAACCATCATTTAAGTTGATTGGAGAACACTACGGCGCCTCGATTACGAATACGGGCGGATATTTATATGACGGAGAAATGGACAGTTTGCTGGATTTTGATTTCAAAAATATTGCCGGTAGCTTCGTAAACTGGGATGTGATGGGTGCAAATGATAAACTTATTACTCGTAATGAGCAATTAACGAGTGATGCAACGTTGGGGCAGTTCTTATCCAGTCATGATGAAGATGGGTTCTTGTATCGACAGGCAGGTGGCGACAGGGGCAAACAAAAAGTCGCGGCTTCTCTTTTGATTACCGCGAAAGGTCAGCCCGTTATTTATTATGGGGAAGAGTTGGGACAAACGGGAGCAACTGCTAGTAATATGGATAAGGGCGAATACAACGAAAACCGCTATGATTTCGATTGGGATGCAGTTGCCAGTTCAGATATGCATGCACATTATCAGAAATTACTGAATATACGTAAAAATAATAGTCTTATTTTTTCAAAAGGAGACCGCCGTACAGTTGCGGGGTCAAACAAGGAAGGCTTCGTTATTTTCAGTCGTAACTATGAGGGGCAAGAAGTAATGGTGGGACTCAATATTTTAGATGAGCCGACAACAGTGACCATACCGGTTTCAGAAGCAAGCTACTCAGACCTTTATTCAGAAAATACTCATTATAATGCCTCAGAAGGAACACTAACGATAGAAATCCCCGCTAGAAGCGAAGGTGGGACGGTTATCTTAAAGGCTGATTAAATAGCGGTTTTTATCTTAAGGGTTTCTCTAATCAATCCATTAGATAAAGCATGTTTATCTTTTTCAAATGTATTTTGTGTACGAATTATGATAAGATATCTAAGATTCCAACATGCAAAATTTATGGAAATGAGGATTTCAAATGTATGATATGTTTCGAGTATTAATGATGGGAATTTTTACAATCATTATTTCGCTATTTATTACGCCTATTATAAGAAAAATAGCCTTTAAAGTAGGGGCGACTGATGCACCGGACAAACGGAGAGTTAATACAAAAGTAATGCCGACAATGGGCGGATTAGCGATATATCTCTCTTTTTTCTTTTCAATTTTCTTTTTACAACCCATTTCTTATTCCGTCTCTATACCTATTTTTATAGCTGCAACACTCGTAATTGTTACAGGTGTGGTAGACGATATTAAGGAGTTGAAACCCAAATTTAAGTTACTGGGGCTTATCATTGCAGCGCTTATTATTTATTTTGTTGCAGATGTAAGAATGAACCTCATTAGTATTCCATTAGTTGGAGATTTCGAATTAGGTCTATTATCTTTACCAATGACTATGCTTTGGATTCTTGCTATAACGAATGCTGTAAATTTGATTGATGGGTTAGATGGTCTGGCTTCTGGTGTATCAATAATTGCATTGGGAACAATGTCAATTATCAGTTTTTTCTTTTTAGGCGGAAGTAATATACCTGTGTTTATTATGATATTCACCTTAGTATGTGCGATACTCGGTTTCTTCCCTTATAACTTTCATCCTGCTAAAATATTTATGGGTGATACGGGAGCATTGTTCTTAGGATTTATGATATCTGTTCTTTCGTTATATGGGTTAAAAAATGTGACCTTTATTTCTCTTATTATTCCGATAACAGTTTTAGGTATTCCAATAACCGATACGATTTATGCGATGCTGCGTCGTTATCTAAACCATATGCCTATATCTTCTGCAGATAAACATCATATGCATCATCGCTTGATGTCTTTGGGGCTCACACACAAACAAACAGTACTTACAATCTATGCAATTGCTTTAATATTTTCTTTGATAGCATTATTGTTTCCAATGACCACAGTTGGCGGAACTGTTTTAATATTAGTGGGACTGTTGATTGGATTAGAATTATTTGTGGAACTAATAGGGTTAGTGGGAGAAGATAGACGACCACTTCTAAAGAAATTAAGACAAATCGCAAATAAAATCAATAAAAAAGATTAGTTAATGCGATAAGGAGAAATAAAGTGCAAAATAACAAAGTAAAAATTGATGGCAAAGTATCCATTATCACCCCCACTTATAATTCAGAAAAATTTGTTCTAAACACTATTCATTCTGTTTTGAATCAAACGTATACGAATTGGGAAATGCTAATTGTTGATGATTGCTCTACCGACAGAACAGTAGAGCTTGTAAACGGGCTTAATGAGCCGCGTATCAAGTTAATCTTGCAAGAGAATAATTGCGGTGCGGCTATGGCACGGAATCGGGCAATTGAGGAAGCAGATGGCGAATTTTTTGCTTTTTTAGACAGTGATGACAGCTGGAGAATCGATAAATTGGAAAAGCAGATTCATTTTATGAGGGAAAATAACTATGATTTTACCAGTACACATTACGAACATGTGAACGAAGAAGGAATCTCAACGGGCACGATTACCAAAGCAAGAGAGCGTCTAGACTATAACGGTTTGTTAAAATACTGTCCGGGAAATTCTACAGTCATTTATAACGCTAAAAACTTAGGTGTATTCTTTATTCCTGATATTAAAAGAAGAAACGATTTTGTGATGTGGTTACAAGTTATCAAGAAAGCAAAATATAATTATGGACTCTTGGAGCCTTTAACTTATTACCAAGTCAGAGAAGGCTCTTTATCAAGTAATAAGAAGACGTTGATTAAGTACCAGTGGCGCGTATACAGAGAAATTGAAAAGCTTTCTCTTGTAAAGTCACTATACTTATTACTACATAAAATTTTTTCTGTTGTTATGAAATAAAAATGATAGGCGAAGAAGCTGTGAGGTTATTACAGCTTCTTTTTTATAAGATAAATGTAAATGAGGGAAAAACCGCTACATTTACGCTATAATAATGAAAAATGAGACCTTGTTTTGGAGGAGTGGTTTGGTTGGAAGAACAATATAAAGATGATAGTTTAGTTTTACATACGGATTTGTATCAAATTAATATGATGAAAACGTATTGGGATCAAGGAATTGCGGATAAACATGCTGTTTTTGAAGGTTATTTCCGTAAGTACCCCTTTAAGAATGGCTATGCGGTTTACGCAGGCTTGGAGCGTATTGTCGATTACTTGAAAAATCTACGCTTCACGAAGACAGATATCGATTATTTACGTGAAGTATTAGACTACCCAGAGGCGTTTTTAGAGTATTTAGAAAACTTCGAATTTAAAGCAACACTACGATCCGCTGTAGAAGGTGAATTGGTATTTGCAAATGAGCCGATTATTCAAGTAGAAGGACCACTCGCACAATGTCAGCTAATTGAAACGGCTATTCTAAATATTATTAACTTTCAAACATTGATTGCGACTAAAGCAGCACGTATTAGCTATGTTTCTGAGGGAGATACGTTGATGGAGTTTGGGGCGCGTCGTGCACAAGAAATGGATGCTTCGATTTGGGGTGCGCGTGCGACTTATATTGGCGGTTTTGATGCAACGTCTAATGTACGTGCCGGTAAAATGTTTAACATGCCAATTGCAGGAACGCATGCACATTCACTCGTGCAAGTTTATCGAAATGATTATGATGCCTTTATGGCCTATGCGAAATCGCATAAAGACTGTGTATTCTTAATTGATACCTACGACACGCTTCGTTCCGGTGTGCCGGCTGCTATTCAAGTAGCAGACGAGTTGGGCGATAAGATTAACTTCTTGGGTGTTCGTATTGATAGTGGGGATATGGCTTATCAGTCTAAGAAAATTCGTCAACAATTGGATGAAGCGGGATACCCGAATGCAAAAATTTATGCATCCAGCGATTTAGATGAGATGACGATTCTCAACTTAAAAATGCAAGGAGCAAAAATTGATGTTTGGGGAGTCGGTACAAAACTAATTACGGCTTTTGACCAACCAGCATTGGGTGCTGTTTACAAGTTAGTAAGTATTGAAAATGATGAAGGCGTGATGGTGGATACACTGAAAATTTCCAGCAATGCTGAAAAAGTTTCGACACCAGGACGTAAACAAGTATGGCGCATTACGCGTAATTCTGATGGTAAATCAGAAGGGGACTACGTGGCTCTATGGGAAGAACGTCCGGATCAATTAGAGGAACTCTATATGTTCCACCCGACTTATACTTACATTAATAAAACGGTAACCGACTTTACGGCCCGTCCGATTTTGCAAGACATTTTTGTGGATGGCGAGCTCGTATATGAGTTGCCGACATTAGAAGAAATAAAAGAATATTCATTGAAACACCGCAATGCATTGTGGGATGAATATGTTCGTATTTTGAATCCTGAAGATTATCCTGTGGACTTATCACAGAAGGCTTGGGATCATAAGATGAATACGATTCAACTGCTAAAACAAACCGTTCAGAAAAAAGCTCCGAAACTATAGTAGTCTAGAGGTGAGATTTATGCGTACATTACAAAAAGAGATTATAAACGCGTTATGTGTAAAGCCAGAAATTGATCCACAAGAAGAAATTCGTCATACCATTATGTTCTTAAAAGAATATATGCTCGCACATCCATTCTTAAAGGCATATGTTTTAGGAATTAGTGGCGGACAAGACTCTACATTAGCGGGTAAGTTGGCACAAATGGCAATGACGGAGTTGCGCGCGGAAACGGGCCGAGAGGATTACCAATTTATCGCTGTTAAAATTCCCTACGGTATCCAAGGCGATGCGAAAGACGTAGAAGATGCTCTTACTTTTATTGCTGCTGATAAAGTGTTGTCAGTTAATATTAAAGCAGCTACCGATGCGATTGAAGATGCAATGGCAGAAAATGGCCAGAATGTTTCCGATTTTAACAAAGGGAATATTAAAGCACGTCAACGGATGATTGTTCAATATACAATTGCGGGTGATAATGCCGGCGCTGTATTAGGGACGGACCATGCGGCTGAATCAGTCACAGGATTCTTTACAAAATTTGGTGACGGTGCTGCTGATTTAATTCCTTTATGGCGATTAAATAAACGCCAAGGGAAGGCGATGTTGGCTGCATTAAATTGCCCGGAGCATTTATATACAAAAGTACCAACTGCAGATTTAGAAGATGACCGCCCGGCACTGCCAGACGAAGTGGCTTTAGGCGTTTCGTATGAAGCAATCGATGATTACTTAGAAGGTAGAGCGATTGCTGAAGCTGATGCGGAAAAAATTGAGAGTTGGTATACGAAGACCCGCCACAAGAGAGAGTTACCTATCACGCTATTCGATGATTTCTGGAAAAAATAATAAATAGAAGAGTGGTGATACGTTGATGCGAAATGTGAATAAACGGTCGTCACTCTTTTTTAGTGACCCCTTATTTAAGCAATTGCTTTCGTTTCTTTTGTCGACTTTTATCATTCAACTTATTTTACAGTGGTTTCAAAATAAGTTGAATATTGGCTTAGTTATTAATTTTACGTTTTTATGGCATACGGAGAAGTTTATTATCAGTTGGGGCATTTTAATGTTGGTGGCTCTGTGGTTATGGGCGGTAATCAACAATGCGAAAGTAGTGAACTTGCTGATAGTGAGTAGTTCCATGGTAATGGGATACTTGACCTATGAAAAAATGAATCAAAGGGAAGAACCGCTTTATCCCGCTGATTTTAAGATGGCTTTGGAAATAGATTTCCTTCTGAAAATGATTTCTCCGGTGGCGATAGTCGTTATCTTAGGGGCATTAATCGCGATTATAATAGTGTTAATCCGATTATTTAAAAGGAACTCCGTCAAGTTGCCTCTACTTGTCCGTCTCTTATTATTTACTTTTACAAGTCTGGGTTTATTCTACACCAGTCAATTTCAAGAACCAGGCAATCTCGTTAAGCGGGCTTATGACCGGACGGCTAAATGGATTCCCTATAGCCAGAAAATGAATTACTATAATACTGGTTTCGTTGCAGGCTTTTTGTATAATTTACCGTCCGCACCCATGGTTAAGCCAGATGGTCTCAATGAAGCAACATTAACTGCTTTATTTTCGAAATATGCTGCACAAGCGAATGAAATAAATACCCAACGGAAAAACGAACAAATCGCATCTAATGTTATTTACATTATGAATGAAAGTTTTGCGGATCCCTTGGTACTGGAAAGAGCCGATGCATCTTACGACCCGATTCCATTTACACGGAATCTGGCTCAACGTGTACGAAGCGGGACGATGCTATCACAAGGATATGGCGGCGGGACAGCGAATATTGAGTTTGAAGCATTAACAGGCTTTTCGATGGAGCCTTTTGCAGTAAATATTTCTACGCCGTTTACGCAATTTTTGCCAAAGATGACGGACTTCCCTTCCATCGTGTCACGCATGAATGAGGAAGGTCATACTACTTTTGCAACGCATCCCTTTAATACATCTATGTATAAAAGGCGGGACAATTATCACATTTTAGGGTTTGACCACTTTTATTATGATGAAACCATGACATATCAAGATAAAGTTGACAACAACCCTTATATTTCAGATGCCTCTGCCTATCAAGAAATTCTTGAACACATGAAGAAAAGTGAGGGGTATGATTTCGCTCATCTGGTTACGATGCAAAATCACACGCCGTTTAATGGGAAATATATGGAGGTTCCATCTTTCCAAGAAACAGGTTTTGTAAACAAAGACATTAATCACTATCACCGTGATTTGATGGAAAGTGACCGGGCAATGACAGAATTAGTGACGGCCATTGAAGCTTGGGACGAACCTGTAGCTGTTGTCTTCTGGGGTGATCACTGGCCAAACGTTTTTGGTGAGGCGTTGAAGCGTGATAGTGGCGATTTATTGAGTCGCACTCCGGTGATGGTGTTTGGGAATCAGACGTATGCTGACAATAAATGGGATATCGTCAGCCCCATTTACTTTATGCCGGAACTTTGGGAAACTTTAGATACAAAAGTGACACCTTTTGAAGCATTGTTGATGACGATGCGGGAAGAACTGCCAGCTTTCGAGAAAGGGATGTATTATTTGCCTGATGGCAGTACTGTCCGAACACGTGAAGAATTACCGGAAAGTGCACGAGCAGTGTTGAAAGATTACGACCGAGTCATGTATGATACAACTACAGGCTCACAGCAGTTAGAAGAAAGTGGCTTTTTTGAAGTGAAATAGACGTAAAAAGGTTTGAAGAAATCTCCATTCCTTTTTTACGTCTATTTGCTTAAATTAACCGAATTAACCATCATCGCTGTCTTCCCAATCCTCTTCTGCAATATCTGCTAATCGGCGTTCAACGTATTGAGCCTCACCCGTTTCAAATTGAATGTTCCCATTCATAAAATCAATCATGTCTGATTGAAAGGTTTCGACATTATCAGCAGGGATACCAATGATAAACGTTACTTGATCTGTATAGAGTGTATCGATAACGCTGTAGGGTGATTGAATCAGATTATTTTCTAATTTTCCAGAAGCAGAATAGCTCACCGTACATTTCACAGGGATCTGCATCGCGCGTTCCACAATGCCGATTTCTTTCAAAGTTGATGAAACAGATTTACTGTATGCGCGAATTAAGCCGCCTGCGCCTAACTTTGTTCCGCCAAAATAACGCGTCACAACAGCAACAACATATTTCAGTTCATTTTTCTTTAATACTTCCAACATCGGAACACCGGCTGTTCCGGATGGTTCGCCATCATCATGAGCTCTTTGAATTTCATCACGATCACCAATGAGATAAGCCGAACAGTTATGTGTTGCTTTCCAATGTTCTTTTTTGATGGTTTGAATAAATGCTTTTGCCTCTTCTTCGTTTTCTACGCGTTGTAGTGAACAGATAAAACGCGAACCGCGGATTACAATTTCGTACTCACTATTTTCAGCAATGGTATAATAGGATTTTAACAAGCCGATATCCTCCCCCAGAATGATTTTCATATCCATTCTAACATAATTTTTAGGTTCCTAAGAAATTCTAAAACATTCATGATAAAAGTGACTAATTATTACTCTGTCATGTATAATGATTTTTGAGTTAATAAAAGATAAAAGTAGTAGAAGAGGTGTTATCTTGAATTTAGAACAGTTATTCAATCATATTAAATTCAAGCATGTGATAGGTACTTTTTCCGATGCGCAAATAAATAAGATCACTCAGGATACACGCGAAGTTGAATCTGGCGATGTGTTTATTTGTATTGAGGGTGCGAATTTTGACGGCCATGGTTATGCTGCGCAAGCAGTGGAAAAGGGCGCAATTGCTGTAGTTGCTCGCAAACAGCTGGATATTAATGTTCCTGTCATTTATGTAAATGACACAACAAAGGCGATGGCAATGTTGGCGAACGCATTCTACGGATATCCAAGTGACAAATTGAAAATGATTGGTATTACCGGAACAAACGGTAAAACAACAACAACGTATATTATTGAGGCCATCCTTAAGGGTCTAAAATTAGGCTCCGGTGTGATTGGAACAGTGGGGATTAAAGTGAATGATACCTTCATTCCAACCATTAATACAACGCCGGACAGTATTACGCTTCAACGTGTATTTAAAGAGATGGACGATGAAAATGTTGCGGTATGCGCAATGGAAGTTTCTTCTCAAGCGTTGGTAAAAGGCCGCGTGTGGGGAGTGGACTTCGATGTTGCTGTCATGACGAATTTGACGCATGAGCATATGGAACTTCACCATACAATGGAAGCTTATCAAGCTGCTAAGAAATTGCTGTTCTCTCAAATGGGTAACAGCTACAAGACAGCGAAAGTTGCTGTTTTGAATAAAGATGATGAAACGTTCGAAGACTACCGTGAAGCGACAGTAGGCGAAGTTTTGTCGTATAGTATTTTGGATTCAGAGAGCGACTTTTTCGCTACTAATATTCACTATTTTGAATCACACACTACCTTTGACCTGGTTTATTTAAATGAAACGTATGCTGTGCATTCCAATCTCGTTGGCGAATATAATGTTTCCAACTTGTTGGCGGGTATGGCTTCCGTATTTGCACTGGGTTATTCTTTGACAGAGATTGTCGCGACGATTCCATCTTTATTGGGCGTGTCTGGCCGGATGGAGTTGGCAGCTAAAGCAGACGATATCAGTCTGTATGTAGATTATGCGCATTCTCCCGATGCGATGGAGAAGGTACTGGCTACCGTAAAAAACATCGCTAAAGGAAAAGTCATTGCTGTTTTTGGTTGTACCGGCAAGCGTGAATTTGAAAAACGTCCGATTATGACCAAAATAGGGATTGAACAAGCGGATTTTGCTTTTTTGACGGCGGATGAAGCGATGGGAGAAGACCAAGCGGAAATTTGGGAAATGATGAAGCCAGGCATTCCTGAAGGCGCGACGAACTATGCGTATTACGAAAATCGTGTGGAGGCTATCTATAAAGCCATCGAAATGGCTGAACCCGGAGATATTGTATTGATGATGGGCCGAGGTAATGATACCCGTTACTATGATTCAAATGGATGGATTTATCACTTTACAGATAAAGAGGCGGCCGTAAATGGTATGAACCGACGTGCGCTATTACAGAATTAGAAAGGAAAGGTTTATGAAAACGGCAATCGTTACCGACAGTACAGCATATATACCCAAAGAAATTTTGGATGCAAACAATATATATATGCTCCCATTGATTGTGAATATCGATGGCAAATCATATCGTGAAGATATCGATCTCTCTGCAACTGAATTTTACGAGAAATTAAGTGAGATGCGTACATTTCCTTCAAGTTCCCAACCGGCCGTAGGAGAAGTTTATGAGCTGTTTCAAAAGTTAGAAAAAGAGTATGATGCGATTATTTCAATTCATCTTTCTTCCGGTATCAGTGGTTCTTTCCAAACGACTAGCACGTTGGTTGATGATTTTCCAGATTGTAAAATTTATCCAATCGACTCAGAAATTAGTTGCTATCCGCAAGCGCGGATGGTATTGGAAGCTGCACGTTTAGCGAAGTTGGGATTGGATGCGGAAGAAATTGTTGCGCAGGTTGAACAATTGAAATCTCGTACGTCTGCTTATTTTATGGTGGATGATTTAACTAATTTGCAAAAAGGCGGACGTCTATCAAGCGGTGCTGCATTAATGGGCTCTATGTTAAAAATCAAACCTATTTTGCATTTTGAAGATAAGAAAATAACTGTCTACGAAATAATACGGACAAAGAAGAAAGCGTTACAAGCGATTCTAGATTTACTTGCTAAAGAGAAGGAAACAGTGGACTATCCTTTGGTAGCTACAGTTATTCATGCCAACCGCGAAGAAAGTGCCCGCGAGTTGATACAACAAATTGAAAGCCGCCATCCTGATGTTCGCTGTGAAATGAGTTATTTCGGCGCCGTTATCGGAACGCATTTAGGCGAAGGCGCATTAGGTATTACTTGGACTGAAGATACAACTAAATAAATGAGACTGCTATTTTTCGACTGCCCCTTCATTTTGGGCAGTTTTTTTTGTTGTATAGGGTTTTATAAGTTTCTGGGGGAACGTCATTCATTGTTTTCGCGTGATTGTCTTTTGTAAAGTGAGTAATGAATGGTATATCATTGCCCACTTTAGGACATAACCGAGGAATGATGCCCGATTCATTGCCCACTTTAGGACATAACTGTGGAATGATGTCCGATTCATTGCCCACTTTGGGACATAACCGGGGAATGATGCCCGATTCATTCCCCAGTTTGGTTCTTCTTGGTGATTCGGGGTTGGTGAAGGAAATGCCCTCCGGCCGGCGAGGTTGCTTGTGTACTGCCGTGGGACCGCAAGGCATTTCCGTCTCATCTCGGATAACTTAAAAAATGGTCACGACAAAAAAGGAAGAACCCATCCAACGGATGCATACTCCCTCGAATTAAGTGAACACTTTTTGGACACGACACACATTTATTTAACTATTTCCGCTCCAAAAAAAAGCTTTTCACCTTTTTTTGCTTATATATAAGTAAAGGGAGTGAAGCGAGTGGATAAAAATTTGTACGGAAGAGAAATTAGTAGTGCAGAATGGGAAGGAGATCCCACCATCCTAGAAGTTAGTCAGAAATGCCCGGCTTTCAATATGGAGAATGGGAAATGGCGCTGCCAACGATGTGGAAATAGCGAACAGCTTATAAAAGGTCCATGTGATTGCGGAGACGATTGTTTCTTTTGTGCAGCGTGTTTGAATATGGGGAAGCTAAAAAAATGTACGCTCCTTTATTCATTGCCGGAAATAAATGAATTTCCCCAACTAACTCATGCGCCTTTAACGTGGGAGGGGGAATTATCGACTGAGCAAAAACGGGCGTCCGACGCGATTGCCACTACTTGGGCTGAAAGGGGCGAGCGTTTGATTTGGGCCGTTGCCGGTTCAGGAAAGACCGAAATGATTTTTCAAGGGATTTCCGATTGTTTACAAGCGAAAGGGAGGATTTGTATTGCATCGCCGCGTATTGATGTGTGTTTGGAATTGGCACCGAGGTTGGAAGCGGCTTTTAGCGGCATCCCTCTCGCATTATTATTCGGCGGAATGGAAGACGCGTATTGTTACACACAGCTGACTATTGCGACCACCCATCAGCTTCTTAGATTTAAGGCCGCCTTTGATTTATTGATTATTGATGAAGTAGATTCCTTCCCATTCCATAATGATAAAACTCTGAATTTTGGTGCGGAAAAAGCGCGTAAACCGAACGGCGCCTTGCTCTATTTAACTGCAACGCCTCCACGAGAAATGCAAAAGCGAGTGAAACAAGCCAAACTGGTGGCGACAATTCTGCCCGCACGTTATCATCGTTATCCGCTGCCGGAAGTGACGTGCAAGTGGCTGGGGGATTGGCGTAAGAGTATCCAAAAGAAAAACCGCCGCTCCCTACTAATGAAGTACATCCATCAATTGATTCAATCAGAACGCCGGTTTCTATTATTCATGCCACATATTGGTTTGATGAAAGAGTTGGAAAATTGGTTGCATCTGCTTTATCCAGAACTTTCATTTACCTCTGTATCAGCTGAAGATCCGAAACGGGTCGAAAAAGTAAAAGCGATGCGACAGGAGCAATATCGGTTCCTGATAACCACAACAATTTTGGAACGTGGGGTTACGTTTCGCGATATAGATGTTTTTGTTATTGGAACGGAGGACCGCGTTTTTACCGAATCTTCTTTGGTTCAAATAGCAGGAAGAGCAGGGCGGCATAAGGATTTTCCAACGGGATTGGTTTGGTACGGTCATTATGGGCAGACACGCGCCGCGAAGCGAGCAGTCCGACAAATCATTTCTATGAACAATGAAGCCAGAAAGGGAGGGTTGCTGCATGCCAAATTGTCTGATGTGTAACCGTGCATTACCCCCTTGTTTAACGTTGAAGCAGATTTTTTCGTTTCACCCGCACGAAAGCCCGATTATATGTGAAAAATGTCGCCAAACTTTTCGTTGGATAGAAAAAGAAACGGCCTGTCCTGGTTGTTCACGTCCTCAAAAAGCAAGTACTATCTGTATGGATTGTGAAAAATGGCAGGCCCGTCTTCCGAGTGAATATGTTTCGCATGAGGCGTTTTTCTACTATGACGCTGCCTTGAAAGAATGGCTGCAACGCTATAAGTTTCAAGGTGATACGCGTTTTGCCCAGATCATGTCGGCCACCATACAGACTTTTCTCAAAAAGAGTCCTGACGCAGTTGTTGTTCCGATTCCGGTTTCTGAAGCGAGTTATGCTAAGCGTGGCTTTAATCAATGTGAAGAATTACTGCGTATAGCGTCTTTACCTTATGAAAATTGGTTGATAAATATCTCATTCGAAAAGAAACAATCCGAGAAAAAGCGACAGGAACGCCTAAAAACGGCACAACCATTCCAACTCGCTCCTACCTTCAACAAAGACATAACATCCGTTATACTATTTGATGACGTGTATACAACGGGCCGCACACTTATGCATGCCAAGCACGTATTTGCGGAGGCAGGGGTTAAGAGAATTACTTCTTTCTCGATTGGGCGATAATTAGATGGAATCGATTGTAAAATCTTACCGCTTACATTATAATGGGATTAAGGAATCCTAATGAGTGGTCCATAGGAGTCTTTTCTGATGATGAATCAGGCGAAAGGAGAGAGCACTATGTTTAGATACAATGTCCGAGGAGAAAATATCGAGGTAACAGCAGCAATAAGAGAATATGCAGAGAAAAAACTAAGTAAACTAGAAAGATTCTTTGATAATGTGCCGGAAGCAACTGCACATGTAAATTTGAAGGTCTATACTGATAAAACTGCAAAGGTGGAAGTTACAATTCCTCTACCTTACTTAGTATTGCGTGCTGAAGAAACTTCAATCGATTTATATGGAAGTATCGACTTGGTTGTGGATAAATTAGAGCGCCAAGTACGTAAATACAAAACTAAGATTAACCGTAAATCTCGTGAAAAAGGATTTGCTCCAACGTCATCACCATCTATGATTGAAGAGGACCTGGATGAAAGTAATGGGCAATTAGAAATTGTCAGAACAAAACGCATCTCACTAAAACCAATGGATAGTGAAGAAGCGGTTCTGCAAATGAACATGCTAGGGCATAATTTCTTCATTTTCGAAGATTCAGAAACGAATGGAACAAGTATTGTTTACCGTCGTAAAGATGGGAAATTCGGCTTAATCGAAACAAATAACGATTAAAACGTGAATAAATAATAGTCGCCAGGGCGTTTATTGCTCTGGCGATTTTTGTGCTTTATAAATCATTAATAAAAAAGATGGGGCACAAAGAGAAATACCCTTCAATCTAACTCTTTTTAGGCATGAAATAGTAGAAAACAGTACAAAAACACTAGTATTAATGCTAAAATGAGTAAGATGCGTGAAGTGTAAGCATTCCTTATGTTATATCAGAGAAATACTACTAACTATATAAATCAGAATTAGAGGAGATTTAGAATGGCCAACTTTTTGAAACGAATATTCGAAAACGACAAGGCAGAAATTAAGAGTTTAGAAAAACAAGCAGATAAAATCATTGCCTTGGAGAGTACGATGGCTGCTTTGAGTGACGAGGAATTACGTAATAAAACGGCAGAATTCCAAGAACGTTACCAAAAAGGGGAAACATTAGATCAACTACTGACAGAAGCATTCGCGGTAGTAAGAGAAGCTGCAAAGCGTGTGTTAGGTTTATTCCCTTATAAAGTTCAACTGATGGGTGGTATTACCCTTCATAAAGGAAACATCGCCGAAATGAAGACCGGTGAAGGTAAGACACTAACGGCAACAATGCCCGTTTATTTGAATGCAATTTCTGGTGATGGCGTTCACGTCGTTACAGTTAACGAGTATTTAGCGAGCCGTGACGCGGTTGAAATGGGCGAGTTATACCGTTTCTTAGGCCTGACTGTAGGCTTGAACGTTACGGGTAAATCATCTGAAGAAAAGCGTGCTGCTTATAATGCAGATATCACTTACAGTACCAACAACGAGCTCGGATTTGACTACTTACGTGACAACATGGTCGTTTACCGTAACCAAATGGTACAACGTCCGTTGAATTTTGCTGTAGTCGATGAAGTCGACTCTATTTTAGTCGATGAGGCACGTACACCGTTAATCATCTCAGGACAAGCTGAAAAATCAACAGCCATGTATAATCGTACCGACTTCTTCATCAAGAGTTTGAAAGAAGAAGAAGACTACACAATCGATTTGACATCCAAATCTATTTCCTTAACAGATACAGGTATTGAGAAATCTGAAAAAACGTTCCACGTCGATAACTTATATGATGTCGATAACACAAACTTGGTTCACCACTTGGATCAAGCATTACGTGCGAATTATATTATGATTCTGGACGTTGATTACGTTGTAAACGAAGGTAAAGTCCAAATCGTAGACCAATTTACAGGGCGTATTATGGAAGGTCGTCGTTACTCTGACGGGCTTCACCAAGCGATTGAAGCGAAAGAGAACGTAGAGATTCAAAATGAATCCCGTACAATGGCGACAATCACGTTCCAAAACTATTTCCGTATGTATACGAAGCTGTCTGGTATGACCGGAACAGCTAAAACAGAAGAAGAAGAGTTCCGTGAGATTTATAACATGGAAGTTATTCAAATTCCAACGAACAAACCAATTATTCGTCAAGACTATCCGGATTTGTTATTCCCTAACTTGAAGAGCAAATACCAAGCAGTGGCGAAAGATATTAAAGCGCGCTACGAAAAAGGACAACCGGTATTGGTGGGTACGGTAGCGATTGAAACGTCTGAACTTCTTTCTCGATTATTGAAACAAGAAGGCGTTCCGCATGAAGTGTTAAACGCGAAAAACCACTTTAAAGAAGCTGAAATTGTTATTAACGCGGGTCAACGTGGCTCGGTAACGATTGCGACGAATATGGCCGGTCGTGGTACCGATATTAAATTAGGGCCTGGTGTACTAGAAGTGGGCGGTTTAGCTGTTATTGGTACCGAACGTCATGAATCTCGTCGTATCGACAACCAATTGCGTGGTCGTTCAGGACGTCAAGGAGATCCGGGTGAATCCCAATTCTACTTGTCACTTGAAGATGACTTGATGAAACGTTTTGGTTCAGAGCGTATTCAACAAGTTTGGAGTCGTTTGAATACAGACGGAGATGCCGACGACATGGCGATTCAAAGTAAAATGCTTTCCCGCCAAGTTGAATCCGCTCAAAAACGAGTTGAAGGAAACAACTACGATACACGTAAGAGCGTTCTGGAATATGACGAAGTAATGCGTGAGCAACGTGAAATTATTTACGGTCAACGTCTGGATATCATTACAGAAACAGAAAGCTTGCGTACAATTACAGTAAATATGATTGAACGTACAATCACGCGTTTAGTAGAAACACATACGCAAGGCGAGAAAGAAACGTGGAATCTAAAAGCAATCCATGACTTTGCAACAAGTGTATTGGTTCATCCAGAATCAATTTCCGAAGATGACTTAAAAGGCAAAACAGCTACAGAAATCAAAGATGATTTAATTAACCGTTCAAGAACTGTTTATGAAGAAAAAGAAAAACAATTGAGCGGCGACCAAATGCTTGAATTCCAAAAAGTTGTTATTCTACGTGTTGTGGACCAAAAATGGACAGAGCACATCAGTAACATGGACGAGTTACGTCAAGGAATCGGCCTGCGTTCATATGCACAAAACAACCCACTGACGGAGTACCAAACAGAAGGTTACAATCGATTCCAAGAAATGATTGCTTCCGTAGACTACGACGTGACACGTATTGTCATGAAGTCAGAAATCCGTCAAAACCTAAAACGTGAATCAGTAGGGTCGAACTCTGATATCCGTGCGGTTCGTGAAGGTGAAGTAGGAGCAGCCGATAAAGCAGAGCAAATCAAACGTGCGCAAATGGCAGCAATGCAAATGCGTCAAGTGATGATGGCACAACAAATGGAACGCCTACGTGCTCAAAAAGCGGCTATGGATGCGCAAAAAGAGACAATGGAAAATTCCGAGCAAGTTGAAGCTGAAGCGACAGTTGAAGAGGAAATCCAACCAGCAGCACCTGAAATGACAGAGGGTAAAGTTGGCCGCAATGACCCTTGCCCATGCGGAAGCGGTAAAAAATTCAAAAATTGTCACGGACAAGTTTAATAAAGAGAATGGAACAACGGTATTGCGGACAGAGCTTCTGGCTGAATACCTGAACCTTTAATCACGAAGTGGCTGAGATCCTTTTCCCAGCCACTTCTTGCGTATTATAAACAGGAGGAAACACCATGGAATTAAGTGAAGTAAAAGTATTGTTAGAAACATCCGAAGAAAAAATCCAAAGCTTTGGGAGGTCTCTTTGACTTAGAGGCACTGGAAGCGGATATTGCCGAATATGAAGATCAAATGCTGGACCCTAGTTTTTGGGAAGACTCACATGCAGCACAAGAAGTGATTAATGCATCCAATCAATTAAAGAGTGTGTTTGAAACATTCAATAAGTTGAAAGAGATGTATGAAGAACTAGAAGTGATGTATGAGTTCGTTAAGGAAGATCCTGAATCTGAATTCGAAGAAGAGTTGGCGGGAAATGTAGCAGAGTTTGAGGCTGCCTTAAATGAATACGAATTAACCATGCTTCTGAATGGACCACATGACAAAAACAATGCCATTTTAGAAATTCATCCAGGAGCCGGCGGAACCGAATCACAAGACTGGGGAAGTTTATTGCATCGGATGTTCACGCGCTGGGCGGATAAAAAAGGCTATACCATTGAAACGTTGGATTACCAAGCAGGTGATGAAGCAGGGATTAAGAGTGTGACGCTCTTAATCAAAGGCTTGAATGCATATGGAAATCTACGGTCAGAACGTGGCGTTCATCGTCTCGTGCGTATATCGCCATTCGATTCTGCTGGAAGAAGACACACATCCTTCTGTTCCATTGATGTGATGCCTGAAATCGCAGCGGATAATGCTGATATTGAAGTGAGTCTAGATGATATTCGTGTAGATACATACCGTGCAAGTGGGGCGGGTGGTCAGCATATTAACAAGACCTCTTCGGCGATTCGTATTACGCATATTCCAACGGGTATTGTTGTCCAAAGTCAGGCGCAACGGTCGCAGTTCCAAAACCGTGACACGGCAATGGGGATGTTGAAAGCAAAACTTTTCCAAAAACAAGAAGAAGAACGCGAAAGTGAACTGGCTGCTATTCGTGGCGAACAAAAAGAAATTGGCTGGGGTTCTCAAATTCGTTCTTACGTTTTCCACCCTTACTCCATGGTGAAAGATCATCGTACGAATCATGAAACAGGAAATGTGCAATCGGTTATGGATGGAGATTTAGATCCATTTATCGACGCATTCTTGAAAATGAATATTACGAATGATGAAGATTAATCCTTCAGTCATGCATCCGCCTCTCATGACTGTCATATATTGAAATACAATTGTAAAGAAACTAACACAGCAATACTGTGGGAACGTGCTATAATGATTTGGCGTATGAAAAGACATACCGTCAGACACTGTTCAAACCCACACAGATTCTGTGGGGTTTTTTTAGAGATAGTATTCAGCCAATAATAAAAAGATAGGTGATTACATGATTGAGATGGTAAATGTCTCAAAAGTATACAAAAATGGCGTAACTGCAGTTAACAAACTGAGTGTTAAAATTGAGCAAGGCGAGTTTGTTTATATTGTTGGACCAAGTGGAGCGGGTAAATCTACTTTTATTAAAATGCTTTATCGTGAAGAAAAAGCATCAGAAGGTTCTATTAAAATCGGCAAGTTTGATTTAATGAAAATTAAGGAACGTGAAGTTCCCATGTTACGTCGTTATGTCGGCGTTGTGTTCCAAGACTTTAAGCTATTGCCGAAACTAACGGTTTATGAAAACATTGCTTATGCAATGGAAGTAGTCGAAAAAACACCGAAACAAATCGAAAAACGTGTGTTTGAAGTTCTGGATTTAGTTAAACTAAAACATAAAGCGCGGATGTTCCCAACAGAATTATCAGGTGGCGAGCAACAACGGATTGCAATTGCGCGAGCGATTGTAAATATGCCGGGAATCCTAATTGCGGATGAGCCAACCGGAAACCTTGACCCTGACACATCTCTTGAGATTATGGATATTCTGGATGAGATTAATTCACAAGGAACAACTATTTTAATGGCAACACATAATAGCCAAATCGTAAATGATATTAAACATCGCGTATTGGCAGTAGAAAATGGCCGCATTGTGCGGGATCAACAAGAAGGAGAGTATGGCTATGAAATTTAGAACCATGGGACGACACATTCGCGATGCATTTAAGAGTCTTTCTCGGAATGGGTGGATGTCGGTAGCAGCAATCAGTGCTGTAGCAATGACATTAATCTTAGTGGGTTCATTTATAGCAATCCTCTTTAACGTAAACAAATTGGCGAGCGACGTCGAAAATGATGTAAGTGTTCGTGTCTTTATTGACTTGGCAGCAGATGAGTCAAATAAAACAACATTAAAAGAACAATTAGAACAGATTCCAAATGTGGAGTCGTTATCGTATTCCACACGTGATGAAGAGTTGAATAAATTAATTGGTAGTTACGGTGACGAATTTAATTTATTCGGCGGCGACGATAATCCTTTGCATGATGTGTATGTTTTGAATACCGAAGTACCAGAGCAAACGGGTGAAGTAGCAAAAGCAGCTGAAGGCTTAGAATATGTTTCTAAAGTAGAGTACGGTGGTACAACTGCTGAGAAATTATTTGACACTATCGCCACAATGCGATTGATCGGACTTGTGATTATCGGTGGTCTTCTCTTGATTGCTGTCTTCTTAATTTCCAACACCATTCGTATTACGATTTTCTCACGTAGTACCGAAATTGAAATTATGCGTCTCGTAGGTGCTAAAAACAGCTACATTCGTTGGCCGTTCTTAATTGAGGGTGCAATCATTGGCTTTATTGGCGCGCTTATTCCTACCGCCATTTTAGTCTTTGGTTATAGTTTCCTTTTTGATATTGGAACACAATATTTAATTGGTTCAAACTTTGGCTTATTAGCGCCACTGCCATTTACAATGTACTTAGGATTAGGTCTCATGGGCATAGGTGTTTCACTTGGCTCAATCGGATCTGTGTTATCAATGACACGTTTCCTAAAAGCTTAATATAAAAAAGAGGGGTCAGGGTTAATACCTGACTCCTCTTTTTTCGCATGAAATTGTGTATATGAATAATTACAAAGCAATTCTCGTTCCGATTTAGTCACGCATTTGCTTTTTACCTAAATAATCAGAAACTTTCTATTTTACAGCCATAATGATAGAATACGAAAAGATGGAACAATAATATTCTTTCAGGAGGACGAGATGAAAAAAGTATTAGTTGTCGATGATGAAGAATCCATTGTTATTTTGCTTTCTTATAACCTTGAGAAAGATGGTTATCAAGTTGTGACTGCTCATGACGGGAAAGAAGGCTATGATTTGGCAATGACTCAGTCTTTTGACTTTATTATTCTTGATTTAATGTTGCCATCAATGGACGGCATGGACATCTGCAGACGACTGCGTCAAGAAAAAATAGACACACCGATTTTAATGTTGACTGCTAAAGATGATGAACTGGAAAAAATAATCGGTTTGGAACTCGGAGCAGATGATTATATGACGAAACCTTTCAGCCCCCGTGAAGTATTGGCTCGAATGAAAGCTATTTTGCGTCGAATCGGTAGCCTGAACACGAATGAAAATGTAGAACCGACGAAAGAAACCAAACTACCTGAGTTGAATGAAGTAAAAGAAGAAAAAGTAGAAATTGGTGAAATCATTATTTTCCCGAATCTATACGAAGTGCAAGTGCGTGGCGAAATTATTGATATTACGCCCAAAGAATTTGAATTATTACTCTATATGGCGAAGCGGGCAAATCGGATTTTAAGTCGTGAGCAGTTATTAAATGCTATCTGGAATTTCGATTATGCGGGCGAGACACGTATTGTAGATGTTCATATTAGTCACTTACGTGAAAAAATAGAACAAAACACTAAGAAACCTGTTTATATCAAAACAGTAAGAGGCTTTGGCTACAAATTTGAGGAGCCAAAATAATGCGAAAATTTACAACTCAATTTATGGCGCTTTTTATTGGCCTTTTCCTACTCCTATCGATGGGAGTAGTTTTTTATACGAATCAATTAGTGTACCAGGTCACTACTCAGTCCATGACTGAAGATGTGGAGCGTCATACGCTCTATTTATCAGAAATATTGGAACAGCAATTCTTAAAGGATGCGTCGAGTGTCCAAACGGCTGTTACACACCTCGAGTCTTTCCAATTATTTTTGGAGGATGAAGACGATATCGCTTTTATTAATAATGACGGGAAACTCATCTATTCGTCGAATGCATATCAAGCTTCTGTTGAGAATCAAGCAAAAACAAAAGAAATTCGCGTTGTCTTAGAAGGGAAAGAAAGTGGGAATAGTGGGATTGTCCGCAACGATACAGGTAGAAGTGAATACAGAGTTGCGGTACCGCTCTACAACGAGAATCGCCAACAAGTAGGAATTTTACGTTTGACACATGAATTACAGGACTTGGATAGTTTACAGGATGCGCTGATTAAATCTGTTTTTGTTTTTAGTTTTGTGGCGATTGTGATGGCCGGCTTCATTGCTTATTACTTATCCAATCGTATTTCCAAGCCTTTAAAAGGTATATCAGATGTCATTGAAAGTATTTCGGATGGCGATTACACTAATCATTATATTGGAATAAATTATCCCGAAGTAGCTGAGTTGGGAAATACAGTTAATCAGCTGGCTGAAAATTTAGAAGCAAAAAACAGAGAAATCATTCAATCAAATGAGCGTCTGACCGTTTTAGTCAATCGTCTGATCATCGGAGTAGTTCTCTTGAATCACAAACAACAAATTCAACTGATGAACCCGGCGGCCCAAGAGATTTTGGGAATCGATGATACTTTATTGGGACATAGCTTTTTAGAAATGACGAAGAGTTATGGATTGGTGCAAATTATTCAGAAGACTTTCCAAAAGAATAAAAATAGAAATGATGAAATCTACGTGTACCATCCCCAAGATCGGATTCTGGATGTAAACACTATGATTGTTCCGAATGTTGAAGGAAGACAAGTGATTGTTTTGTTGTATGATATTACTCAAATTCGGCGCCTGGAAAAAGTGCGGTCTGATTTCGTTGCCAATGCTTCGCATGAGCTGCGAACGCCTGTCACGGCTCTGAAGGGATTTTCAGAAGTGTTGTTGGATGGGGCGATGGAAAATCCGGCTACCTTGAAACAATTTTTGGAAATTATTTACAAAGAATCAAAACGCCTGGAAATTTTGGTCAACGATATTCTGGAACTTTCACGGGTGGAACAGAAACAAGTTCCGTTGAACGTGGAGACGGTCAATATTATGAAGATAATCGCTTCCTGTTTCCAAGTGATTCAACCACAGGCTGAGGCGAAACAGATTAAATTACGCATGTATACCTCTGAGTCGGAAGATGTATGGGCCTTGACCGATCGCAGTCGTTTAGAACAAATACTTAATAACTTGATTATGAACGGCGTGAACTACACGGACAATGGCGGAAAAGTTTCGGTCATGGTCGAAAAAATTAATGATGAAGCTGTTATTCATGTTGCCGACACAGGAATTGGCATTCCAGAAGAAGATTTGAACCGTATTTTCGAGCGTTTTTACCGTGTAGACAAAGCCAGAAGCCGCAATTCGGGTGGAACAGGCTTGGGTCTATCCATTGTTCGCTATCTGGTTCAAAACTTAAATGGTCGTATTGAAGTCAAAAGTCATTTAGGAATAGGCACGACCTTTACGCTTTATTTACCGTTAAATTAGGGTATTCGTAAATATATTCCCTTATCTTTACACATCCTTTACATGAAATTTACAAACCTTACAAAAGTCGCTTTATTTCTCCGGAAATTAAGGCGGCTTTTTATTTTGCAGATATAAACAAAAAACTAGTAGCACTCACTTATATAAATCCCTAAACACCTTATATGCATGAATTCGTTAAATATTAACTAGAAAACAGCGTAGATATGGGCTTTTCTAAAGCCAATTATTTGTAAATAATCGAGAAAGACGACTATTTATCTCGAATATCTTTGTAAATTTAAAACGGGTGAAATCTTTACATTAAACCATACGGTAAATTTACATTTAAAGAATAGAATGGAGTTAAGGCAATGAGCCCAAGACACTAAAGAAAAAGGATGGTAATTTATAATGCAATTAAAAAGCCTAAGTAAGTTAGTATTATCTTTAGGAGCTGTAGGTG
Organism: Jeotgalibaca porci; assembly: GCF_011299095.1. Lineage (NCBI taxonomy): Bacteria > Bacillati > Bacillota > Bacilli > Lactobacillales > Carnobacteriaceae > Jeotgalibaca > Jeotgalibaca porci. Next base: position 956,283 of record NZ_CP049889.1, on the reverse strand, counting down.
TGTTGGCAGCTTGCGATCCAGCAGCAACAGGAGATGAAGAAGGAACGACAGATGGTTCTGCAGTAGCAGGAGAAATCATCGTAGTATCTCGTGAAGACGGTTCAGGTACACGTGGTGCATTTACAGAAATTACAGGCGTTTTAGCAGAAGACGAAAATGGCGAAGAAGTTGACGAAACATACATCGAAGCAGTTATCCAAAACGGTACAGAAGGTGTTCTATCTACTGTAGCAGGAGACGCGAACTCAGTCGGATATGTTTCACTTGGTTCATTAAATGATACAGTAAGAGGTTTGCCAATTGATGGCGTAGAACCAACGAACGAAACAGTTCAAGATGGTTCATTCCCAATCGCACGTAACTTTAACATTGCTTGGGGTGGAGATATCGAAGCAGTCGCACAAGATTTTATCGACTACATTCTTTCCGCAGAAGGACAAGAAATCGCAGCTGAAGAAGGTTACGTAGAATTCGTATCCGAAGCAGCAGCATATGCAGGGGACGGTTCACAATCTGGTTCTATTTCAGTTGTTGGATCAACATCCGTTACACCATTGATGGAAGTTCTTGTAGAAGAGTACACGGCATTAAACCCAGACGTTAAGATTGATGTAACATCTAACGGATCTTCAGCGGGTATGACGGCAGCAATGGACGGAACAGCTGATATTGGAATGGCTTCACGTGAATTGAAAGAAGAAGAAGCTGCAGAACTAGAATCAACTGCAATCGCAGTGGACGGTATCGCAGTTATCACAAACAAAGCAAACACAATTGAAAGTTTGACACTTGATCAAGTACGTCAAATCTTTACTGGTGAAGTAACAGAATGGGAAGAAGTACAATAAATTTCTGACCGAATGAAAGGGCCAGGTATCTGGCCTTTTTTTCTAGTATTGGTATATATGGGTTAAAAGAAAGTAATGGCTCAATTTGGGAAAGCCCAGGGTAAGGGAGAGGGAAACATGCAAAAGAAATATTTTTGGGAACATTTCATGAAAGGGATCTTTATTGCCTCCGCATCCATTTCAGTTATTTCCATCATCGTCATTTTTTATTTTATTTTTGAGGGTGGCGTCCCGTTCATGTTGGACTATGGAATCGGGAAGTTCCTATTTGGTTCAGTATGGACACCATCTAACTCAACACCACAATACGGTATTTTACCAATGATTGTTGGTTCGATTGTGATTACAATTGGAGCAATTATTATTGGTGTGCCGACAGGTGTATTCACTTCGGTCTTCATGGCGCGCTTTTGTCCACCGAAACTTTATAAATTTTTGAAGCCTGCAATCAATATGATGGCTGCTATTCCTTCTATTGTCTATGGATTCTTTGCGTTACGCGTGGTCGTTCCGCTCATGAAAAGTTGGGTAGGCGGTACGGGTATGAATATTTTAACGGCTTCTATTTTGTTGGGGATTATGGTATTGCCGACAATCATCGGTATGTCAGAAGCTTCACTCCGCGCAGTGCCGAAAAGTTATTACGAAGGTAGTGTGGCGCTAGGCGCAACGCATGAACGTTCCGTTTTACGTGTTGTTGTTCCAGCTGCTAAATCAGGAATCATCTCCGCTGTTATTTTAGGCGTGGGACGTGCAATCGGTGAAACGATGGCCGTTATCCTGGTCGCAGGTAACCAACCGCGTATTCCATCCAGTCTGACACAAGGTGTGCGTACAATGACGACAAATATTGTGTTGGAAATGGCATATGCTGCTGGACAGCACCGTGAAGCCTTGATTGCAACTGCCGTTGTTTTGTTTATCTTTATTATCATTATTAACGGTGCGTTTTCAATCGTGAAAAGGAAGGGGATCTAGATGGAAGCGAAACTAATCCGATTTTTTGTGTACTTTTTTAGCTTTATAACCTTTGCTTCTTTACTCTATATCATCGGTTTTATTTTTATTAATGGTATCTCCGCATTATCTCCAGAGATGTTTGCCTGGAAATACACAACAAGTAACGTTTCTATGATGCCGGCGATTATAACAACTTTCATCGTAGTGTTCTTTGCTTTGCTAATCGCAGCACCGATTGGCGTATTTACAGCTTTCTACCTAATTGAATATGCAGATGCGAACAATAAGTTTATTAACATCATCCGTGTTGCAACGGATACGCTATCCGGTATTCCTTCGATTGTTTACGGTCTGTTCGGGATGTTATTCTTTGTTCTTTTCTTGGGATTCCAGTATTCTTTAATTGCAGGGATCTTAACATCGGTCATTATGGTTTTACCGGTCATTATTCGTTCCACTGAAGAAGCATTACTCTCTGTAAATGTTTCATTAAGGGAAGGTAGTTTTGCTTTAGGAGCAGGGAAACTGCGTACGATATTTAGAGTTGTTTTACCTGTCGCAATGCCTGGTATTTTATCAGGTGTCATTTTGGCAGTCGGACGTATTGTTGGAGAAACAGCGGCGTTGATGTATACACTTGGAACGTCGACTAACTTACCAACGGATGCTTTCCAATCAGGGCGTACACTTGCCCTCCACATGTATGTGTTGTCGAGTGAAGGGATGCACGTTAGAGAATCTTACGCTACAGGGGTAGTATTGATTATTCTAGTACTGATTATTAATGCTATATCAACGTGGTTAAGTAATCGATTAACAAGAGGAGCGAAATAACAATGAGTAAATTAAGTATTTCAAACATGAATCTTTGGTATTCAGATTTTCAAGCGTTAAAGAACCTAAATATGGAAATTAGAGAAAATGAAATCACTGCTTTTATCGGACCATCCGGATGTGGGAAGTCGACATTCCTTAAGAGCTTAAATCGTATGAACGACCTGGTTCCAGGTTGCCGTATTGAAGGAAGTCTCTTGTTGGATGGCGAAGATATGTACGCATCGGATTTCGACGTGAACCAATTACGTAAACGTGTGGGGATGGTCTTTCAACATCCAAACCCATTTCCAATGAGTATCTACGATAATATTGCTTATGGACCACGTACACATGGGATTAAAGACAAAGCGACTTTGGATGAAATTGTTGAGCGTAGTTTGAAGGGTGCAGCGATTTGGGATGAAGTAAAAGACGATTTGAATAAAAATGCCTTACGTATCTCAGGTGGACAGCAACAACGTATTTGTATTGCACGTGCTTTAGCTGTGGAACCAGAAGTACTCTTAATGGATGAACCGACCTCTGCACTGGACCCGATTTCTACAGCTAAAATCGAAGACCTTGTTCAAGAATTGAAGGGCAAGTATACGATTGTTATGGTGACACATAACATGCAACAAGCAGCGCGTGTATCGGATCGTACAGCTTTCTTCCTAACCGGTGAAATCGTTGAATTCGATGATACAACAGATATTTTCTCAAATCCTAAAGACAAACGGACTGAAGATTATGTATCCGGAAGATTTGGGTAATCCGTATTTTCATGATAAAATAAAGCAACAAAACAGTTTGAATGAGGAGTGCGCGTAATGAGAAGAATATATGATGATGAGTTAAAAAGCATGCATGCTCAATTTACCAAAATGGGATTAATGGTAAATGAAAATATTTTACTTGCAGTTAAAGCGTTCATAAATCACGACAAAGAAGCGGCCAATCGTGTTAAGAAGAACGATAAGGCAATTAACAATATAGAGTTAGAAATCGAAGAAATGTGCTTCAAGTTAATCGCACTACAACAGCCTGTATCAAGCGACTTACGTTCAATCGTAACGGTTATGAAAGCGAGCTCCGATCTAGAGCGTATGGGTGACCATGCTGTAAGCATCGCGCGTTCTGTCATTCGCGTTAAAGAACTTCACAACAAGCGTATTCCTTTAGTAGAAGGGAAAATTGCAGAGCAAGCGGAAGTTGTGAAGGATATGGTTGAAGATTCACTTGATGCGTATATACGTATTGATGTGGAAGCAGCTTATACAATTGCGGAAACAGATACAAAAGTAGACGATTTGTTCGTTGAGATTAATAAATTGTGTCTGAAAGAAATGGCTAAAGATGCAGAAGTCGTACCAGGGGGGACAGACTACATCGCTGTATCTGGTTACTTGGAACGTATCGGAGATTACGTAACAAACATTTGCGAGCGTATTGTCTACCTGAAAACGGGAGAACTTTCAGAATTAAACTAATTAAAAATGCTAAAAGTCGAGACGATGATGTCTCGGCTTTTTGTTTTTAGAGAGAACAGGCTCAAGTAAAAGTGGGAAAAAGAAATTCTACTTGAGACGTATTCAGTAGGTATTCGAAAGCGGGATTATGTAGCTTTTAGGCTACTTCTGGTAAAATAAGAAAGAAGTATCTATGAGGAGGCGTGGTGGCTATTGGAAAAAATGAATCCAGAAATAACGAAGCAAACGGTCCAGATGTTTAAGCTGTTAGGCGACCAGACCCGGTTTAAGATTTTGTACTTATTAGAAACGAAAGAATGGCATGTAAATGCTATTGCAGAAGCACTAGAAATGGAACAATCTGCTGTCTCCCATCAACTCCGAAAATTGAAAGAAGCGAAGTTAGTAAAGAGCAGACGCGTCGGAAAAAACATGTTATACAGTCAGGAAGACTCACATGTTTATGACATTTTACACCTCGCAGTTGAACATGCCGCACATACACACAACTAAGTGCGAACGAGTGTTCTTTTTGAGGTAGACATGTTATGATGGTAGGGAACAGAATCTCAACTAAAAGGAAGAAGATTATGGCTAAAGATCAGATTATCGTGCGCGGAGCACGTTCACACAACTTAAAAAATATCGATGTAGCGATCCCGCGTGACCAGTTAGTGGTTGTGACGGGCTTATCAGGTTCAGGGAAAAGTTCACTTGCATTTGACACTTTATATGCCGAAGGACAAAGACGGTATGTCGAGAGTCTTTCAGCTTATGCACGCCAATTTCTGGGACAAATGGAAAAAGCAGATGTTGATAGTATCGATGGCTTGAGTCCGGCGATTGCAATCGACCAAAAATCGACAAGCAACAATCCCCGTTCAACAGTCGGCACCGTAACGGAAATCAATGACTACCTGAGACTTCTTTTTGCACGAATTGGTCATCCGATTTGTCCGAATGATGGAACCGAAATCAGCAGTCAATCACCCGAGCAAGTTGTAAACCAAGTGATGGAGCTGCCTGAACGGACACGTATGCAAATTTTAGCACCTGTTGTGATAGGTAAAAAAGGCCAACATAAAAAAGTTTTTGAATCAATTAAAAAACAAGGGTACGTTCGCGTTCTCGTAGACGAAGAACTTTACGATATAACGGATGTTCCCGAATTGAATAAAAATAACAGTCACGATATTTCCATCGTGATTGACCGAATCGTTGTAAAAGACGGTGTTCGTTCGCGTGTCTATGACTCCGTGGAAGCAGCATTACGTTTAGCGGAAGGTTATGTGATTATATCTATTATTGATGGAGAGGATCTGCTGTTCAGTGAACACTATGCCTGTCCGAAATGTGGCTTTACAGTCGGCGAAATCGAACCACGCTTGTTCTCATTTAATGCACCGTATGGCGCTTGTTCAGAATGTGACGGTTTAGGGTCTAAATTAGAAGTGGACGTAGACTTAGTCGTTCCGGACCGTCAACTATCGATTAACGATGGAGCCCTGGCACCATGGAATCCAATCAGTTCCAATTATTATCCGGAAATGTTGCGTCAATTCTGCCAGCAACATGATATTGCGATGGATGTTCCTTTTGATGACTTACCAGCTGAGCATCAAAAACTAGTTCTGCATGGCTCTAAAGGGAAAAAATTCCATTTTTATCATAAGAACGATTTTGGCGCGGTTCGTGATGTGAACATACCGTTTGAAGGGGTCATGAACAACATCAACCGTCGTTATCATGAATCATCGAGTGATTTTACGCGTAAAGTCATGCGGGAATACATGACCGAACTGGCCTGTCAAAAATGTCATGGTGCACGTTTGAACGAGCAAGCATTGGCGGTTAAAGTGGGGAACGAAAATATCGCGGAAGTGACCCAATATTCCATTGATTCGGCGATTGACTTTTTCGAAAAGTTGGAATTAGAAGGCGCAGAAAAAGAAATTGCGACACCGATTTTAAGAGAAATTAAATCTCGGCTGACTTTCTTGCGAAACGTGGGTTTGAAGTACCTCACCTTGAGTCGTATTGCCGGCAGTTTATCGGGCGGGGAAGCACAGCGGATTCGCTTGGCCACACAAATCGGCTCCAATTTATCAGGTGTTCTCTATATTTTGGATGAGCCATCAATCGGATTGCACCAACGCGATAATGACTTGTTGATTGAATCCATGAAGAGCATGCGTGACTTGGGAAACACTCTAATAGTGGTGGAGCATGACGAAGAAACAATGATGCAGGCGGATTATCTGATTGATATCGGTCCGGGAGCCGGCGAGTTCGGCGGAGAAATTGTTGCGGCAGGGAAACCTACCGAAGTGATGAAAGTCAAAGAATCGATTACCGGTCAATACTTGGCAGGTACAGCATTTATTCCGGTTCCAACTGAGAGACGTTCCGAAGATCGGGGAGCGATTTTGATAGAAGGCGCACAGGAAAATAACTTAAAAAATGTGGATGCGTCGATTCCAATCGGGAAGTTTGTAGCTGTAACAGGTGTATCGGGCTCCGGCAAGAGTTCGTTAGTTAACCGCGTATTAAAACCAGCTCTTTCGCGTGAACTAACACGGACGAAAGAGAAACCGGGTAAATTTAAGCGGATATCTGGCTATTCAGACTTGGAGAAAGTAATCAACATTGATCAAAGTCCAATCGGCCGTACACCACGAAGTAACCCAGCTACCTACACAAGCGTTTTTGATGACGTACGGGCATTATTTGCCAGCACGAACGAAGCAAAGATGCGCGGCTACAGTAAAGGACGCTTTAGTTTTAACGTCAAAGGTGGCCGTTGTGAAGCTTGTCGCGGCGATGGTATTCTAAAAATTGAAATGCACTTCCTGCCGGATATTTATGTGCCGTGCGAGGTATGCCACGGTCGTCGTTATAACTCCGAAACGCTTGAAGTGAAGTACAAAGGCAAAAACATTTCCGAAGTACTGGATATGACGATTGATGAAGCATTGATTTATTTCGAAGCAGTTCCGAAAATTAAACGAAAATTACAAACAATCGTAGATGTTGGTTTGGGATATGTCACATTGGGGCAACCCGCGACCACCTTATCTGGAGGGGAAGCGCAGCGGATGAAGCTGGCTAGTGAACTCCAACGCGTCTCAACCGGTAAAACGTTGTATATCCTTGATGAACCAACAACGGGCTTGCATACACATGATATTGCTAAATTATTGGAAGTGTTACAACGTTTAGTAGATCAAGGAAATACAGTATTAGTTATTGAGCACAATTTGGATGTTGTTAAAACAGCCGACTATATTATCGATATGGGGCCAGAAGGCGGCGTTGGCGGCGGAACCGTCATTGCGACCGGTACTCCGGAAGAAGTAGCGGAAGTACCAGAAAGCCATACAGGTGTTTATCTTAAAAAAGTACTGGCACGTGATAACGCGCGATAAACTCTATACAAAAAAATATCGGCTATTCTTCCTACATAGGAGGGATAGCCGATGTTTTTACTTTACCAGTAAATGTACTAGGTATTGCTACTTAACCCGAAATCAACCTTAAGACCTATGACGAAATACAGAAAAATTGGCATAATAATAACATAAAGAGAAACCACCGTTCCAAATGGCATAAGCACATATAATTTTCGTATTGAGTCAATATAGGAGGAAATATTATGAATGAAAGAGAACGTATTTTAGCGCTAGTTAAACAAGGGATTATTTCTACCGATGAAGCAATCGAACTTTTAGAAAATACTGCTAAAAAACAAGTCGAAGAAGCACAAAAGAACGAGACAAAAGAACCGTTCGTAGAAGCTGAAAAAGCGGAACCGACGGCTGAAGAAGTTCAAGCAGCTGCTGACAAGAAAGATAAAGAAAACTTTGAGAAAATCCTCGAATCACTAGCGAGTGAAATTTCTTATTTCTCATCAAAAGTTGACGAGAAAACAGAAGCGTTACAAATTTTACGTCGTCAAATTAGCGCGAAAGAAGAACGCAGACAAGCGATTGCAACTCATGAAGAATTGGGTACAATGACGCCTGAATTACAGATGGAAGTTGTACGTCTGGAAGAAGAACTCGAAGGATTACGTTCGCAAGAGCAAGCTTTACGTGAAGAAAAACGTAAAATGGAAGAACAAATGCGAACGTTGAAAAAAGAACAATTAGAAACAAATGTAAAATCATTTGGCGAAAAGTTTGGTAACAAAGACGAGTGGAAAGAAACAGCAACTGATCTAGGCAGCAAATTAAGTCATTTGGGTACCCAGTTCAGTCAATTTGTAAATGCTACGGTAAGCAGTATTGCAGAGAACCTTGAATGGAAAGAAGTCGACTTCAACGTAAACATTCCGGGTATCGTCTCCAATAAGTTCAAACATGAATTCAACTACGAAAATACAACAGCAACTATTCTCGACTTCCAATTAGCGAATGGAAATATCCATTTCAAACAATGGGATAAAAATGATATGCGCGTAGAAGCAGATATTAAAATTTATGCGAAGTATGAAGAGGAAACACCTTTGGCTGCATTTGAAGCTCGCAGTACAATTACGATTGATGAAGATCAATTGACGTTCCACGTACCAAATAAACGGGTTCGTTGTGATTTGACAGTTTACCTTCCAGCACGCGAGTACGACTACTTAGCAATTAAAGTGTTAAACGGGAACGTAACGGTTAATGATTTCAAAGGAAAAGATGTGTATTTGAAATCAACAAACGGGAATATGAACTTCGCACATGTTGACGCGACTATGTTGGAATTAGATGGCGGCAATGGTAAAATTACTGTTAGAGATAGCCATTTAGTGGATATTATTGCGAAATTAATTAATGGAGATATCACTCTGAACAGCCACGTGTCTAGTTCGCAACTCTCTATTATTAATGGAAATATTCGCATCACACATACAGACATGGACGTGCAACGGATCGAAGCATCCTCAGTCAACGGTACAGTTAAACTGGCTATTCCAGCAGAGAAAAGTGTCGAATTGGATGCGCACAGTTCGTTAGGAAGCATCAAAAATCGTATGGGAAATGTTGAAGTTATTCAACAACGCGATGAAAAAACGAATAAACATTTACAATTTAGAAGAGTAGTTGACACTACCCCAGTTATGGTAGAATTAAAAACAACAAATGGAAGCATCTTAATGAAAGACACGGATGCAAAATAACAGAAGAGAGGGACAATCAATGAAAAAATTAACGAAATCAGCAAGAGATAGACAAGTCAGTGGTGTATTAGGCGGACTTGCAGAATACTTCGGCATTGACTCTACAATTGTTCGTATTGTTTTCTTGATTTTCGCTTTTGCAGGAGTCGGTTCACCAATCTTCCTATATTTCTTGTTGGCATTATTAATGCCGGAACCCGATAGAAGCAATCGCGATCAAGAATGGTATGCGAAACGTGGGAAATCGACAACGCGTCGTGCACCCAAAGAAGTAAAACCTTTACCAAAAGAAGATAAAGATACGGATGACTGGAGTGACTTTTAATGGGATTTTGGCAGAAAATAGGAGTGAACACACTTGTGTTTTTGGCTCTGGCCTTTTTCTTGCCGGGATTCACAGTTGCGAGTGGTTGGACGGCAATGGCAGCGAGCTTAGTACTAGCATTGGTTAACATTTTCGTGAAGCCAATCCTACACATTTTTTCGTTCCCAATCACATTGATGACATTAGGCTTATTCAGTTTTATCATTAATGCGCTTATGTTGTCGCTGACAGCAACCTTGGTAGGACCAGGGTTTCATTTCAACTCATTTGGGACAGCGCTACTCGTATCATTAATCCTGTCACTTGTACAAAGTTCACTAGAAAATAAAAAATAAAACCGAGTGCTCAACAAGACGTTTAACGACGAACTTGTTGAGCATTTTTTGTATTCGCGGGGATTGGAATGTTTTGATAAGAATTTTACCGGTAAACGTTCCAATCGGTTAATATTGGAACGTTTTAATCGAATTACAAGTGAATTCTATTCCAATCACAGCGGAAGCAGTCTTAAGAGTTTTTTGCCTTTCTAACCATGCATAATAATGTTAAGATTAGTTAGAATAGTTGGAATAAATGTAAGCATAAGACCATATTAGACAAAGAGCGAGGGAATAAAATGGCGAATAGTGTAACCATTAGAGAACTGGTTAAAGCGACAACGTTTAAAGTGATCGTGGGCGAAGAGTTTTTAAATAAAGAAGTAACCTCTACAGAAATACATCGGCCTGGTGTAGAACTGACAGGGTATTTTAATTTCTATCCATCTTGGCGGGTACAATTGATGGGACAAACAGAAACGTCATTCTTGGCGCGCATGTCACCGGAAGAGCGTCTCGTTATCATGCGTCGTTTATGTCAAACAGAAACACCTTGTTTTATCGTGGCGCGTCGAATAGAGCCACCGGTTGAATTAATCAAGGCTTGTCAAGAAGCAGGTATCCCGCTTTTACAAGCGACATTGAAAACAACACGTGTTTCTAGTAATGTGACAAACTTTTTAGAAAGTCGTTTAGCAGAACGTATTTCCATGCACGGCGTATTGGTAGATGTTTTTGGTATGGGTGTCATGATTACAGGTGATTCTGGAGTAGGTAAATCCGAGACAGCCTTGGAACTTATTCAAAAGGGCCACCGTCTTGTGGCGGATGACCGTATTGACCTGTATCAACACGATGACGACACGTTGATGGGAGAAGCTCCTTCGATTCTTCGTCACCTGATTGAAATCCGTGGTATCGGTATTATGGATGTCATGACGTTGTTTGGAGCGGGTGCCGTTAAACAATCCAACGAAGTGAATTTAATTGTGAATCTGGAACTTTGGACAAAAGAGAAGAAATTCGAACGCTTGGGCAGTGATGAAGAATTAGTTACGATTTTAGATGTCCAAATTCCAAAAATCAGTGTTCCGGTTAAAACAGGACGTAACTTGGCGATTATTGTCGAAATGGCAGCGATGAATTATCGTGCGAAGACAATGGGCTACAATGCGGTTGAAACATTTGAACGTAACTTGGAGAACTTAATTAAAGAGAACTCCCGTAAAGAACTCTAATTTGAAGGTGGAATATAATGAAGCAATTATTAGCAGCTATTGACCCTATAGCAATAAAGCTCGGTGGTTTTGAAGTAGCGTGGTACGGAGTGATAATCGGGGTTGGTATCTTGCTTGCGATGTATCTTGCCTCCAGTGAAGGCGATCGAAAAGGAATGCCGCAAGATTTTATCTTAGACTTGGCATTTTGGACGGTTCCCATCGCTATCTTGGGTGCACGTGCCTATTACGTTTTGTTTGAACTGGGTTACTATTTAGAAAATCCCGGCCAAATTTTTCAAATCTGGAATGGCGGCCTGGCTATTTATGGCGCATTACTAACCGGCGCTCTGGTGGTTTACTTTTTTACGAAAAAGAAAAACGTACCGGTGATGCTGACACTTGATGTGTTGGCACCTGGCGTGTTGATTGCACAATCATTGGGACGTTGGGGCAACTTTATCAACCAGGAAGCTCATGGTGCTGCTGTAACACGAGAATTCTTAGAAGGCTTGTTTTTACCAGAATTTATTATTAATCAAATGAATATCAAAGGAACGTATTATCATCCTACGTTTCTCTATGAATCACTGTGGTCCTTGATAGGATTTGCGCTTATTGTATACTTACGCAGAAGACCAAACTTACTGCGTGAAGGTGAAGTATTCTTCAGCTATATCATTTGGTATGCATTCGGTCGTTTCTTTATCGAAGGCATGCGGACTGACAGTTTGTACTTATTTGCAAATATTCGTGTTTCACAATTGCTTTCAATTATATTAATTGCCGGAGCAATTGCTGCATGGGCATATCGCAGATACAACCACTATCCTAAAGATTCGTTTTATACAGATATTAATTTAGGAATGAACACGACTAAGGAGTAAGGAAATGACTAAAATTGCAGTACTAGGGGCCGGTTCCTGGGGGACAGCTCTCGCGATGGTTTTGAGCGAGAACGGCCATCATGTTAATATTTGGGGCAATATGCCTGAACGGATTGAGGAGATCAATCAAAAACATACAAATGAACATTACTTGCCAGGTGTGAAACTGGCTGAATCAATCATCGGTTACACAGATTTAGAGGAAGCATTAAAGGATGTATCCTTCATTTTATTGGTCGTACCGACGAGCGCGATTCGTTCCGTGACTAAGCAAATCAATGCTCTATTAGACGATAAACAAAAACCGATTATTATCCATGCGAGTAAAGGTTTGGAGCAAGTTTCGCATAAGCGTATCTCAGTTATTATTGACGAAGAGATGGCTGTTGAAAAACACAGTGGGATTGTGGTTCTATCCGGTCCGAGTCACGCTGAAGAAGTAGCGAAACGTGATATTACAACGATTACCGCTGCTTCTTCGTCCGAAATAGCGAGTCAAGCGGTGCAACGTATTTTCAGTAATAACTATTTCCGTGTTTATACGAATAGTGATGTTGTCGGCGTTGAATTAGGTGCTGCTTTGAAAAATATTATCGCTGTGGGAGCGGGAGCTTTAGTAGGGCTAGGATATGGTGATAATGCCAAAGCAGCGCTAATTACCCGTGGTTTAGCCGAAATCAGCCGTCTGGGTATGGCATTTGGAGCGGACCCCTTAACATTTATCGGGCTGAGCGGTGTTGGTGATTTAATCGTAACCGCGACAAGTGTCCATTCAAGAAACTGGCGTGCCGGTAACTTGATTGGTAAAGGTCTGCCACTTGAAGAAATTTTAGAAAATATGGGAATGGTCGTCGAAGGTGTCGCGACTACGAAAGCTGCTTATGAATTAGCACAGGAAAAAGGCATTGATATGCCAATTACAGCCGCAATTTACCGTGTGTTATTTGAAAATGCGCGTGTAGATGAAGTGGTCGAAGAATTGATGCTGAGAGATCGCAAAGCAGAACATAGTACATCTAAAATGACAGCGGAGGAAGAGTAGCGTGAAAAAAGTTAAAAAGGCAGTTATCCCGGCAGCGGGATTTGGAACACGTTTTTTACCTGCAACAAAAGCAATGGCAAAAGAAATGTTGCCAATTGTTGATAAACCAACCATCCAATTCATTGTAGAAGAAGCAATTGAATCAGGGATCGAGGATATTTTAATTGTTACCGGAAAAAGTAAGCGTCCGATCGAAGACCATTTTGACTCCAATATTGAATTGGAAACAAACTTGCGTGACAAAGGCAAAGACGATTTGTTGAAGCTTGTGCAAGAAACAACCGGTATTCGGATTCATTTCGTTCGTCAATCGTACCCATTGGGCTTGGGTCATGCCGTTTTACAAGCCAAAGCATTCGTTGGCGACGAGCCATTTGTGGTTATGTTGGGCGACGATTTGATGAAAGATGAAGTGCCGTTGACACGTCAACTGATAGAAGGATACGAACGCACCTATGCTTCTACAATCGCTGTTATGGAAGTGCCACACGAAGAAACATCCAAGTACGGCATTATCGATCCTGATAACCAATTGGAAGAAGGCCTATTGAATGTGCGCCGTTTTGTTGAGAAACCTAAACCAGAAGACGCACCAAGTAACTACGCGATTATTGGGCGTTACCTCCTAACTCCGGAGATTTTCGAAATTCTTGAAAATCAAGAAGCAGGAGCAGGCGGCGAAATCCAGTTGACTGATGCAATCGATACGTTGAATAAAACACAACGCGTATTTGCGAAAAACTTCAAAGGACAACGTTTCGACGTTGGTGACAAGTTTGGTTTCTTGGCAACAAGTATTACTTACGGACTACAACACCCAGAAATGAAAGATAAATTAAAAGATTATATTATCGCGTTGGGCGAAAGTTTGGAACAAACAGAAAAATAGCTTAAAGACGTTGACCTCTGTATAATTAAGAGGAAAACATTAGTAAGAAGGAGAGAAAACCATGGAACAAACAGAAAAAATTTACGATGTTGTCATCATCGGGGCAGGGCCTGGTGGGATGACAGCAGCACTGTATGCATCTCGTTCGAACTTAAAGACGCTTATTTTAGAAAGAGGCGTTCCAGGAGGAGAATTAATTAATACAGCGGAAGTAGAAAACTATCCAGGTTATGACTCCATTTTGGGACCAGAATTAGCGGATAAAATGTATAATAGTTCAATGCGCTTTGGTGCTGAACATACTTATGGCGATGTAAAAGGTATCAAACAAGAGGGCCATTACCATATTATTGAAGCGGGTAAAAAAACATACAAAACGAAGTCCGTTATTATTGCGACTGGCTCGCAACACCGGAAGTTAAATGTACCGGGCGAGGAAGAGTACGCCGGACGTGGCGTTTCCTACTGTGCAGTATGTGATGGGGCATTCTTCCGTAATAAAGAATTAGTTGTTGTTGGTGGCGGGGATTCTGCCGTTGAAGAAGGTACTTATTTAACACAATTCGCGAATGTTGATATTGTTCACCGTCGTGATGAATTGCGTGCTCAGAAAATCTTGCAAGACCGTGCCTTTAAGAACGAAAAAGTTGATTTCGTTTGGGATACGGTTGTTGAAGGAATTGAAGGAGACGGCACTAAAGTAACCGGAGTTGCTGTGAAGAACATGAAGACCGGCGAAGTAGATGTACACGCAGCGGACGGTGTGTTCGTATATGTGGGTATCTTGCCACAAACAGATGCGTTTGTTGATTTGGATATTACCGACGAAGAAGGCTGGATTTTGACCAACGAATACATGGAGACAACTGTACCGGGAATTTTTGCAGTTGGTGACGTGCGTAAAAAATCATTACGTCAAATTACGACAGCTGTCGGCGACGGTGCTGAAGCTGGTAATCGTGCCTTCACCTATGTGGAAGCTTGGAACGAAGCAAACGAAACGAAATAATATGAACCTGTCCACCGCTAGAAAAGCTAGTCGTGGGCAGGTTTTCTTGACTCTGATGTTTCCAAAATGTTGACGTCCCTAGGCGTGTGTGCTATTCTAATACAAATACAAAACTATAAGTAAGTACGCATTATTTTTAGATGAAGCACATAATGATGCTTTTTTTATTTTGTGTTTTTCTTATATAAAAAGATAGGATGATGAAAAATGTTATTTTTTGAATTATTGGTTGATCATTTTCCATCCTTTATGGATGCCATGTGGCAAACGGTTCAAATAACGCTATTTTCTTTATTTTTCGGTCTCATTCTAGGTATTGTCTTTGGATTGATGAAAGTATCTCGGAATAAATTTTTACAGTCTCTGTCTAATGCATACATTTGGATTATTCGTGGGACACCTTTATTGGTACAAATTTACTTTGTGTATTTTGGTATCCCAATGGCAACAGGAATGAAATTAACCGAATGGCAAGCAGGAATTATTACGATGAGCCTGAATGCGGGAGCGTACATTGCCGAAATCGTCCGTGGTGGGATTGAATCTATTGATCCTGGTCAAATGGAAGCTGCACGGAGCTTAGGACTTCCGTATAATAAATCTATGGCGAAAGTCGTGTTGCCGCAAGCATTGCGGACAATGTTGCCGTCATTAATCAACCAGTTCATTATTACGTTGAAAGACACCTCATTATTATCCGTTATTGGTGTGCGTGAATTGACGATGAACGGAAAGATTATTACCGCCAACAATATGGAAACCATCCGAATGTGGTCTATTGTTGCGATTTATTATTTAATCGTTATTTCAATTTTGACTATTATTGCGAATAAAGTTGAAGAGAAAGTTTCTAAAAGTAAGAGATAATACATAATGTAAGAAGCGCTTGGGACAGATAGGGACTGTCTCAAGCGCTTCTTTTTTTGTTGGTAACTTACGGTCTATGAACCGAAAAAGCTATTAAAAAATTTATCTTAAGTGCTCAAGATAATTCCAGGTGTCCAATTTAATTGTGTTATCCAGCTTGACGAGCTTAGAAATGCTAGTATTCCCCAATGGTGACTGTGAACGAATGTCTTTAATCTCAAAATTGAGTAGAGATAGGAGCGTGGCGGTCCACAGGATACTATGCCCTACAAATAACAAATCTTCATTGGGGTATCTATTCGCATGGTATAAAACAGATTCTGTACCACGCTTAATTAGTTCCGGATATGTTTCACCACCGAATTGGACGGGATTATATTTGTCTGGTTCTTCGCGTAAATGACGAAATGTTTCAGGATATTTCTCTGCTAAAGTAGGAATATGCAGGCCCTCCCAGCTGCCGTATCTGAATTCCTTGAGTCTGGAGTCTGTTTCTAAAGGGATGTCATTTTCAAATGCACTCAAAATATATGTAGCAGTATTATGTGCGCGAAGTTGTGGGCTAGTAATGGCGCGGGAAATTGCGGTATTCTTTAAGAACAAACCCGTTTTACGCGCATCTTCAATACTTTTTTCTAGTAAAGGAGAGTCAATATCGCCTCCTTGAACATGGTCGGTTGCATTTAAGTGCGTTTGGCCATGACGAACAAAGTATAAATTTTGCATAGATAATACCTCGTTTCTGTGAAATAAAATTTTTCTTCTTTCTTTGAAACATTTGATAACTCAAAAACAAAAGCGGTTAGCTCTAATTAATATAGAGGCTAATCGCTTTTTATTTAATAATTATTCACCTAAGTACTCTGCTAGGATTTCGTCATACTTGCCACTGTCTCTCAAGTTTTTCAAGCCAGCATTGAACATTTCTACTAATTCAGGTTGTTTGTCTTTCATTGTAGCGAATGCGTACTCTGAAGCACCTTCAGATTCGTGGATAACTTCCAGACCCATTCCACGCGTTATTTCATATTGAATAACGGCGAAGTCCTCGAAAGCTGCGGCAGAGTTTCCAGTTAATACGTCTTGGTACATTGTTGATGAATCTTCAACGTATTTTACAGTGAAGCCATATTCATCTTTAATGCTCTCTGCATATACAGAACCTTCTGTTCCTGTTTTAGCAACGACTTGCTCGCCTTCCAAATCTTCCAAGCTTGTAATACCAGAAGTTGGGTTCACACCTACACCTGTAGCAGATTGGTAGTAAGCATCAGAGAAGTCATATTTCTTCGAACGATCATCAGTAATGGACATACCCGCGATCACACCGTCTACTTGACCTGCTTCCAAAGCTGTAACAGAAGCGTTGAATCCCAACGTACGTAGTTCATATTCAAAACCTTGATCTTCTGCAATAGCTGCCAGTAAATCAATATCAATCCCTACGAAATCACCATTGTCATTCTCAAATTCAAAAGGTGCAAAAGTTGTATCTGTTCCAATAATATAAGTATCTGCGCCAGAATCAGCACTTGATTCAGCTGTATTTGAGTCATCGGAACTACAAGCTACTAGAAAAGATGCTGCAAAAAGAAGTGTGGAAATTCCAAATATTTTTTTATGTTTCATTGATAATTCCTCCTAGAGATAATGTTTGTTATTTAATGTAACATGACTAGCGGTGCATATGAGTTGAAGTAGATTTGTTTTTAAAGAATACCATCGTGTTATCGTGGTGTCAATGCAAAAGCGAAGAGAGAGCAATATTATTTTAATCATATTCTAACATAACGTGTGAGAATATGTTACATAAGTTATTAACGGTTGAGGCTCGAAGAATACTAAAATAGTGATATAATAAAAGAAAAGTGAATTGATGGAGGTATGGAAATGAGCTACATGCAAACTTATGAAACTTGGAAAGCGCACAAAGATTTAGACGTACAGCTACAGACAGATTTAAGCAAACTTGATGGGAACGAGGAACAAATCAAAGATGCGTTCTTTGCACCATTAGAATTTGGTACTGCAGGAATGCGTGGTGTTCTGGGAGCCGGAATCAATCGTATGAATATCTATACAGTTCGCCAGGCAACGGAAGGCTTGGCACGTTTGATGGAATCAAAGGGAGAAGAAGAAAAGAAGCGTGGCGTTGCAATTGCCTACGATTCAAGACGGATGTCTCCGGAGTTCGCAATGGAATCTGCCAAAACATTAGCTGCTCACGGCATTCCAGCCTATGTATTTGAAGCATTACGTCCCACTCCAGAACTATCTTTCGCAGTTCGTCATCTAAATGCCTTAACAGGAATCATGATTACAGCCAGTCATAACCCTGCGGAATATAATGGGTACAAAGTTTATGGAGAAGATGGTGGGCAAATGCCACCGGACGATGCAGCTGCTTTGACTGATTTCATTCGCGCAATTGATTCACCATTGGATATTGCAGTGTTAAGTGATGAAGAGTTAGAGAAATCAGGTCTTCTACATATGATTGGTGAAGAAGTCGACCGCATTTATCTAGAAGAAGTGAAGACAGTAACAGTGGATCAAGCCCTTATTTCAGAAATGAGTAAAGAAATGTCGCTTGTATTTACACCGCTACATGGAACTGGAAAAATGTTAGGCGAACGCGCGCTTAAAAATGCCGGTTTCGAAAACTTTACCTTGGTACCTGAGCAGGCGGAAGCAGATTCAGATTTCCCAACTGTTAAATCGCCAAACCCTGAAGATGCGGGTGCTTTCGAATATGCTGAGAAATTAGGAAAAGAAATCGGTGCGGATATTTTAGTTGCGACAGATCCGGATGCGGATCGACTCGGTGCAGCTATTCGTAAGAGTGATGGTTCGTATGAGGTGTTAACAGGAAATCAGATTGCATCTTTAATGGTTAATTATCTCTTGCTAGCTAAAAAAGAAGCAAATCAATTACCTGACAATGCTGTCGTATTAAAATCGATCGTGTCTAGT